>CAYTVF010000132.1:5782-11890 GCA_964441345.1 uncultured Desulfopila sp. | reverse complement strand
CTCGTCCCGCAGAATCGCCACCTTCGGTTTGTCGGTTCGGGTAAGCAGCTCGGCGGGTGCCGGTTCGGGGCGGAAGGGAACATGGTAGGCCGGTCCTTTGCGGTCATAGATCTGCTCTTTTTCCTGATCGGCACAGGCCGGATTGATCTGCAGCCGTTCCAGCCGATAGCTCGTTTCTTCCCACCAGCCGCGCAGGACGATCATCTGCTCGTCCAGCACCGGCACGCCGTTATGGCTGACCCGGATGCGCTTATCGGCGGTTGCGGTGCCGATCCCGGCAAAGAGTACCCCGGCCTTGCCAAGTATCTCCTCCACCTCACCTATCGTCTCTTCCCGGCATTCGAGCACCAGGCCGAGTTCCTCGGCAAAAAGGGCCGCGAAAACCGGCGCACTGCCGGTAAGGGAAATATCGAGGCCGCAGTTGCCGGCAAAGGCCATCTCCAGCAGGGTGGTGATCAATCCACCGTCACTGCGGTCGTGACCGGCCGAAATCAAGCCTTTGTCTATCAACTCCTGGACCGCGGTAAAGCAAGATTTCAGCTGCGCTCCGTCGGCAAGATCGGGACTGACATCACCCATCTGGCCCATGACCTGGGCTAAGGCACTGCCGCCCAACCGGGAATGGCCGCCGCCGAGATCGAGATAGAGCAAGGGCGAACCCGGCTTTTTGATATCCGGGGTCACCGCCTTGGTGATATCGGGGACCGCCGCATAGGCGGAGATGACCAGTTCGCGCGGCGACTTGACCGTTTCGTCGCCGACCATGGTGGCCATCGACAGACTGTCCTTACCGCCATCGACCGCCATGCCGACCTCTATCATCGCATCGCGCATTGCCTGCGCCGCATCATAGATGGCCGCACCCTCGCCGGGCAGCTTGGGCGCCCACATCCAGTTGGCGGAGCACTTGACCTGGCCCAGTTCTTCGATCCCCGCAAAGACCAGATTGGTCAGCGACTCGCCCACCGCCATTCGCGCCCCGGCTGCCGGGTCGACCAGCATCTTGATCGACTGTTCACCGATGGCCGTGGCAATGCCGGTTTTGCCGAAATGGCTCTGGGCCACCACCGCCACGTCGCCCACCGTCAGCTGCAACGGGCCGCAGCACTGCTGCCGGGCGATGAGGCCGGTCACCGCCCGGTCAACCTTGTTGGTGAGAAAGCGTTTCGAACCCACCGAGACCAGCCGCAGCACGTCGTGGAGAGCCGCGGCGACGGTCAGACCTGCCGGCAGGGCAAGAGGTTTGGCGGCAAAGGGCATGCGCCGGTCGGTAAAGGTTTTCTGCGGGATATCGCCCAGGAGTACCGGCAGATCGATATCGACAGGGGTGGTATCGTCGCCGGCATCGTGCAGAACAAACCGCAGATCGCCGGTAACCTCGCCCAGCACCTCGCAGTTCACCTTCTCCCGGGCGCAGATCGCCTTGAATTTTTCGATATTTTCCGGGCCGATCAGAAAGCCGTTGCGCTCCTGGTATTCGGCCACATAAATTTCCAGGACCGACATGGTCGGATCGCCCACCCGGATATTGCGGATCTCGACGCGGCCGCCGGATTTTTCCACCAGCTCCTTGAGCACATTGGCCGGCCCTCCCGCCCCCTGATCGTGGATCACATCGATCAGGGTCCGGTCGCCCATTTCATTGCAGGCCCGGATGACGCGGTTCATTTTCTGCTCCATTTCCGCATCGCCGCGCTGCACCGCGTTGAAGTCGAGGCTCGATTCGTTCTCGCCCTGCAGCATGCTGGAGGCGGCGCCGCCGCCGAAGCCGACGCGGTAGGCCGGGCCGCCCACCTGAACGATGAGCATGCCCTTTTCGGCAACCTTTTTCTCGGTCAACCGGGCATCGATCTGGCCGATACCGCCGGTGAACATGATCGGCTTCAAGAAACCCCAGCGCTCGCCGCCGGCAAGTCGCATGTCGAAGGAGCGGGTAAAGCCCTGAATGAGCGGCTCGCCGAATTTATTGCCGTAATCGGAGGCCCCGTTGCTCGCCTCGATCTCGATCGTCAGCGCATCGGCCAGATTGTCGGGGCAGGGGAAACGGTTTTCCCAGGGCAATTCATAGCCCGGGATATTCAGGTTGCCGACGCAGTAACCGGCGGTGCCGGCGATGACGAAGCCGCCCCGGCCGGTCCCCTGCACGTCGCGGATGCGGCCGCCGGTGCCGGTCTCCGCCCCGGGAAAGGGCGCCACCCCGGTGGGAAAGTTATGGGTCTCGGCGGTGAGCAGCGGCTGATAGGAGGTTCGCACCGGGATAAAGGAGGAGGGACTGCCCGGCTCCCTTGGGATCAACGTGTCGATTTCATAGCCTTTAATGACCGAGGAGTTGTCCTTGAAGGCAACCACCGAGCCCTTGGGATTGGCCCTCAGGGTGGCGGTCACCAGATCGAACAGGGTATCCTTCATCTCCTGCCCGTCGATCACCTGTTTCCCTTTGAAAAAACCATGGCGGGAGTGCTCGGAATTGGCGTTGTTGAGATCCATGATCTCGACAATGGTCGGATTCCGGCCCTGCCGGTTGACAAAATAATCGTAGTAGAGATTCCGATCCCGCTCATCCATCGATATTCCCGGCAGTTCGGTCAACCCGTCCGGGCCCTTGCTCTTGAGATCAACCTCAAAGACCGGTTCCGGCATCACCCCGGTCTCGAAGGTGGTAAGGGGTTCGGGATAATGGCATTCGGTCATCCGGTCATGATGACGGCTGATAAACGCCTGGAGGTCCTCGCCTTCGGGAACCCGGTAGCGCCGCGATCTCTCCACCCGGGTCACCGCGGCAAGTCCGGTCGCCTGGCATATCGACACCATATTCGACGACCAGGCGGTCGCAAAGTTCAGCCTAGGCCCGACTTCCACCACCCTGGCCCCGTGCAGCACCGGTTTTTCCTGGACGGAATCGACCAGAAATCCGTCCGCCAGGATGAGCCGTAGACAAATCATCTCATCTTTTGTAAGGCTGCGACTGGACTCGACATGAAAACAATACGCCCGGTCTTCGTCAATTCTGCGATAGAGTTGTGTGACAGTCACACTCATTATTTTTCCCTCAATATTGAATGGCAGCCTGGTTTGGCAGCCTTGTTTGGCAGCCGAAAAATCGACATGACCCTTCTTTTCGGCGGGTATTCGATTATTAAAAAATTAAAAATAAAATAAAAAAATTCTGCGGCTTGCCTGACAACAACCGGCAGGCAAGCCAGCCGTGTCGGCAAACACTAGCATTAATCGGTAAAAATTTCCGCATGAATTTGTTCAGGTTCAGGCAACTTTGGGTTATATTAAGTGAGTTCCAGCTGAGAGAAGATACTCATCCTTCCAGGAGAAAAACCGGAAAATGATCCATTCCGTTATCGGCATCAGTGATGACATTGACCTCGCCGTCGCCATTGAAGACGTCATTGCCGAGTGTCAAGATAATTGGGGCGACTGGTCCTGCCGGCCCCAGGTGGGTATCCTGTTCACCTCCTGCATGGATGCCAATTTCTCCGATATTCTCGCAAGAATATTAAGGGAATTCCCGGATATCCAACTCATCGGCTGCACCACCGACGGAGAAATCAGCCGGCAAACCGGCTTTATCGAAGATTCACTGGCCCTGCTCCTCCTCTCCTCCGACACGCTCCAGTTCGCCACCGCCGTGGCCACCGATCTCTCCCAAAACGCTGAAGCCTCTTTTCGGGCGGCCTTTACCGATGCCTGCCGAACCCTGCCAAACAAACCGGTCTGTGCGTTTACCTTTCCCGACGGCCTGACAACCATCGGCATCGCTCTCGATACGGCGATCCGACTTGCCTTCGGCGAATTCTTTCCGGTTTTCGGCGGAACTGCAGGAGATCATTCTCTTTATACCCGCAGTTATCAGTTTTGCAACGACCGGGTCTACTCCGACGCCGCCCCCATTCTCCTGATAGCCGGTGAGGTTCAGCTGACCAGCGCCGTCCGCATCGGTCCGATCCCGACCGGCCTCCACTTCGCTCTCGGCAGGCACAAAAACAACGTCGTCTATGAGATTGACGGAAAAACCGCCGTGGCCTTTTTCCGCGAGCATCTCGGCGACTACCGCGAGCAGATCAGCGAATTCCCGCTGGCCGTCTACGAAAAAAACGACACAGACTTCTATCTCAGAGATCCCCTGTATCTGAACGAAGACGATGGCAGCATTACGTTTATCGGCACGTTCCCGGAACATTGCACGGTTCGTCTCACGCTGGTCTCCCGGAAGGACGTGCTCGATGCCGCCGAGCAGGCGAATCTCTCTGTTCTGGACAACGAGAGCGGGACGGAGCCTGAACTGATTCTCATCTTTCCCTGCACCTGGGTGCGGCACGTCCTGGGTTCAAAAACCAGCGACAAATTCGCGTTGATCAGACAACCCCGGGAAAAGACCCCCTTCTTCGGTTTTTACTGCTACGGCGAGATTGCCCCGGTCTCGGCCGGAACACCTGCCCGCTTCCATAACGATGGCTACGTCATCGTAGCCCTCAGGTCGAGGAATTCATGAAAGACGAACACCGAATATCCCTCGAGCAGAAGGTCGGCCATTTGCAAAAGGAATGTGCCTATCTGGAGAGAAAACTCGCCCGTCTGCGAGACCAGCAAATGCGCCAGGAAAAAATCGACGATATCAACCGGCACCTCCTCAAGCGAACCAACGAAAGACTCCTGCAATACCATCATCAGGCACAGCAGGAAAATCTTTCCAAGTCGGATTTCCTGGCCAATATGAGCCATGAAATACGCACTCCCCTCAATATCATTCTCGGCATGGCCAACCTGCTGGCGGACACCGAACTGAATAAAACCCAGACCCAGTTTTTAAGCAGTCTCCGGGTCACCGGCCGCCAGCTCATGGAAATTCTCAACAATATCCTGGAATTTTCCCGTATCGACGCCGGCAAGATCATGGTCGAACCCGAGCCTTTCAGCCTCGAAAAGATCCTCAACCAGCTTGAAGCGTCCATCCTGCCGCTCTGTATTCAAAAAAATCTGAAATTTTCGGTAGAATACGATCCGCTCCTGGTGATGGAGAGGGTCGGCGATCCTCTCAAGATTTTCCAGATACTGCTCAACCTGACCAATAATGCGGTAAAGTTCACGCCGAGCGGCTCGGTCATCCTCAAAATAAAGGAAAATTATCAGACTCCCGAAAACCTCATGCTCAGCGTGATCGACACCGGAATCGGCATCTCCGAGGAACAGCAGAAAATCATCTTCGACCGTTTCACCCAGGTGCACGATTCCCTTGCCCAGCAACACAGCGGGGCTGGGCTGGGGCTGGCCATCAGCCAGAAGCTTACCAGGGTCATGGGCGGGGAACTCAAGGTCCAGAGTGCACCGGGGCGGGGATCGGTCTTCAGCTGCTTTCTCCCGCTCCCGCCCGCCGAACCGTCGGACCGAAGGCGAGTTCGCCTCGATGCCTCTTTCATCATGCCGGACAGCTTCCCGGAACTGAAAATATTGGCGGTCGATGATATGAAAGACAATCTGGCGGTGATCCGGGTATATCTGCAGAATTATCCGATCGAGATGGCAACGGCCGAAAATGGCGAAGAAGCGTTAGGCTTGCTGGCCCGGCACGAATTCGACCTTATTCTCATGGATGTCCGCATGCCGGTAATGGATGGAATCACGGCCACCAAAGAGATCAGGGCAAGGGAAAGCCGCGGCGCCCTGCGCCCGCAAACCATTCTGGCGATAACCGCCCATGCCTTCCAGGAACAGAAGAATAAGTTCCTGAAGGCAGGTTTTGACGGAGTCCTGAGCAAGCCTTTTTTCAAAAGAGAACTGATTCAGACCATATACAAGTTCACCATCGAAGGCCGAGCGGTCCCCAAGCCGGCGCAATCGGGCAACAAGGCCCTTGGTTTCTGTCTCGAACAGGAAAAACCGGAAGATATTCCCGACTCGCTGAGGGATCTGCTCCCCGACCTGCTCAGAACAATCACCGAAGACCTGAGCACAATGAAACTGGCACTGCAGCAAAACGACTTTGAAAACCTCTACGCAAAAGCCCATGCCCTGCGAGGCGTTGCCGGGATGTTCGGTTTCCAGAAACTGGCCTCGCTGATAATCGATCTCTCCCAGACGGTCAAATCGGGCAACCTC
>CAYTVF010000132.1:0-5682 GCA_964441345.1 uncultured Desulfopila sp. | reverse complement strand
GAAACTGGCCTCGCTGATAATCGATCTCTCCCAGACGGTCAAATCGGGCAACCTCGTCGTCGCCGACGAAATCTTCACCACCCTCGACGTTTACCTTGCTCTGCTGGGGAAGGCTGAAGGAAAAACTACGTTGCTCTCAAGTTAATATGCATTTTTCTCACAACCTTCAGCCTTCAGTCGGCCTTCAGCCTACCTTTTATTCAGGCACATATGCTCAAGCTGCGGCCCCGCGACTTTCCAGTCCACACAGGGTCTGGCAAAGCCTTTCGGCTGGATGAGGGGGCAGCCGAACGCCGAGTCGTCGATATACACATCGCCATAGGCCTTGGGACTGGACGTCCAGCTATCCTGGTCGGGATTTCTGTTCACCCCGTACAGCTTGATCCCGTTCGATTCAAGATAGTGCACGGCATCGCGCAGCAGGCTGCTGCCTTCCGGGCTGTTCGATCGCATGGTAAACAAGATGAGCTTTGCCCCATGCCGCTGCAATTTCTTGAGCCAGGTGATCGCTCCGGGCACCGGCTGCCCGATATCGGGATACCGGTGATCGACCACAGTTCCGTCAAAATCGACACAAATATACATGGTAAAAATATCCTCCGCAGGTCGTAACCTTTTGTATTCCATCGATAACGTCCAGCGATAACGTAATACACCTCCGGCACATTGCAACTTCTCAGCCGACAATGAATGGGGGTCATGCCCTTTTGGCCAGGAGCTGCTGCAACGCGGTCTGGCGTCTGCTGGTGTCCTGCCGGCGCACCGCCATAGCCAGGGCCTTGCGGGTGCCGACCAGGACGGCCAGACGGCGGGCCCTGGTCAGCCCGGTATAGACGAGATTGCGAAACAGCATCTTGAAGTGCTGGGTCAGCACCGGCATGATGACTGCGGCAAATTCACTGCCCTGGGACTTATGGATGGTGATCGCATAGGCCAAATCGAGCTCCAGGATATCATCCTTCCGGTAGATGACCCGCCGGTCGTCCGGGGAAAATACCACCACGCAACTGAGACCGGCGTTGTCGATGGCCTCGATCCGCCCGATGTCGCCGTTAAAGACATTCAGCTCGTAATTGTTGCGGCGGTGAATGACCCGGTCGCCGTCGCGAAATATCCGCTCGCCCACCTGCAGCTGGGCCTTGCCGGGGGCCGGCGGATTGGCCGCCTCCTGGATCACCCGGTTGAGATTGGCGGTGCCCAGGCTGCCGCGGGTCATCGGCGTCAGGATCTGGATTTCTTCTTTTTCCCCGTAATATTTGGGAATCCACTGGAGGTAGAGCCGCACCACCGCATCGACGGCGGCCATGCCATAGTGGAGGGTCGACCAGGGATGCACTTTCGCCAGTACCGCCTTCAGCTCCTCGACGTGCCCGTCCGCCTGCCTGATTTTCCGCAGGTCCACGTGCTGAAATTTTTTTGGGATGACAAAATCCTGCTCATAGGAGGAATGAATCTGCTCCTCCGTCCTGAACTCATAGAGATTTTCCGCCGTTGCCAGTCCTTCCAGCTGCTCGTTCCGATAGTCGCAGCACCGTTTAACCCGGCTGACGAAGTCGAGTTGTTCTTTGGTTGCCTCATCCGAATCGATGAACAGACAATCGACCTTCTCCGCCCAGATAGTCGGCCGTTTAAAGGGCGAGTCAATATGCGGCGTTATCCCCCGGTTGATCTGATGAGCAAATTCGATGATCTTCGATTCACGCGCCTGGCGAAAAACCTCAGTGAGACAAAAGGTTGGAACGGCTTGAGACCGGATGATATCCCGCAGCACATTGCCGGCGCCGACCGCCGGCAGCTGATCGGCGTCGCCGATAAAAAGCACCTGGCATGCAGGAAGTACTGCCTTCAGGAGGGATGCGGTGAGCGAGATGTCGAGCATCGAACATTCATCGACGATGAGAAAATCGGCCCTGAGCGGCTGCTCCTCGTTTTTTTGGAAGGTTCCGTTCTGCCATTCGAGCAGCCGGTGCAGGGTTTTCGCTTCGCGGCCGATCACCTCGGCCATCCGCTGGGCGGCCCGGCCGGTCGGCGCGGCGAGGAGCACGCGCTTGCCGAGATACTCAAGCAGCCTGACGATGACCAGGGTGGTGGTAGTCTTGCCGCAGCCGGGGCCGCCGGTCAGCACGGAAAACCGGTGCGCGGCGACCGACTTTACCGCCGCCGCCTGGTCCTCGCTGAGCTGTATCCCCTGCTGCGCGCAGTAGCGGTCGATCCAGCGGCCGATAAACTTTTCATCGACGTTCTCGGGATGGGCCATGCGGCCGATCTTCTCCGCGACAAAGGCCTCGTCGTAGTAAAGCGATTTCGAATAGTAGCAGATCCGCTCTGCCTCGCCCGGTTCGGTGAGCACCCGCACCTTCAGGTGGTTTTCCGCCTCCATCGTGCGCAGGATCCCGACCAGCCTCTCCGCCGGGTCAAACCCCAGCAGGGCCTCGGCTTCCGCGGTTATCTGGGTCGACAGCAGATAACAGTGACCCTGCTCCCGCCCGGCGGCCAGCACATGCCGGACCGCAGCCGTCAGCCGCTGCTCGCTGTCCGGTGCCAGCCCGAGACTGAGGGCGACTTTATCGGCGGAAAAGAAGCCGATCCCGTAGAAATCGCTCGCCAGCCGATACGGGTCGCCACTGACGATCCGGATCGCTTCTTCCCCGTATTTCTGGTAAATCCGCACGGCAAAGAGGGTCGATATGGAGTGGCTCTGGAGAAACATCATCACTTCCCGGACCATCCGGTGCTCGCGCCAGGCTTCTTCGATCATCTCCAGCTTTTTCGCGGCAATGCCCTGGACCTCGACCAGCCGGCCGATGTCATGCTCGAAAACATCAAGGGTCTTCTCCCGGAAGTGGCGGACAATCTTGCCCGCGGTCTTCGGCCCGACACCGTGGATGAGTCCGGAGCCCAGATACTTTTCCAGCGCCGCGGCCGTGGCCGGTTTCTTTTCGATCGCCTTGTCGGCCTTGAACTGTCGGCCGAACTGGGGATGGACCGTCCAGGCGCCATGAAACTCCATGGTCGCTCCGGCAAACACCTGGGTCTGGTGCACCGTCACCGTCTCCATGGAACCGGGACTGTCAAAAGGGGTAATCCGCAGCACCGACCAGCCGCTGTCGGAATTGTGATAGGTGACGCGCTGGACTATGCCTTTCAGGGTTTCCGCAATGGCTGCCATAAACGGGGTGAGTTCTGCCTCTTCTTGATCTGCATCCGATTTCCTGAATAACGAGACGATTGTCGCCGACGATCAGAAACTGCCGGTCAATTCACCTTCTGCAAGCGAATTCCGTCGCCAAACCGTATCCCCTGGCCGGCGGCGACCATCGCCTCGATTTTTTCATGGACCTCGGCGAGGGGAATGCGCAGAGCGACCGAGAGCTGCTCCGCGGTATAGTAGCCATAGCCGGTTTCGTCCTGCAGCTGGGGGACGAGACCCGGATGGTTTTCCTGAAAGAGGCGATGCAGACCGTCTCTGGCCGCTGCCGGAATGTTCTCATAAAGAAATTGCATGGCCGCGTGAATGAGATACGATTCCTCCCCGCCCCGGCCGCTCTCAGCTGCCGTCACCACCTCGACCGCGTCCGCCAGCTTGCTGAATTGACCATGCAGGGCTTGGATAATCCTGGCCGAGTCATACGGCGACAAGCAGTTGCAATTGCAGCCGATAAGAGTTTTGCGGCATCCCGGGCACTCCTCGTACTGACAGCCCAAGCTATGCGTCTCCCCCACAGGCCGCCGACAGCCCGGACATTCACTGCTGCAAATCATGGCCTGTTCGGAGCCTACCCGAACCCGATCGAGATACTTTTTTATGTTCATCGTCCGCCCCCGCCTTTTAATAAAATAAATCCTTTACTTACGGCGAGACATTAACCATTCCGGCGATTATTGCCAGAAGGTTGAGGGGAAGTAACGGTGATTGCCAAAAAAGAAAAGAAGACGGGTAACAAAACCGCATCTCCCACGTTTTGCCTCGAAGAATTGCCCTGTGACTGCAACAACGAGCTTGGAAGAATGACGCCGGAAGGACAATCTTCAGATATCTTTGAAACCCTTCGCCGAACCCAGGCTGACGATAAAGGCTTCAGCATTCTTGTCCAGACCGACAAACTCCATGCCGACTCTGAATTTCCCTTCCACCGCACTGATATTTCTCACCGAGGCACGCGATACCACCTTCTCTTTGCCTAAGAAAAAACCTATCTTTACCGGCTGACCCGTCTTGAGCTCCGCCGGGAGAAGAACCGCCAGGCCATTTTTCGAAATATCGAGTAAATATCCGGTCTTGTCGAAATTGGTCGAGACCACCTTAACCGGAATGCTTTTTACGGTAAGAAATGAAAACAAATCATTTTTTGCTATTCTCACCCAGGCTCTTTTTCCAAGAGGATTAACCGGCTCATATTCCCAGTCGACTCCCAGGCCATCAAGGGAGGGGATATCGTCCCAACTTGATTTTTCCTTTGTCATATCTTTCCCGAGCAAAATTCTCATGTGAAATTACCCGCTCCAGAATACCCCTATTACAAGGTATAGCCGTGCCGACCGGAAAGAACAAGTATTTTGCAGACATCTATGCAGATACCCCTTGCTCAGCGCTTATGACCATAAATTTTCGAAGAATTTATGCCGTTTATGAAGGCTGCATGCTCTTTATGAAGCGCTATAAACTCAATCCCGACTCGGTAATTATTCTCAAAACAGTTTGAGTTTTTCACCACTGCTTTTGCAGTGACTTTATATCTGCCGAGAAAAAAACCGACATCCAGGAGAACACCCACTTTCATTGCCTTATCGACCAGAACAGCTAGACCCTTTACCGAAATATCAAGCAAGTACCCTTTATCACTAAACGTTCTTGCAACAATCCGTACGGGTATATAATCTGCATCGAGAAGCCGATATAAATCGTTGTTTGATAACCTTGCCCACGCCCTTTTCCCCAGCGGATTTTCCGGCGTATACTCCCAATCGACTTCAAGATTTTCAAGAGAGGGGATCACATGCCAACTTACTTTTTCCATCACTTAAACTTCAACCTCACCACATTGTACTTGTAAAATTAACCCCCCCAGGAAATTTTTTCTATTTTAAATTATTAGACTTTAAAGAACAAGGTAAACCCACTGTTTATGCCACATTGTAGTTTTTTTTGGTAACAATTCGAATATATTAAATTTTTATCAAAACATCCCGCCTTGTATGAGATTTTGCGTGAATCTCAGGTCGGGATATGCGAGCTCATCCGAATATCGATACCTACCCCTTCGTAGGGTTGCAACTGTTCCAGAAAACGGGTGAGGTCCTGTCGGCGATCCATCGCCTTCTTAAGCACCAGCTGAACCGGCAAAGTAATGCCCTGCCTGTTCAACCAGACGATATCCCACAGATCCCGGCTCTTCAGCCGATTCGGCCGCAAAGCCAGGGCAACTATCTTATCGGCCAGGATCTCTTCACGGGTAAAACCGGCTCCACCGGTAAAATCCAGATCCTCACTCAAACGTTGCGAACCATAACAGGCCCGCAGACAGGTGCCGCCAATAAAGGTCAGCTCTTTTAAAAATCCTGCCCGACTCATTTCACGCAGTATGTCATGATGAAGAAGCTCTTTCTCCACCACCACGCGAAGCTGCGCAAGTTGCGGCTGGCTGCGCATCGCCTGATCGACAAGTTGTTCAAAGATATTCA
>CAYTVF010000131.1:0-11929 GCA_964441345.1 uncultured Desulfopila sp. | reverse complement strand
TAACCCCCTCCCGCAAGGGGAGGGGGAACTTTGTCCATAGAGCTGAATGGATACGAATCGAGAAAAGTTCCCTTCAAGGGGAGGGTCGAACAGAATCCCGTTTACCGGAATCGCAGCCTAAATCGTAACCTATGCGGAAGAAACAGGACGATGAGGCAGAGTGTTGCTCTGCCCCATCGGAGAGGACGGAGGAAGAAGGCGCTACATCATGCCGAGGACTTTCGGCAGCCAGATCGACATGGTCGGCCAGTAGGTAACGCCGACCAGGAAGACTACCATGGTCAGGAGCCATGGCCACACGGCTACGGTCAGTTCGGTGATACCCATCTTGGTGATACCCGAGGCGACATAAAGATTCAGACCAACCGGCGGATGGCACATGCCAACTTCCATATTGACGGTCATAACTATGCCGAAATGGACCGGATCTATGCCGAGCTTCATCGCCACCGGAAACAGAATCGGGGCGAAAATGAGAACGATCGAGGAGGGTTCCATAAAGTTGCCGGCCATCAGCAACAGAACGTTGACCGCCAACAGGAAGGCGATTTGTCCGAGTCCCTTGTCCAGCAGCCAGCTTGCCAGTTCCTGCGGAATGTTCTCATTGGCCAGGATGAAGGAGAACATGACCGCGTTGGTGATGATATAGAGGAGCATCGCCGACATATTGGCCGAACTGAGCAGGACCTTCGGGACATCCTTCATGCTCATATCCTTATAGACAAACACCGAGACGACGAACGCATAGACCGCGCTCATCGCCGCCGCTTCGGTCGGGGTGAAAACGCCCGAGTAGATGCCGCCCATGACCACGATGATCAGCATCAGCCCCCAGGCCGAGGCGCGGAAGGTGCGCCATCTCTCCCGCCAGGAAGCCTTAGGCTGACGGGGATAGTTGAATTTTCGCGCCCGATACCAGGTGACCCCAAGCAGCATCGAGGCCAGAATCAATCCCGGAATGACACCGGCCATGAACAGGGCGCCCACCGAAGTGTTGGTGGCGACCGAATACATAACCATGACGATCGACGGTGGGATGAGGATGCCCAGGGCGCCGGAGGTGGTGATGACCCCGGCCCCGAATTTCATCGGAAAACCTGCCTTGACCATGCCGGGCAGCAGGATCGAACCGATGGCGACAACCGTGGCCGGAGAGGAGCCGGATACGGCGGCAAACAGGGCGCAGGCGACAACGCCGGACAGAGCCAGGCCGCCATGCCAGTGGCCGACCATCGAGGTGGCGAAATTGATCATCCGCTTGGCGACACCGCCATGGGTGAGAAAATTGCCGGCCAGGATAAAGAAGGGGATCGCCATGATCTCGAACTTCTCGATGCCGGAGAAGAGTTTCAATGCCACCGATTCAAGGGGCACCTGGGTCATGGTGAACAGGAAGCTCAAGACCGTGAGACCGAGGGAGATCGAAATCGGCATCCCGGTCAGCATCAGGGCAAGAAGGATACCAAAAATAACCAGAGCGCTCATGATTTTCCTCCCTTCCGGCTATTACCGCCGTTCTTACCGCCGTTCGTATCGCCGTTCTGTTTTGCGGCCAGATCCCTCGGGTCAAACGTATCGCTGACCGATGGAGTGAATGCCTCAACCATGGCCTCTTCTTCATCGATACCCTCGACATGGCCATGGTCATGATGCGGCAGTTCGCCCGATTTGATAAAGATGACCATGACCTGGAGAAAGCGGAAACACATCAGGCTGGAGCCGAACGGTACCGCACTGTACACCGCCCAGGTCGGCCATTCCAGGTCGGGCGTGGTCGGACCTTGCGGCACGGTGCCGGTATCCAGGCCCAGAAAGGTGTAGGTGGCGTAATGCATGCCGTTTTCCCAGATAAAGTTGAAACCGAGGGTGGCGACTATTGCCGTGAATGTAGCACCCGCCAACAAGCCGAAGATGATGAACTTATTGCGCAGGGGGGTTTTCATCTGATTAATCAGGACATCGACCCCGACGTGGATGCCGGTTCGCACACCGTAGGCGGCGCCGAATTTAGCCATCCAGACGAACATGATGATGCACAGCTCCTGGGCCCAGCCGAAATTCAGGCCGAGCAGCCAGTCCTGTACGCCCGGAATGGGCACACCTGCACCATATCGATGGCCAACCGCCACAAAGATGATCAGGGTTGCACCCGCCATGAGGAAGGTGATAAACCACTCCTCTAAGTGATTCAAAACATTATTAAGAAATTTCAACATTGCCGCCATATCCTCCCGGAACATAACGGGGGCGGCCGGAAACAGACCGACCCCGCATTATTTCGCACAATATCTCGCGCTATAGGTTTCGGTTACTTGGTGAAACCAACAGCCTGGTATACCGTATCAATGGTCTCTTTGCCGATCCGGTCGGCCATCTTCTCATGCACCGGAACAAGGGCGGTCCGGAAAGCGGCTCGCTCCGCCGGAGTAAGGACGGTAACCTCGGTCTTGCCGGAGGCTTTGACCGCTTCGAGATCCGCGTCGTTTTTCTCTTTGGCGATCTTGTTGGCATAATCGGTGGCATCTACCATAGCGGTCTCAAGCTGACCACGGACATCGGCCGGCAGCTCATCCCAGAATTTCTTGTTGACGATGACCGCATAGCCAAGGTAGCCATGGTCGGTGATGGTCATGTATTTCTGTACTTCCTGCATTTTCTGGGTGTAGAAGTTGGAGATCGGATTTTCGGTACCATCGACTACGCCGGTCTGCAGGGCCTGGTATACCTCGGAGAAGGCCATGGTCTGGGGAATGGCCTTGAGGGCCTGCATCTGTGCTTCAAGCACCTTGGAGGACTGGATACGAAGTTTCTTGCCTTTCAGATCCTCGGGGGTCTTAATCGGATTATTGGCGGAAAATGACTTAAAACCGTTGTCCCAATACGCCAATCCTTTAATTCCCTTCGGTTCGAGTTTGGCAAGAAGCTTCTGGCCGGCCTCTCCCTTGGTGATTTTATGCAGATCGTCATAGTTGTTGAAAATGAAAGGCAGGTCGAACACCTCGAATTCTTTGACTCCCAGAGGTCCGAACTTGGCAAGGGACGGGGCAAGCATTTGCACGGCGCCGAGCTGCAGGGCTTCCATCTCTTCTTTGTCTTTGTAGAGCTGGCTGTTGGGATAGACCTCGACCTTGACTTTGCCTTGGGTCAATTCTTCCGCCCGTTTCTTAAAAAATTCGGCAGCCTGGCCTTTCGGAGTGTCAACCGCGACAACATGGCTGAATTTGATGGAAATCGGTTCAGCAAATACCGGACTTACCAGAAGGGCTGTGGAAATGGTCAATGCTGCCAATGTTTTTGTTACCGTCTGAAACATGTTTTCCTCCATTTGATGTTGGTTGACATTGCACGTCTCGTCCACCAGGCGACGATTCCGTTCACTACTGGACAAGGGTGCCGAAAACAAAGAATGTATTAGTTACTCGACTATAGCAAGAGAAGGGCCATTCGAGAAGAAATATAATTTTTGCTATAATATCATTTCACTGTAAATGATGGGATTTTTTTCTCCGCAAAATGTGGTGAGAATCGACCCATCTTGCCAGGCAAAATGGGTGGAAATCCGCCTATTTTTCGTCCTGTCCACACTTCTGCGGAGGGTGGCAACCAGGACGTTAATAATGGTATCATAGGGGCAGAGCGACTCCGTCACACATTGGGAACTATCAGTATCGGCACCTTGGCCAGCCGGGCAACCCGCCTGGCGGAGGAGCCCATTACCTTGCTGCCCATAACCATTTTTGACGACTGGCCCATGATAATCATATCCGCCTTATAGGTTTCGGCCGCGGTAAGGATCTGCTGGCTCGGCCGTCCGGCGACGACAATCATTTCCTTGACCGGTATGGAGCCCGGTGGTTGTCCCTGGCATTCTTCATCGTAGAAATTCTTGATCCGTTCCTTCATGCTGGCGAGGGTGTTCCTCATCCCCTCTTCCTGCATTTTTTCGATTGCGGATTCAGGCATGTAGGCGGCAATGACCGCCCGTGCCGTTTCCCCCAGAGGTTCGACGACATGCAGCATGATGATCGATGCATTGTGCACTTGGGCCTGATGAATGGCCTGGCGGAAAACGGGACGGGTGTTTTCCCCCAGATCCGTGGCATAGAGAATTGTGGCAATTTTCGGGGTTGTTCCCATGACGGCTTCTCCTTGAATGAGGATGAATGGCGGGAAGTTTCGAGCGAAATTGCAAGAAACATCACGATGAACATGTCGCTCTTGCATTGATGGCCGAAAAGCAAAAAAATGGGTCAATGCGGATTTTGTCCTTGCAAGAATCGGAGCAATGATCAAAAAATATTTCCCCGAGCATTGCCCCCTAAGACGGCCGGGACGAAAAATCGAGAAATCCTGCCGTTTTTCATTGCAAATCGCCGCCCCAAACGGGATATTGCCGAATATTATTAAGTGCTTTGCCCGTTTAAGTTTCGTCTCGGGTGAAAAAGACTTGCCTGTTTGTCTCCTTTCGGAGTAGGTTGCTCATCAATTTCAAAATAAGCAGCAATCTAAGAGATACTCTCTCAGACTAAGGGTATAAGAATCTACCAGGATATGAAAGGAGGAAAGTGCATGAAGAAAGTGTTGGGTATGAGTCTCTGCGCCTTTGCAGCCGCCTGTCTACTGTCGGTTCCGTCCGTGCGGGCTGAAAACATCAAGGTAGGCGCCTTGTTGGCCGTAACAGGTCCTGCTTCATTTCTCGGCGGTCCCGAGGCCCGAACCATGGAGATGCTGGTTGAACAGGTCAACGCCAAGGGCGGGATCAACGGCAACAAGGTCGAACTGCTGGTGAAAGACACCGCCGGCAATCCGGAAAAAGCGATTTCTCTGGCCAAGCAGCTGCTGGAAGAAGATAACGTTCTGGCGGTCCTCGGACCCTCCAGCTCCGGGGAAACCATGAGCGTCAAAAAGATCTTCGAGGACGCCAAGACCCCGCTGATCTCCTGCGCCGCCGCCGAAGTCATCGTCAATCCCCTCGCCTCCTGGGTATTCAAGACCCCGCAGAACGATTCCTTTGCGGCCGTCAAAATCTTCATGGAGATGAACAAACTGGGGATCGAGAAAATCGCGGTGCTGGTCGATAATTCCGGGTTCGGCAAAGCCGGCAAGGAACAGCTGCTGAAGATCGCCCCCGACTATAAAATCGAGGTGGTGGAAGCCGAGGTCTACGATGCCAAGGCCACCGACCTTTCCGCCGTGGTCGCCAAAATTAAAGCCAATCCGGCGGTGCAGGGCGTCATCAACTGGTCGATCGTTCCGGCCCAGTCCATCGTCGTCAAAAACATCCGCCAGGCCGGCTGGCAGGTGCCTATTTTCCAGAGCCATGGTTTCGGCAATATCAAGTATGTCGAAGCGGCGGGCGCGGCGGCCGAGGGCGTGATCTTTCCGGCCGGTCGTCTGCTGATGGCCGATCTCCTGCCGGACGGCCATCCCCAGAAATCCCTCCTGGTGCAGTACGTCAAGGACTACGAGGGGAAATACCAGGAGACCGCCTCGACCTTCGGCGGCCATGGCTATGACGCCTTCATGATCTTCGAGAAGGCGGTGGCGATCGGCGGAACCGACAAGGAAAAAGTGCGCGCCGCCATCGAAGGCCTGAAGAATCTGCCCGGAACCGGCGGCATGTATAATTTTTCCGCCACCGACCATAACGGTCTGGCCCTGGACGCCTTCGAGATGATGACCGTCAAGGACGGCAAGTTTGTCCCCTATGCAGGTAAATAGCAGGTAGATAGACCGTAATCCACGACCGGAGCGGGCAATCCGCTCCGGTCGTCTTCACACGAGACCAGGCCTTTCCCGGGACGCATCCCATCGTATGACAACCGAACTTTTCATCCAGTATCTGGTGGCCGGGATCACCTACGGCAGCATCTATGCGATCGTCGCCATCGGCTTCAACATCATCTACAATACCACCGGGATCATCAACTTCGCCCAGGGGGAATTCGTCATGCTGGGCGGCATGCTGTCGATCACCTTCCTCCACTATCTGCCCCTGCCGCCGGCCATTGCCCTGGCGGTTCTAGTCACCATGGGGATCGGCGCCGGAATCGAGATGCTGTTCATCCGCTGGCTGAAAAATCCCGGGGTCCTGCGGATGATCATCATCACCATCGGCCTCTCCATCCTCATCCGCGAGGCGGCGCTCCATGTGTGGGGGGCCAACGTTCGCTCGCTGCCCTATTTTTTCGGCAACGAAATCAGCACGATCTCAATTCTCGGCGCCAGGGTTTCGCCCCAGGTGCTGTGGGTGGTCGGCGCCTGCAGCCTGATGGTCCTTGGCCTCAACATCTTTTTCCAGGCCACCTCGATCGGCCGGGAGATGCGGGCCTGCGCCGCCAACCGCATCGCCGCCGTGCTGTGCGGCATCGACTCCAGGAACATGGTCACTTTATCCTTCGTCCTGAGCGCCGGCATAGGCGCCCTGGCCGGGGCGGTGATGTCGCCGATCACCTACACCCAGTACGACATCGGCACGGGCCTTGCCATCAAGGGTTTTACCGTCGCCATCCTCGGCGGCCTCGGCAATTCGCTGGGGGCGGTGGCCGGCGGCCTGCTCCTTGGCGTCATCGAGGCCTTTTCCGTCTCCGTGGTCCCCTTGGCCTTTCAGGACGCCATCGCCATTGCCATTCTACTGGGCATCCTCTTTGTCAGACCGCATGGCCTGTTCGGGTCAAGCGCCATGGCCGGCCTCAAGGAGTTTTAACGGCAATGACTCAGAAATTTGGCAAGAATCTCGTCTTTCTGCCGATCGTGGCCATGGTCGTTGCCATCCAGCTCCTGACCGGTTGGACCGGCAGCGTCTACTATCTGACCCAGTTGACCATGTCCGCCTACTACTCGCTGCTCATCGTCGGCCTCTGCGTGCTGATGGGCTACGCCGGGCAGATCTCGCTCGGCCATGCCGGCTTTTTTGCCATCGGCGGCTATCTCTCGGCGGCGCTCACCACCCGCAATCTCGTCCCCCATGCCAACCATTTCGCCGTACGGCTGCTTGAGAATCTCGGCTGCCTCCAGGCGGGGCAGGACATCTACGGCGACCCGCTGCTGGTGGTGACGCCCTGGGTGGCCTGCGCGACCGCCATCCTCGCGGCCCTGATTATTTCCTTCATCCTCGGCATCCCGGTCCTGAAATTGAAGGGCCACTATCTGGCCATGGCCACCCTGGGATTTGGCATCATCATCTACCGGATCGTCCTTGCCAGCGCGTATTTCGGCGAGGCCGACGGCATCTCGGGCGTTCCCGGCTTTGCGTTGCTGCCGGGCCTAATGGTCAGCGGCGACAAATCCTGGCGGATTCCCAACTACTACATTGCCTGGACCGTGCTGCTCCTCGCCATGCTGCTTTTGCGGCATCTCATCGACTCCAGGGTGGGCAGGGCGCTCCGGGCAATCCACGGTTCGCCGGAAGCGGCCGATGCCATGGGCGTCGATACGGCCGGATTCAAGCTGCGAACCTTTATGCTGTCGGCGGTGTTTTCCGCCCTTGCCGGGGTTCTGCTGACCCACTACAATGGCGGCATCGGGCCTTCCGAGGCGAGCGTCATGAAATCAGTGCGCTATGTGGCCATCGTCGCGGTCGGCGGGATGGCCAACCTCTGGGGCGCGCTGGCGATGGGCATGGTCCTCAATTTTCTCTCGCTCCGCGGCCTCTTCGGCAGTTATGACGATGCGGTTTTCGGCCTGATCCTGATCGCCATCATGCTTTTCGCCCCAAACGGGATTCTCAGTCTCCAGCTTGGCCGGATATGGCAGCTCAAGTTGTTGTTCCGGCGCGAACACAAAAAGCCTGCGGCGAAGGAGGCTTAAAGAGATGCCCATTCTCCAGGTGGAACAGCTCAGCAGGAGGTTCGGCGGCCTCCAGGCCGTCGATGGGGTCAGCTTCTCCCTCCGCCGGGGAATGATCAAAGCGGTGATCGGACCGAACGGTGCGGGGAAGACCACGCTTTTCAACCTGATTGCCGGCATGCTTGCACCCACCGCGGGCGAGGTCCGTTTCCACGGCAAAGCCATCCAGGGGATGCGGCCGTTTCGGGTCGCGGGCTTGGGAATTGCCAGGACTTTTCAGAATATCAAGATGTTCGCCGGTATGACGGCTCAGGAGAACGTGATGGTCGGTAGGCATGTGCGGTCGAAGTCCGGATTTCTCGCCTCGATGTTCCGGACCTCCGGCTGCCGCGCGGAAGAAAAGGCGATCCGGATAAAATCCCTCGAACTCCTTGATTTCGTAGGCATCGCCGACTGCGCCGGGACGCTCGCGACCAACCTCGCCTTCGGCCAGCAGCGCGCCGTGGAAATGGCCAGGGCCCTGGCCCTGGAACCTTCGCTCCTCCTCCTCGACGAACCGGCGGCGGGGCTGAACATCTATGAAACGGCGGAAATCGGCAGGCTCATCGTGAAGATCAGGGAACTGGGCATCACCGTCCTCCTGGTCGAACACGATATGTCGCTCGTTATGGATATCTCCGATGAAATCGTGGTTCTCAGTTTCGGGCGGAAGATTGCCGAGGATATCCCGACGGTGATTCAACGCGATCCGGAAGTGATCAAGGTCTACCTTGGCGAATGATCGGGGAGAGGAAACATTTCGACGGTGCATCAATGTTGAAGATACGAAATCTTGAGGCGGGATACGGCAAGCTGCGGGTGCTGAAGAATATCTCGATGCATGTCAACGGCGGCGAGATAGTGGCCATCATCGGGGCCAACGGGGCGGGCAAAACGACCCTGCTGGCCACCATTGCCGGACTGATCCGGGCCACGTCCGGCGAAGTCCGTTTCCTGGGCGAGGAAATCTCCCGCCTCGCGGCGCCAAAAATCCCCGGCAGGGGCTGTGTCATGGTGCCGGAGGGCAGGCAGGTGTTCGCCTCGATGAGTGTTGCCGACAACCTCATCCTCGGCGGCCACGCCCTGTCCCGGCAGAATAAAAAAGAGCTGAACCGGCTGCTCGACCACCAGTATGAGCTGTTCCCGATCCTCAGGGAGCGCAGATCGCAGCTGGCCGGGACCTTGTCCGGCGGCGAGCAGCAGATGCTGGCCATGGGCAGGGCCCTGATGTCCAAGCCCTCCCTGGTGATGATGGATGAACCCTCCACCGGCCTGGCCCCGCTCATCGTCCGCGATATATTTCAGGTCATCGTCCGTCTGCGAGCGGAAGGCAATACGGTCCTGCTGGTCGAACAGAACGCCAAGGCGGCCCTGGCCATCGCCGACCGCGGCTATGTCCTCGAAACCGGCAAGGTCATCATCCAGGGACCGGCCGAGGATCTGCTGGCCAACAAGGATGTCCAGCGTGCCTATCTCGGGCGGGAAAAACTGGAAGAATAACTGATAATTTATTCTGGGGGCGATGCTATGGGCAATACTATATACTGGCAACAGGAATTCGAATGCATGCCCAGGGAGGACCTGGAACAACTGCAGCTGGAGAGACTCCAGGCCACCCTCTACCGCCTGGGAACGCATGTCCCTTTTTATCGACGGAGACTGCGCGAAGCCAAGGTCGACTACGAAGCCGTCACCTCGCTTGATGCCCTGCGTCAGCTGCCGTTCACCACGAAAGAGGATCTCCATGCCAACTACCCCTACGGCCTTTTTGCCGTGCCTCTGCGGGATGTCGTCAGGATCCATTCTTCATCCGGCGCCGCCGGGATGACCACGGTGGTCGGTTACACCAGAAACGACATCAAGAACTGGTCGGACCTGGTGGCGCGGATTCTCCGCGGCGCCGGAGTGACCGCCGAGGATGTGGTGCAGATCGCCTACGACTACGGCATCTTCACCGGCGGTCTCGGTCTGCATTACGGCGCCGAACGGCTCGGCGCCTCGGTCATCCCCATTTCTTCCGGCAATATCAAGCGTCAGATCCGGATCATGCGGGACTTCAAGACCACGGCCCTGGTCTGCACGCCGTCCCATGCCCTCAGAATCGCCGACGTAATGATGGACATGGGCCTCAATTCAAGCGAACTGTCCTTGAAGTACGGAGTCTTTGGTGCGGAACCCTGGTCGGAGGCGATGCGGCGGGAGATCGGCGAGCGGTTCGGCATCATCGCCACCGACAACTACGGACTCTCGGAGATTATGGGACCGGGCGTCGCCGGCGAATGCCGGGAATGCAACGGCCTGCATATCAACGAGGATCATTTCCTGGTCGAGGTGCTCGATCCGGCAACCCTTGCCCCCGTAGCCCCCGGCGAGATCGGCGAACTGGTCATCACCACCCTGACCAAAGAGGCCTTTCCGATCATCCGCTACCGCACCCGCGATCTGGCCCACCTCCTCCCAGAACCCTGCCCCTGCGGCAGAACCTTGACCCGCATGAGCCGAATCCTCGGCCGTTCCGACGACATGCTGATCGTAAGGGGAGTGAACGTCTTCCCCGCCCAGATCGAGGCGGTACTCTCCGACATCGACGGGACCGAGCCCCCCTACCTGATCATCGTCGACCGCGAGAACCATGAAGACAAACTGACCGTGATGGTCGAGGTAACCGAATCGCTCTTTTTCGACGAGGTGAGAAAACAGTCGGCGCTGGCCGACACCATCCAGGACCGGCTGGTCACCGATCTCGGCATCCACGTACAGGTCAAGCTCGTCGAGGAAAAGACCCTGGAACGAATCGACAGCAAGGGCAAAAAAGTCATCGATAATCGCAGGCTTTAACAAAGCAAGAGCCCGCCGCCTAAAAGCATCACGGCAGCGGGTCAAATGAAAAAGTGACTGTATTTTGGGCCGATCTGGTGTATGTTGCCATGGATGCAGGAAGAAGACTATCCTTTCGACACCATGGCAATCGGCGCCAGTGCGCCACATCCGTACCCACAATTTGTCTTCTGCTTTTCAATCAATTTCCCCATCACGCCCATGAAGGCGCCGCAGGATTAGAATATGCCGGGAATGGGAAAAGAAAACAAGTCACCTGAATCACCGGCAATGTACAACGATAATGGCTGAACTTCCCAAAATTTTAAACAAACGCAATTGGCTTATGCGGCTTCGGCCGGTTTTGCGCTGGATTCTTAAACTGCGCAGTTCGCCCCGGGCCATTGCCGGGGGATTGGGAGTAGGCATGTTTGTCGCCTTTACCCCGACCGTCGGCATCCAGATCATTTTGGCGATTATTGCCGCCACCATCTGCAACGTGAACCGGCCGGCGGCGATAGCACCGGTGTGGATCACCAATCCGGTCACCGTCGGTCCGGTTTATACCTTCAATTACTGGCTGGGCACCCTGATTTATCCAGGCCCGCCGCTGTCCGAGGTATCGAAAGTGTTCGCCGATATCGGCCGCGCCCTGACTCATCTCGATTTCTGGGACCTCAAGGAACCGGTTGTCGCCATGCTGCAGATGGGCAAGGAGATCCTTATCCCCCTGCTGATCGGGAGTATCGAGGTCGGGGTGGTGCTCGGTATTTTCACCTACATTGTTTCCCTGAAACTTCTCTCCTTCTTTTTTCGTCGAAAGGCGCAGAAACATCTGTTGAACAACCGGCCAAAACTGTAACGCCAGCCATCTCGGACCCGCGAATTCGCGCTCCATTTCATTGTCATTTCTTAATAAAAAGCAAATTTTATGAATCGTCCGCCTTCCGAAACGTGCTAAAAAACGGTAGAATTGGCGGAAGCATGCCCAATATCATTCCCGGCAGGTCCGACATTGCTGTTTTTATTCCGAAGGAGAGCCAATGAAACGATGGAAGTTACGAACTCAATTAAGCGCCGGATTCGCCGTTGTCCTCTGTTTTACCATCATTGTCGGGATATCGGCCGAAATCGCCCTGGAAAATGTCCTGAAGGCTTCGGATCTATTCCGCGGAATAACGAGCGACCTGAGTGTCTTTAATGCAGCCAAGGAGCAAATCACCGTCTTTTTGCTCAACAGCCATGACGAAGGCCGCGAGATCCAGAGCAAGGCCAGGGAAACGGC
>CAYTVF010000130.1:0-12103 GCA_964441345.1 uncultured Desulfopila sp. | reverse complement strand
GCTATCGCTGAAGCCGAAAGACTTGAAGGTCATGAGGGGCAGGGTGATTGCCGGCGGATACATGAGCAGACCGGCAATGCTGAGGGCCAGCGTCTTGGCGATCGAGCCTTCGGTTTTTTGGTGAATGACCCGGCCGCAACGGGGGCAGACAACGGAGTATCCCGCCTGTGCCTCGGTAAAGGAGACGAGCAGGTCACAGTCCGGGCAGGCGGTGATTAAATGATGAGAATCAGTTGGCGAATGCAAGATAACCACCCATGACGGCAGCCCATGACGGTCGCCCATGACGGCCACCGGGACTTTGGGGAAAAGGAAAGAAGTGACTTTTCCAATTATAGTAACGTGCCCGTGCCTGTTTGTCATATGAAAAACGGTGCCGGGCGTGCAGGGGCGGGTATTAAAAAATACGTGATGGAGAGCAAAAAAATGTCTGAGAACAAATGGTTGAAGATAACCATCGCAACCGATCCGGTCCTGGTGGAGTCGATCGGCGACTATCTCGTCGGGGTTATTGAGGCGGGAGTCGAGACAGGTGCACGGGATGAGGCCAATTACGGCATCGTCACCGGCTATGTGCAGCAGGCCAATCCGGACGACGACCAGGTGCGGTCGATACTCGGCCGGGTTTCGTCCTATCTTGCCGAACTGGCCAAAGTGTTCGGGGTGCCGGTGCCGGTCATTACCTCGGCAATGATCGCCGAAGAGGATTGGGGGACAAGCTGGAAGCAGCATTTCAAACCCTTCGAGATCGTCGGCGGTCTGGTTATCGCCCCGACCTGGGAGGAATACCTGCCGGTTGCCGGGGAGCTGGTTATCACCATGGATCCCGGCATGGCTTTTGGTACCGGCCATCATGCCACCACCTGTCTGTCCCTCGAATTTTTACAGAACACCTTGACCGGCAGGCCAGGCCAGCGGCTGCTCGATGTGGGCACCGGCACGGGGATTCTCGGCATGGCTGCCGTCCTCTTCGGGGCGGAGCGGGTGCTGGGGATTGACAATGATCCCGAGGCGGTGGCGGCAGCAACCGAAAATGCCGGCAGAAACGGCCTGCAGGACCGGATGGCGGTTAGCCTTGCGCCCATTTCCGCGGTAACCGGGCAATATGAGATTGTGGTCGCCAATATCGTCCACGATGTGCTGATCGCGATGAGCGGCGACCTGACCCGGTTGACCGCGGCGGGGGGCACCCTGATTCTGTCCGGGATACTGGCGGGCGAACAGGTTGAAAATATCGTGAAGGTTTTTACCGGCCGGGGATTTGTGGCGGTCGACCGGGCGCACCGCAAGGAATGGGCGGCCCTGCGGTGCACCAAAGGATGAATAGGCTGGGGAGGAGTGATCGTCCGGCTAATCCCCTGGCTGCACCGAGTGCATGGGGGTGAGCTGGTAATCGGTGTCGAAGATGATGCCGACTCCGTTCACCTCGCGGCGGATGACGATGCCGGTGGCCCTGACCCAGATGTTCCGGCCGATAAGCTGTTTCAGGCTTTCCACGGAGAGGATGAATCTCAGCCTCCTTAAATCGTCGACAGAGAGAAAAAACTCGATCCGGACTTTGGCCGCCAGGGGGAAGGGGTGGGCAGTTTTCAGGAAGGCTCCCCCCGCGCTGATATTAGCCGCAACCGTATCGATGACCGACGCGTTATCCTCGGTGTGCCGGTAGGATATCCTGGCCTGGAGGTTAAGGGAATATCGTTGCTGTGCTCGTTTGTCGTGTGGCATGGTTCAATCCTTGACGCCAAGGGCAAAAAGTGTTGTACCCGGAGATCGCCTTTTCCCCATTCTTACGGAATGCGCGGCAAGTTGTCAAATTGAAAGAAGATAAATCGATTGAAATCGGGGTGTGCCCCTCCTTTCATCAAAACATGGAGTGAAAAAAACGATTCGATGCGACGGTTTTATTTTGATCCGAAGACCCGCAACGGGGACAGCGTTTTCCTCTCGGAAGAGGAATCGCACCATATCGCCAAGGTTCTGCGGCTGCCGGCCGGCAGCGAGGTTGAACTGCTGGATGGTCAGGGCACGGTGTACCGGGCGGTCATCAGCGAAACCGGACGGCGGGTCACCCTGCGTATTGAGGGAGTTGCGGCGACTGCGCCTTCGCCCGGTAAAACCGTCTGGGTGGGCCAGGGCATTCTCAAAGGCGAGAAGATGGACACCGTGGTGCAGAAATGCACGGAGCTGGGGGTGACCCGCTTTACCCCTTTCCAGAGTTCCAGGTGTCAGGGCAAACTCGATCCCGTTCAAGCCCGAAAAAAACATGAACGGTGGCAGCGAATCGGCCTTGCCGCCTGCAAACAGTGCCTGCGGCTCCAGGTCATGCAGCAGGACGAGCCGATGGGTTATGGCGATCTGCTGCAGAGCGGCGAACCCTGCAGCGCCGACATGCTCCGCCTGCTCTTCTGGGAAGAGGAAAAAGATCTTCATTTACGCGATGTTCCGGCCATCTGCCGGGCGCAGTCGGTGGCCCTCATTCTCGGGCCGGAGGGCGGGCTGTCGCGGGAAGAGGTAGAGCTTGCCCGTGCGTCGGGCTGGCGGACGGTGAGTCTTGGCGAGAGAATCCTGCGGGCCGAGACCGCCACCCTGACTGCCGTTGCCATCGTCCAGTTTTTGGCCGGTAACCTGTGAGAACCGGAAGGTTATGGTAAAAGCTATGGTAAAAGATCTCTCACCTTCGGCCATTCTCGCGAAGGCCGGTCAAACCCTCAGCTATGATGAGGCCGCGGCGGCAGGCCATCTGGTCGTCGATGTCCGTTCGGCCGGTGAATTCCATGGTGGCTCGATGCCCGGGGCGGTCAATATCCCGCTGTTCGACGAGGATGAGCGCGCTGTTATCGGTACCATCTACCGGCACGGCGGCCATGAGCAGGCTGTGGACCAGGGCTTCGACTATGCCGCGCAGAAACTCTCCGATCTCCTCGCCTCTTTCTCGCCGTACCGGGAGAAAGCGCTGGCCATCTGCTGCGCCAGGGGCGGGATGCGTTCGCGGTCGGTGGTCAATCTTCTCACCCGGGCAGGCTTTGCAGCCTGCCAGCTCGAAGGAGGCTATAAAAATTATCGCCGGGAGGTCCTCCTGCGCCTGGAGAATTTCCAGCCGCGCCTGATCGTGATCCATGGCCTGACCGGAACCGGCAAGACCCGCCTGCTGCAGCTGCTCGACCCGGCCATCGACCTTGAGGGACTGGCGAACCACCGCAGTTCCCTGTTCGGCGGACTGGACCGGGAACCAAGCAGTCAGCGGACCTTTGAGAGCAGACTGGCGCAGCTGATCCCGACTCTCGGGGAGGACGAGCCCTATTTCATCGAAGGGGAGAGCCGCAAAATCGGCCGGGTTTTTATGCCCAAGCCGCTGGCCATGGCGATGAAACAGGCGGTGCTGGTGAACATCCATTGCAGTCTTGCGACGAGGATCGAGCGGATCATCGAGGACTACCCGGTGACCGATGCCAGGATCCTCGCCAATATCGAGACCATCCTTAAATCGCTCAAGCAGAACATGGGGGAAAGCCAGGTCGAGGAGATGTGCCGGCTGCTCAGAAACGGCGAGCTGCGGGAACTCGTCCGCATTCTGCTGCTCGACTATTATGACAAACGGTATGGCAAGAGTATGCGGGAATACCGGTATGCCTTGGAAATTTCGGCTGAAAATCTGACGGAGGCGGCAGCGGTTGTGACGGAGTTCCGCCGCTCGCTGGCTCGGTGATGGAACCGGGCCGGCGTGCTACTGCCGGTCACTCACTCTTACGATCGAGCTGCTGGGAATCCAGCCGGTGCGCTTGGTTTCGTCGGTGACATAGGTGAAATCGCCATGCTCTTTTTCCGGATACACCAAGCGGCCTTCCTGGATCGCGCCGATTGAGGCCGCCGAGGCAAAGGGTGAGATGAGCAGCCTGCCGTCCGCGACAATCACCACCGCCGGATTGAAGTGACGGTAGCGGTAAAAAGTGGAGGCCGCGGCCAGGCAGAAGAACAGGAGGCAGGAGGAGGCTACGGTGGTGCCGACTCTGCCGGAAAACCGGTGTTTCAGCGCAACCAGCCGGAACAGGGTGAACAGGACCAGGCTCAGGAGAAGGAGTTCACTCCATTGGCCCAGCTCCAGGATCCTGAAAAAACGCTCGGCGCAGGGATACTCGCCGGCAAAGAGCCCGCTCTCCTTTCTGACCAGATCGAGGTTGCCGGAGATGTCGGAGTCGCCGGGGGCAAGACGCAGGGCACGTTCATAATTGAGGACCGCCGGACCGATTTTTCCAGCCCGGGCATAGCTGTTGGCCAGGTTATAGAGGACCGCTGCCGAGAAGCCGGTGTTTTTCGTCAACTGCTCGTAATGGGTGATAGCCTGGTCATACTCCTGGCGGCTGTACGCTTCATTTGCCTGGCGAAAGAGCTGGTCCTCGTCTTCGCCACCGTTTGAGATCGCCGGCTGGATGCACAGGACGCTCAGGATGATCGAAAAAAAATAACGAAGCCGGAAAAATTTCATAACAGCCCCTCCAGTTCCTTCCGCAGCTTATCCGAGTATTCCTGCATTGTGTCCCGCGACAGGGTCGCTCCGCCATATGCTGCTTCATCGGCCGCCCTGAAGATCTCGACCAGGGCCGATTCAGGCTGCAGGCGGGAGCTGAGGTTAGCCAGGCTGATGGCGGTCGGCGCCATATTCCAGTGCCGGCCGAGCTGGTTTTGGATGGCGGTTCGGCAGAGGGCCAGAAAGGCGAAGCCGTCGCCGGCCGATTTCGCCTGTTCGATTTTTTGCAGATCGTCGTGCAGCAGGAGTTTCATTTGCTTCCGCCGTTCTCTTTCAGGATGCTTTTCACGCCTCTGCAGCCTGACGTTTTGGATCAGGAGAACGATGAGCGTCACCATGCAAAATCCACCGACCCCGATAAACCAGCTTTTCTGCCAGAGCGGCACGATGCGCGGCTGGAATCGCCCGGCATCGAGGTGGATCGGGGCCAGACCCTCCATGCCTGTCGCGGCTTTCTCGGCGGCGGCAGCGGATGCGGCGGCAACCTGCGGTTTTGCGGGCTCGGCATTGCTTTTTGCCGGCTGAGCCGGGGCCGGTGACGGCGCGGTGGTTGGTTTGACACTGACCGGAATCGGGCTGCTGGTCCTGGTGATATAGCTTTTCCGGGCGGGATCAAAATAACTGAAGGAGAGCGCGGGGATTTCCCCAATTGCCCCGTTTTTGGCCACGATCGCCTGTTCAAAGGTCTTAGTGCCGGTGTTGCCGTGTTCGGTCATGGTCGAGGTGGGGCTGTAGGTTTTCCAGTCTGGGCCTTCGGGAAAAACCGGCGCCTCGACCCGGTCGAAATTGCCTTTGCCGGAAATGGCCGTGGTCAGCGTCAGCGGCTCTCCGACCTCAATCTCCCGATGGTTGGCGGTAATCTTCAGCGCAAAATCGCCGATCGCTCCGGAAAAGCCGGCCGGCTGGTTTTCGGTGGGCAGCGGCACGACGTGGAAGACGATCGGAGGGCTGGTCACGGTTATCGGTTTGCGCTGGTAGCCGCCAAAAAAACTGTCGAAAAACGGATCGTCCGGCATCAAGTCATCGAACAGCCCGCCCCCCCCGAAGAGGGACCGGGACTGTCTTTTCTGGGGAATCAGCAGGGATGCCTCCAGCGAAAAGGTGAGGGGATGATTGCCTTCCTTGATGCCGGAAAGGGTGGTCTGCCAGGAGAGGACATTGTAGGTTGCGCCGCCCACGGCCTCCTGGGTCTGGGCCGGTTTTTCCCGCAGCTGCGGCATGACCACGCCGTCGCCCTGCAGGGTCACCAGCGAGTGGATGTCAGTCCGGTATTCCTGGCGGAAATAGGCTTTGATCGTGACCGGCACGATCTCGCCGGGGTAGTGGCTGCCGGTCTCGGAGACGCGGATGAACGCCACATCGTCGCTTGCGCCTGCCCGGCCCGGCGACACGGCGGTCGGGCCGCTTCCGGCGGACGCCGCCGTTACCTCGAAGCTCATGGCCTTGGTGGTCGCACTCTCCCCGCCGGCGGTCACCTTAATGGGGGGAATGGTATAGATGCCGGGCTTCTCCGCCTGGATCAGATAGTTGCTGGTAAGGGTGGAGGAGACACTGCCGTTGATCATATTGATCCGGCTGGACTGGCCGCGTCTGGTAAAGCGTATGCCGTCGATTTCCGGCAACTCGATCGCCGAGATGCGGCTTGATCCGTCGACGGTTATGGAGAGCATCGCGCCCTGGTCGACGGGAAAGGCGAGATGGCTGAGAGATGCCTCGACCGACATAGCACCAGCCGCAACTCTGCTGCCCGCCAGGATGACGGTCAGGCCGATGAGAATTCGAATAATGAGAGAACGCAGTTGCATTACCAGTCCCTCTCCGGTTTCATTTCTTTTGTGTCGCGTCCGGAGGGCACAAAATTTAATTCGCCCTCATCCTGCTTCAGGGCATTGAGCATCCGCTCCGCCTCTTCCTTGGTCATCTTGCCCAGTTGCCGGCGCTCTGCATCCTTTGAAGCCTGCTCTTCCGGCGTGGCACCCTGCTGGTCCGAACCGGGCGCCGCGGCAGGCTGCTCGCCTTTTTCTTTTTCCTCTTCCTTTGATTCTTCGCCGCTCGGTTTTTCCGGGGCTTTTTCATCCGGTTTTACTGCCTTTGAATCGGATTGTTCCTGGTCTTGTCCGTCGCCTGTCTGCGGCGTCCCGGAATCGCCCGGTTGCTGCTCCCGGGCCTGGTCTTTTTGCTGTTTTTCGTTTTGCTCTTTGTCTTCGTTTTTCTGCTGGTCCTGCTGGTCCTGCTGGTCCTGCTGCTTCAGTTCCTCTTCCAGTTGCGCCAGCTGCGTTTTAATAATTTCCTGGTTGTGTTTGGCATCGGCATCGAGCGGATCGAGTTCCAGTACCGACTGCATGGAAGCCAGCGCCTGCTGCCACTTTTCGGCGGTACCCTGCGGATCGGCCTGGCGCATCTCCGCTCCTTTGCGATACTGACTGTTGCCCCGGTTGTAATAGGCCTTTCTCTGCAGATCGATATTGTCGCTTTTCAGCGCCCTGGTAAATGATTCTATGGCGTTGTCGAACATATTGTTCTTATAGGCGGCAGTGCCGAAATTATAGTGCAGCCGCGGATCGTCGGGGGATTTCTCCAGCAGCTTGCCGTAATATTCCGAGGCCGCAAGGTAGTTGCCGCGACCGTAGGCATCCTCGCCCTCGGCGGCAAAGCCCCTGGTGGTGAACGGGATGAGGAGCAGGACGAGGGCCAGAGCCTGGCTTTTCCGCCTTATCCGGCGGCGAATCGCCTCGCCGATGGTGGTGGGCGACTTCGACCTTTTCCGCTCGCCGATAAGCATTTCCACAACCAGCACGACGGCCGCCAGAGCGAGCGGCCACTCGAATCTTTCAATCGGCACCTTGTGTCTTCGTTCGGCCAGTTCCTCCTTGGGGATGAGGGCCAGTTTTTGCTGGTAGATCGTCTCCAGACCTTCGCCCGCAGCTCCCAGAGGAGCATACAGGCCGCCGCTTTTTTCGGCAATGGCGGTAAGGCTTGTTTCATCGAGTTTGGAGGTGACGAAATTGCCCGACTGGTCTTTGACAAAGCCCTGGCCGCCGCTGCCGGCAAGGGGAATCAGTTCGCCCCGGCTGGTGCCGACGCCGACGGTATAGATCGTGAGGCCTTTTTCGGCCGCGGTTTCGGCCGCCTTTACCGCATCGCCCTGGAGGTTTTCGCCGTCGGTGACAATGATGAGGATTTTGTGATTTGCCGCATTGCCGAGCACTTCCAGTGCATGATCGATGACTCCGGCAATATTGGTGCCGCCGCGCGGGATAAGATCGGTGTTCACCGCCGTAAGCGATTGTTCGAAGGCATCGTAATCGAGGGTCAGCGGGCACATCAGATAGGATGTGCCGGCGAAAGGCAGCAGGCCGACCCGGTCGCTGTCGAGTTGGCGGACGAAATCGAGAATCGCCAGATGGGCCCGTTTCAGGCGATTGGGTTTGATATCTTCGGCGAGCATGCTTTTCGAGGTGTCCAGGGCAAAGAGCAGGTCGATCCCCTTGCGCTGCACGTCTACCCAGTGAAAGCCGTATTGCGGCCGGGCCAACGCCGCAAAACAGCAAAAGACCGCGAGCAGAAGCAACAGATTCTTATTGCGTCTCCGGTTGGTTGAGATATTGCGGGTCAGGCGGCCGATGAGCTGGTGGGCGACAAATATTTCAAGGGTTGCCAGCCGCTTCTTCTTCATATAATGGAGAAACAGGGCGAGCCCGATACAGCTGAGCAGTCCGACGATTATCCACAGAGGTTGGGCGAAATTCATAGCGTTCATGCAGCGTTAAGGCAGTTTTTTCCGCGTCTGAAAGATATCCAGGCCCAGTAAAATCAAGGCGCCAAAGATCATCAAGGGGAACAGTTCCCGATACAGTTCGAATTTTTTAATGGTTCTGGTGGTTGTCTCCATCTTGTTGATATCTTCGTAAATCTTAGCGAGCGATGCGGTATCGGTGGCCCGGAAATAGACCGCCCCGGTCTTTTCGGCGACGCCTTTCAAGGTCTCCTCATCGATATCGACCTTGGCCCGGACGAGGCGGCGGCGGCCGAAACCGTCGGTCACCGGCAGCGGGGCCTCGCCTCTCGTTCCTGCGCCGATGGTATAAACCTTGATATTCAAGGTTTCCGCCGCCTCGGCGGCCATGAGCGGCGGAACGCTGCCGGCATTGTTCATGCCGTCGGTGAGCAGGATGAGGATGCGCGATTTGGAATTTTGGTCGCGCAGCCGGTTGGTGCCGCTGCCGATGGCCGAGCCGATGGCCGTGCCGTCCTCAACCATGCCGATATCGAGCGATTCCAGCCTCTTTCGCAACCAGTCGTGGTCAAGGGTGAGGGGGCTGACCAGGTAGGGCCGGCCGCCGAAGGCGAGCAGGCCGATGCGGTCGTTGGGTCGCTGCTCGATAAATTCATCGACCACTTTTTTTACCACTTCCAGCCGGTTGGCCGGTTTGCCGGCGAGGGTGAAATCCATCGCCTCCATCGAGCCGGAAACGTCAACCGCGAGGAGTATGTCGATACCGCTGGCCTCGATCTCGGTAGAACTGCTTCCCTGCTGCGGGCCGGCCAGGGCAAGAATCAGGAGGGCAAGAACGGCCAGGCGGAGCAGGAGGAGGAGGGTTCCCGGCCGCACTTTTCTTGCCCCGGCCAGCGACGCAGCAAGGGAAGTAGAGGAGAACACCAGGGCCGGCGCGGCGCCCCGCCGGCCGTGGAGAAAGGCGAGCAGGGGCAGCAGGGCAAGCAGGAGCAGCATTTCCGGATGAAGAAATCTCATGGCTTGCCTCCGGCAGGTGTGGGTATTGGTTCGGTCTTTTTGACAAAATCGGTCACGGCGAATTCCATCCGGGCCATATTGTCCAGGTCGGGAACCTGGCGGGCAAACTTGGCCAGGTCCGCCTGTTCGAGACAGACCTGCAATTCGGGCCGGTATGCTTCAAGGGGTGAATTGTTGCCGGCATGGCCTAGCCCGGCGAGAAATTCCCCGGTCGTCTGGCGGGTCGACCGGATGGCGAACCGCGACTCGATATAGCGGCGCAGGACCTGGCTGGCCCTTTCCATGTAGAGCAGTCCCTGGCCTCCGGTCTGCAGCGGTTTTGCCGCGGCGAGTTCGGCCAGGGCCGTCTCCCAGGGGAGAGGGGGCGGCGGACCAGGTTTCCGGCGTTTTTTCAGCCAGAAGACGATGGCGGCAAGGATCGCGAGAACCAGGAGAATGGTGGTGGCGATGGCCAGGTAGGGCGGTTGGCCGGCAATGGGGATCGGCCCGTGAATATCGTGTAACTCTTTGATTGGTACTGTCATGCCGTCCTCCCCTTGCGCGTATTGAAAAAACCGAGGAGAGCCGGGAGGTATGGGGTGTCGGTCAGGAGATCGAGCAGGTCGATGCCGGCTGCGCGCAGCGCTTTCTGCAGCGCTTTCTGCCGGTCCCCGGCCATCTCGCGATATTGGCTCCTGACGGCGGCATCACCGGTATTCAACTCGACCTGTTCGCCGCTTTCGGCATCCTCCAAGGTCAGCCAGCCGACGTCGGGCAGCTCAAATTCCCGTGGATCGGAGACGATCACCCCAATCAGGTCATGGCGGCGGTTGCTGACCGAAAGCTTCGGCCGCAACTCGGCGAGGGCGTGGTCGAAGTTGCCCGGCAGGCAGAAATCGGAGATCAGGAAGGCCACGCATTTTCTCTTGATGACCCGGTTGGTGAAGTCAAGCGCCACCTTCAGGTCGGTTTTCCGGCCCTGCGGCTGGAAGTAGAGAATCTCGCGGATAATTCGGAGGATATGGCCGCGGCCCTTTTTCGGCGGAATATAGAGCTCGACAAAATCGGTGAACAGCACCAGGCCCACCTTGTCGTTATTGCGCACCGCCGAAAACGCCAACACCGAACCTATCTCGGCCATCAATTCCCGTTTCGAGCCGGCCGCCGAGCCGAAGTCGCCGGACCCGCTGATGTCGATCATCAGCATGATGGTCAGTTCCCGTTCCTCGGTGAATTTTTTGATATGGGGAATGCCGGTGCGGGCCGTGACATTCCAGTCGATGGCCCGGATGTCGTCGCCGGGCACGTATTCGCGGACCTCGTCGAAGTTCATGCCGCGGCCCTTGAAGACGGACTGGTAGCTGCCGGCGAGGCTGTCGTTGACCAGCCGCCTGGTCCGCACCTCGATCTGGCGGACTTTTTTCAGTATTTCTCGGGTAAGCTGGACATCCATTGCGGCGGCTCTCAGGGGACGGCTACGGTATCGAGGATTTTCCTGATGATGTCTTCGCTGCTTATCCCCTCGGCCTCGGCCTCGTAACTGACCCGCAGCCGGTGGCGCAGGACGTCGAGGGCGGCCGCCTTGACATCGTCCGGGGTCACATAGCCACGGCCGGCCAGATAGGCGAGGCAGCGGGCCGCCACCTTGAGATTGATGGTCGCCCTGGGGGAAGCGCCGGTTTCGATATATTGTTTCAACTCAAGCTGATAGCTCTCCGGTTCGCGCGTGGCATAGACCAGCGAGACGATATAATCCTTGATCTTGCCGTCCATGTAGATACTGCTCACGACCTTTCTCGCGGCGAAGATATCGCTTGGCTGGGTGACCGGCGCCACCTCGATCTCGGCGTCGGTCCGTTCGAAGTTGTCGAGAATTCTTCTTTCCTCGGCCCGGCTGGGGTAGCCTATCACCACCTTGAGCATGAACCGGTCGACCTGGGCCTCGGGCAGCGGATAGGTGCCTTCCTGCTCGATCGGGTTCTGGGTGGCAAGGACCAAAAAGAGCTCGGGCAGCTTGAAGGTCTGCTCGCCGATGGTGACCTGTTTTTCCTGCATGGCTTCCAGCAGGGCGGACTGCACTTTGGCCGGCGCCCGGTTGATCTCGTCGGCCAGGATCAGGGAGGAGAAGATCGGGCCCTGTTTCACCTCGAACGTGGTCTGCCGCGGATTATAGATTTCGGTGCCGATGATATCGGCGGGCAGCATGTCCGGGGTGAACTGGATTCTCCGGAAATCGGTCTGGATCGCCTTGGCCAGGGTCTTGACCGCCAGGGTCTTGGCTAGTCCCGGCAACCCCTCCAGCAGGATGTGGCCGCCAGCCAGCAGACCGATCAGCAACCTCTCGATCAGATGCTCCTGACCGACGATCACCTTGCCGAGTTCGTATTTGAGCGGGGCGATCCAGCCGGAGCTGCGGCCGACAGCCTCGTTGATCCTCTGGATCGATGAATATACGTCTGCTGCGGGCGACGAACCGAAGGTATCGGCCTGAGCCAGTGGCGGCGGGGAAAATTGCGGTGGGTGGTCTAACATGGCTATTCCTCAAAACTGGATTTTTATTTCACCGGGAAAACGGGTATAATCGATCAGGTGCCACTATAGTCATGGAACATTGCCGTAGTCTTTCATGAACATTACAAAGTCGTAATGTTGCAAAATTCAAGTAAAGTTGTAAGTGTGTAGCCAAAAAGTGTATCATCCGTTTCTTCCGGCGACGACGGGCTTGATTGCCTTGAATTCCGGAATGTTGCCGATGTGCGTTGTTTATTGAAAATCAGCCGACTGTCCCGCCTACTGACTATGCCGCAACTCTATCTCCACGAATACGCGAAAAATCTGGCCGGCCG
>CAYTVF010000129.1:0-12125 GCA_964441345.1 uncultured Desulfopila sp. | reverse complement strand
TGCCCCCCTCCCGCAAGGGGAGGGGGAACTTTGTCCATAGAGCTGAAGGGATACGATCCGGCTAACGTGCCGCCTTTTTCGTTACCTCTGCGTATCACTCGGTTCGCTGATCCCCTTCCTTCTCCCTGGCAAAGGATGCCTCCAGGTAGATCATTTCGCCCTGGGAAACCATCTTCACCTCATAATCGAGGGTATTGAACAGCTTAACCATCCGTTTGTTCTCTTTTGCGGTATAGGCCGTCAACCCTTTGATGCCGTTTCGTTTGGCCGCCTCCGCCAGCTTCCTGATGACGATCGACGACAAGCCCTTGCCCTGCCAGTTTTTCACGACGGAAAAGGCGATCTCGGCCAGCATTTTGTCCGGATCGAGGTAATACTCGCCCACCGCCAGAACCCGCTCGAAACCGGGCGGGCCCTCGACCGCGAGAATGGTCAGATCCTTGACGTAATCGATCACATAGGTGTGCTCGATCTGCTTCCTGACAAAGCTTTTTTTCTCGTGGAAAAACCTGGAGACCACATCGATCGTATCGAGCCCGTAGTAATGCTCCTGGAGGATCCGTTCATCGGTCAACTTGACCGGTCTGAAGGTAATGGACCGGCCGTCCAACACCCTGGTTTCCTCCAGCCCCAGGGGATAGATCGAATTCATCTCCTCGCGCAGGGAGCGTTCGGGGCCCAGCAGGCCGAGATCCTTCGCTTCCGCAAAGAGCCTGTCGCGAAAATCGGGGTGGGCGATGCTGATCAGGGCGGTAGCCCTTTCCTGGATGGACTTGCCGAACAGGTTTACCGAGCCGTATTCGGTCACCACATACTGCACTTCGCTGCGCGGCACCACCACGGCCGCGTTCTCCAGCATCGGGACAATGCGGCTGGCTTTGGTGCTGGTGGTCGAGGTCATCATCAGGATCGATTTGCCGCCCTTGGAAAGCGAGGCGCCCCGGAAAAAATCGAGAATCCCGGTAACCCCGGAAAAATAATTGAAGGGCAAGGCATCGGCCGCCACCTGGCCGGTCAGATCGATCTCCCGGCAGACGTTCATCGCCACCATCTTGTTGTTCTTGGCTATCTTCCTGGGGTCGTTGACATACTTTGAAGGATGGAACTCCACCGCCGAGTTGTTGTCGAGCAGATCGTAGAGTTCCCGATTGCCGATGGCGTTGCTGCAGATGATTTTGCCGGTGTTGAAACCCTTCTTCCGGTTGGTCACCACCCCCATGGCCATCAGCTTCATGATGGTATTGGTTATATATTGGGTATGGATGCCCAGATCATTTTTCTCCATCAGGGCCTCGATATTGGCATCGGCGGTCGCGCCGAGCGACATCTGCATGGTCGAGCCGTCTTCGACCAGCCGGGAAACGTAGCGGGCGATCTTGCCGGCGGTCGCCACGTCCGGGTATTTGCCGATCTCGATCAACTCCTCATCGTGTTCGACAAAATAGTCGATATCGTTGACATGGATATAGCTGCGGCCCAGCACCCGCGGCATCCGCCGGTTCACCTGGGCGATGACCAGATCGGCCGCGGCCGCCGCCGACGCAGTGACATCGACGGAGATGCCGAGGCTCATCCAGCCGAAATCATCGGGCGGCGTGACTTGAATGAGGGCGACCTGAATCGGCATCAGGCGCGACTTGATCAGCTTATGGACATCGGAAAGATTGATCGGGGTGATAAAGCGCAAATCCCCCTTGAAACTCTTGGAGTTGGCCGAACCCAGGTAGAAGGAGCGGATATTGAGGTTCTGGGATTTCGATTTTTCGGCAATCCGGGAAAGCGAGGTACTTTCACCGCTGAACATCCGGACGATCTCGAGGTCGGTATAATTGAGACTGGCATCGGCCAGCCCCTTGACCAGCCGCTGCGGTTCCCCGCATGAGGAGCCGATGAAAATCCGCTGGCCCGATTGAATCTTGGCGATCGCATTTTCGACAGACAATCTGTTTTTCTGGTAGTTATCCGCCCAATATCCCGCATCGCTCATCATGTCGCTCTCCCGGCTGATTGTTGGTGTTGCTTGTGTTGATAATAGCCATATCGAATTCTATTGGTTCTCCGTGTTTTTCGCAAGTACGACCGCCGACCGGCCGCCGGAAATTCACCTTTCATTTCGCCTGCTCCCCGGCTCAACTCCAGACATCTCATCCCTTTAAAAAAATAATTGCCCGGCAAGCGGTTTATCTGATAGGCTGAAGTATTGCGTCAATCCATCCGGCGGGGGACCCTGTGCAGACTCCAATCGAAATCATACTGACCTTCGGACTGTCATCCACGGAGACGACTCTGATCGATAAACTGGTTGCCTCTTTCGAGATCGACACGATGGCCCTGACCATCGGCACCGTGCGCAATTATGTAAAAAACAACCCGGAAAAGAAGATCTGCCTGGTGGTCTACCATGTCAACGCCCTGCACCGGAAACAGGATCGGGTCATCCAGCTGATCCGGGATTTTGTCGGCGATGTGGTTCCCTTCCTCATTCTGGTCCCGCAGGAAAATCTTGGCGAAATCAAAAAATTGCTGCAGGCCGGGGCGGACGATTTTGTCGAACTGCCGCTGAATGAAAACCAGTTCTCCATCAGTTTTCTGATCCTGCTGGAAATGGGCCAGGCCCTGCCCAAACCCCGCGAGGCAAGGCCGATAATCGACGTCGACCGGGAAACCCCGGAGGAACGCGATGGCTGGAGCAGGGTTGTCGATTACATCCAGGATGGCTTAAGCTATTTCGCCCCGAAGTCGCTGATCCGGCGGGCCCGCACGGAAAATATCTCCGACCGGTGGCAGCGGCTGCGACGGCTCGGCATCGGCGGCTTCGGTACGGTCTGGCTGGTCAAGGAAATCGGCACCGAACGGATTGCCGTAGCCAAAACCCCGCATTCGCCGGCACTTAATATCAGCGTGCTGCGCTCCGCCGCCATCTTGAAAAGGCTGGTCCACCACCCGAATGTGGTCCACCTGATCGAAGTCGTTAAAGACCAGGGCAGGTTTATCCTGATCCAGGAGTATGTCGCCGGCCCCACCCTCCAGCAATTGCTGGGAGAGGGCATCCCGGCTCTGGACAAGGAGAGCTATTTCCTGCAGCTGCTCTCCGTCGTCTCCTATGCCCATAAGCACAAGATCCTGCACCGCGACATCAAGCCGGAAAACATCATCATCACCGGGACCGGGCGGTTGAAACTGCTCGACTTCGGTATCGCCCGCGATCTCTCCTGGCAGGCGGCGGACGGCAGCTCCGCCGGCACCGTCAATTTCATGCCGCCGGAACAGTTCGAAGGCCATAGCTGTATAGCGAGCGATGTCTGGGCCCTGGGCGTCATTCTCTACATCTTCGCCACCAATGCCGTGCCCTACTGCCAGCTGAACGACCATTATCCGATGGACATCGAGGTGATGGTCGAGAGCCGCGCGCCGCGGATGATCAACCCGAACCTCGCAGGCGAGCTGGATAAAATCATTATGCGCTGCCTGCAGAAGGATCTCGACAAGCGTTATCCCAACGCCACCGACCTGCAGACCGACCTGCAGGCGCACTTCCCGCAATTCGGCATGGGCAGGCTGCTTCCCGAATGACACATTCCAATACGACTTACAAGCCGTTGGCAAGTCGCAGGGCAAACGCCTTCGGCAGGCCGGCCGCGAGGATCTTTTCCGCCGCTCGGCCATGGTCGTAGGCAACCCGGTAGAACTCGATTACCCGCCGCCGGTCGTCATAGATGAGATAGGAGGCCCGCGGATCGCCGTCCCGCGGCTGGCCGACACTGCCGCAGTTGAAGATCTGCCGGTTGAGTTCCGCCGCCGGCACCACCATGGTATGCTGCGGCGAGCGGATATAGATGCAGAAGAAATTTTTCCGGGTTATGGCAATCGGCACATGGGTGTGGCCGACGAAGAGAATCTTTGCCTTCGAGCGGGCAAAGGAACTGGAAATATAGGTCTTTTCCGAAACGTAATACCAGTTGCGCGGCCGGTACGGATTGGAGTGGCAGAAAGAGAGCTCCCGCCATTTGACGAGATCCTCCATCTCCTGCAGAAACCATATCCCTCCTTTCGAAATAACGGAGCGGGTCCAGATGATTGCCTGCCTGGCCTCGTTTTTCATGTTGATCGGAATACCCAGCACGGCGGCATCGTGGTTGCCGAGCAGGCAGGGACAATCGGGCAGGGACCGCAGCAGGTCGATACACTCGTTGGGGTTCGCGCCATAACCGACAACATCGCCGAGACAGACATAGCGATCGGCCTTGTTCTCCGCAGCGTGGGCGAGAACCGCTTCGAGCGCTTCCAGGTTGGCATGGATATCTGAAAAAACCGCAACTCTCATATGCTCAATTCATTGAAAAATTCAAAGTGGTATCGGCCTGCCCTTGCACTCTCCCGGCCCGCGACAGAGTGGATCTCCTCCCTACGATATAAATCAGTTTGGCATGAATAGCAAACATCCCGGCATGAACCCCATCCCCCAGCCCGCCGAGTCGGGCTATTTCCTGGCCCCCGCCAATTTTCCCTTCCCTTTGGACCTCTTTTCCGCTATTGCTATTGGCAGAGCCCTCCTTTCATTGCCACGTAACCTCAACCGGACCAACCTGCAAATGCTGCCCCCCGACGAACAAATAATTCTTAAAAATTTCCTTGCCTTATCCGAAAATCCGGAAGACACCCTCAGCTATGACGAACTGCTTGGCTATCTCTTCGGCCTGGCCATGACCCCCGATGCCGTCCTTCCCAGCGAATGGATTCCCTTCATCTTCGGCGGAGAAGGCCCAACATACAAATCGATGAAGCAGATGGAGGAAATGACCGGCTGCCTCACCCGCATCTACAACAGGTTCGTCAACTTGTTTCAGAACAGCCAGCTCGATTTCCCTTTCGACATCGTCACGCTGAGCGATCAGCAGATCGTCACGATCTACGAATGGGTATCGGGACTCGAGGAGGCGCTGGCCCTGCGCGACGAATTGTGGGATCCGGAAGAATTCCCGAGGCTTGCCAAAGCAAAAAAGGAAGAGCTGTACTACAGCCTGATGATTATCCAGGGCTTGGTCGAACCGGACCAGGTCATGGATTTTTTTGAAAATATGCCGGCCGAATTTCTCCGGGAAGCCTTTCCCGGGATGGATACCGAAAACACCGACCGGGAAATGCAGATCCAGGTGTTTCTCATGGCCTCCCTGCCCCTCGCCATCCGGACCCTGCAGAACCACGCCCGGATGATCGAAAAGAAACGGCAGCAGAAACAACCGGGCCGACAGCCCATTCAACTGCCGACCATGAGGCAGAAGTCCGTGCAAAATGGCGGCTGCCAGTGCAGCAGCGCGGGACAAGAAGGCTCATGCTGCGACGCGGGCGCCGCGTCGGCTGCCGCCACGGCACCGGCCGGAGCGAAAAAATCAAATGTCATCAAGGTCGATTTCCCGCAGCACGGCAAGAAAAAAACCGCCCCGACCGCTCCCATCTATCAGCTCAAGGTGACGCTGCATGAGGCGAAGCCGCCGATCTGGCGACGTATTCTGGTGCCCGGCAACATCACCCTTGTGCAGCTACATAAGGTCATCCAGCTCTGCATGGGGTGGACCGACAGCCATCTCCACCAGTTCCTGATCGACCGCACCTGCTATTGTCTCCCCGACGAGGACGATTCGGTGCGGACCAGCAGGCCAAAAAACGAAGCGAAATTTACCCTGCAAACCCTCGAAGAGAAAATCCTCCCCGGTTTTCAATACATCTATGACTACGGGGACGACTGGGTGCACCAGATAAATGTCGAGAAAGTTCTCGATCCGAAGGAAGGCAAACCCTATCCGGTCCTGGTCACCGGCAAACGCGCCTGTCCGCCGGAGGATATCGGCGGCATCCCCGGCTATCTCCACCTTCTGGAGGTTCTCGCCAACCCGGAAGACGAGGAGTATCAGGGTTTCGTCGACTGGCTGGATGAGAATTTCGCCCCGGACCGTTTCGGCAAGGAGGAGATTGCCCTGATCAATGTGGTGCTGGAGGAGATCTACTCGTAGGCCCGCGGATGAATATTTCGAACCCTCTGCTCAAGCTTGCCGATGAATTTGTCCGCGACACCGGCTGCAATATTTTCCTGACCGGCAAGGCCGGCACCGGCAAGACCACCTTCCTGCACAACATCAAGAAAAAGAGTCCCAAACGGATGATCGTCACCGCTCCCACCGGAGTGGCGGCGATCAATGCCGGCGGCGTCACGCTGCACTCCTTTTTCCAGATGCCGTTCGGGCCCTTCGTGCCGGGCAGCGAGGGTGAAGGCCGCCATAAGTTCAGCCGGGATAAGGTCAATCTGATCAAGAGCCTCGATCTGCTGGTGATCGATGAGATCAGCATGGTCCGGGCCGACCTGCTGGACGGGGTGGACAGCGTCCTGCGCCGCTACCGCCGCAGCAACCTGCCCTTCGGCGGGGTCCAGCTTCTCCTGATCGGCGACCTGCACCAGCTTGCCCCGGTGGTCAAGGACAGCGACTGGCGCCTGCTGCAGAACCACTACGACTCGCCCTATTTCTTCAGCAGCAACAGCCTGCGCCAGACCGAACTGATCGCCATCGAACTGCAGCACATCTATCGCCAGGCGGACCAGCATTTCATCGAGCTGCTCAACCGCGTCCGCGACAACCGCCTCGACCCGGCCACCCTGCAGGCACTCAACCGCCGCCATATCGAAGACTTCGTCGATGAAAAGAACCTCGGCTACATCACCCTCTGCACCCATAACAGCAGCGCCGATGCCATCAACAATGCCAGGCTCAGGACGCTGACCCCGAAAACCCACCGCTTCGATGCCGAGATCGAGGGTGAATTTCCCGAGCATTCCTACCCGACCGCCCTCACTCTTGAGCTGAAGACCGATGCCCAGGTGATGTTCGTCCGCAACGATGCGTCGCCCGAAAAGCGCTTTTTCAACGGCAAAATCGGCAAGATCACCCGTATTAAGGACGACCGGATCTGGATCAAATGCCCCGATGACGACGAAGAGATCATGGTCGAACCGGCGACCTGGGATAACATCGAATATACCCTCAACGAAGAAACGCTTGAGATCACCGAAAACAAGGTCGGCGCCTTCATCCAGTACCCGCTGAAGCTGGCCTGGGCCATCACCATCCACAAGAGCCAGGGTCTCACCTTCGACCGGGCCATCATCGACGCCCAGGCGGCCTTTGCCCACGGCCAGGTCTATGTCGCACTCAGCCGCTGCCGGACCCTGGAAGGCATGGTCCTCAGCTCGCCGCTGGCGGCACGAGCGGTCAAGACCGACTCCACCGTGAAGCGCTTTGTCGAAGAGGCCGGGGCCAATGTCCCGACCGAAACCCAACTGGCCGCGGCCAAGATCCGCTACCAGCAGCGGCTCCTGCTCGAATGTTTTGATTTCCAGCGACTGCAGGGGCTTCTCGCCCGACTGATCTCGACGGTGGAACGAAGCGGCGAACTGGTGCGGATAACCGGCGCCGGCAATCTCCGCGACCTGCAGGCCAAAACCGTGAACGAGATCTGCAGCGTCGGCACCAACTTCGGCCGGCAACTGCAGGGGATGTTTGCCGACACCGTCCCTCCCGCCGAAGACGGCGCGATACGCGAGCGGTTGCAGAAGGCTTCGGCCTATTTTCAGGAAAAGTTCGCGGCGGGAATCGGTGAAGTTGTCGATGCTTTTCAGGTGGAAACCGACAATAAGGAGATCCGCAAAAAGGCCAAAAACCTGTGCAAGTGGCTGCAGGAGGAAACCGCGGTGAAACTTGCGGCCGTGCGGTGCTGCGAGTCGGGATTTTCCACGGCGGAATATCTGAGAGCTATTTCCTCGGCCGAGATCAGCGTCGCCCCGAAGAAGGAAAAACCGCCGGCGATCACCTACTCCGAAGCCGACGTCGGCCACCCCGACCTCTTTCTCGCCTTAAAGGAATGGCGGAGCCGCAAGGCGAAAGAAGAAAACGTCGCCCACTTCCAGGTCATGCACCAGAAGACCCTCATCCAGATCGCCGTCAACCTGCCCGACACCATCCCGGCTCTCACCAAACTGAAAGGGATCGGCAAAATTCTGGCGGAGAAATACGGCGAGGAACTGGTAACCCTGGTTACGGAATACCGCGCCAAAAACGATATCCAGGAGGTTATCCTCCCCACCGCAACAACGAAAGAACCGGAGGACCACAAAAAGACCAACGAACCCAAAGCCGCAAAGGAGCCAAAAATCCCGACCCGATTCCTGACCCTCGAACTCTTCAACCAGGGCCTAACCATTGCCCAGATTGCCGAAAAACGCGAGTTCGCCTTCACCACCATCGAAAACCATCTGGCCCAATGCATCGAAATGGGCGAACTCCCCGTCGACCGAATGATCGCTCCGGAAAAACGCCAATCGCTCGAACACCTGATCCTGCCCCTGCAGGGCCAAAAGCTCAGCGAGATCAAAGAGGCGCTGGGCGACTCCTGCACCTACGGGGAGATCAGATATATCCTCGCCCACCATCGACACCACAGAATCAGTTACTAAAAACTGGCGAGTATGCCGTGATTAACCTTCCAATAAAACTCGTTATTCTCATGCTTGCCGCCATCTCCGCCGGCGTACTTTGGCAGCAGACACGACTCGCCGCACTTGCTTTAATCCGTCTCGATCCCCTCCCCGAAACCCGCACGATGGTTGCAGAGGAACGCTATGCCGAGGCTTCCGACTATCTTGGCTTTTTCATGGAGTACGAGTACGTCAATCAAAATTCTGAAGCCCAGGCACTGTACCGGGACATATCGAGCAAACGGAGAAATTGGCGTTATCAAATCGACAAACTGGGCGAAGGTTTGCTGACGGGTACAAGTGACGAAATAATCGGGAAGGCAGCGGGAGTCACGACAGACTTTTTTGTGATTGGGGATCTGCGCGATCTCACCAAACAAGGCGTTCATCTCGCCAAGGGTGAGGAAGTCGATGAAGTTCTTGTTGCCTTGGCCACTCTTGGCGTAGTCGCAAGTGGCGCGCAAATCGTCAGCGGCGCCGGAACGGTTGCATCCGGAGGCGCGGCATCACCGGCCGTAGCCGGCACGACCGTGGCGAAAAGCGGTCTTATTGCACTAAAAACCGCACAAAAACTTGGTAAATTGCCGCCTTGGCTCGGCAAGGCTATGGTTCAATCGGTAAAAGCGATTAAGGAAACCAAAAGCCTCAGTTCGCTTACCGGCATCCTTGGCGATGTGAATACCCTGGCCAAAACACGTGGCGGGTTCAACTTGATGAGCAAGGCAAAGGATGCTGCCTCGCTCAAACGCATGGCGACTTTTGCCGAAACGTTTGGTTCCAACAGTGCCACACTCTATCGCATTGGCGGCGACTTGACCGTCAAAGTCGCGCAACAAGCCGGAAAATTAGGGAAGGACACGATTCAGCTGGCTGCGACGTTTGGTCAACGCGGGTTGCGTGTGCTGGATAGAGTTGGTGCCGTTACATTCGTCAAAATCTCTTCCCGCGCATCGAAAATGGTTCACAAGGGCGATATTTTCTATTTACTTGCGTGGTTATTGCTGATGCTGCCGACATGGGTTTTATATATGATCGTCGCGCTTGGCGCTGCCATTCTGGTACCTTGGCGTAGGTTTTCTCGTCTCGGCAAGGAAATGCGGCCGATTCACAACCTGCCCATCGTCGATCAATCGTTGCCCGGCAATTAAGTAAAGATCGAAAACATGTCATGATTAACCGATCGGGAAAGAAACAAAGAGGGAGTTTCCCTAATTCCCCTAATTCCCTAAAATTCTACTTATAGAGAGGAGGTCAAAAATGGCCCAAAACGTCAAGAAATGCTCTTTGTTACTGTGGCCCAAAACTTTTGCATTATGCATTTCCCTTTTCGCCGCCTTCACATATGCAAAGATTGCTGTTGGTGCACCCTTGAATACGCCTGAGGAATCTCGAGAAATTGAGCAACCAGAGGCTTCCGATTCAGCGCCGAGCAAAGTCTCTATCGCCAGGGTACAGTCTGCAGCTCAAAAAACCGTCCAAGAGGAGGCATTAAAAAACCAAGCAAACGGCTCCACACCTCTATCTCCGCTCGTATCGAAAAGTGGTGGACATATAAAGAAAGTTAAGAACATCGCAGTTTCAACATCCTCGGACAAAAGTGATATGAAACAAATGCGCGGCCCTACTGCGATTCAAAACGACGATAGTCTTTCCACGGACTCCGATGCAAAAAGCAAACCCAGTAAGGGAAAATCTTCTGCCAAGAAAGAGGATTCATTCGATTAAATCAGAGCACCAGGGTCAAACCGCTTTATATAACAATCAAAGGAGTTTATTATGAAACGTTATTGTTCCGTGGTTCTCTTGGTTGCAGCCTCTCTTCTCATCGCCTTTACCCTTTCGAGCAACGCCGCATCGCAAGATCCAAATGCGGATAGCAAAGGTTGTTCCGACCACCCGCTTTTTACCCGCATGCAGAACACGCACATCGTATTCTGCAAAACTGTGGCATTTGACAGCTTCAAATTCAAAACCGGCAAGGGGAGCGAAACCGCAGTGGAGGGAAAGCGTTTCGAAATCAAATATCAAACGAACACAGGCATTGAGTATGCCGGTCCGCTTAAGATCATCCGGAACCACCAGGACGCCATCGCTAAAATCGGCGGCACCGTCTTGTATGAAGACCCGCGTTACACCTGGCTGAAGGTAGCAAAGGACGACAAGGAAATCTGGGCTCAGGTCGATACCGCCTGGAACAAGGGGTATATGCTGACAATTATCGAAAAACAGGCAATGGCCCAGGAAGTTGTTGCCAGCGCAGAGCTTTTCAAGTCAGGACTGAACACATCGGGCCACGTCGAAGTTCCCGGTATTTTCTTCGATACCGGCAAATCCGAAGTGAAACCCGAGTCAGGAGCAGCCATTGCCGAAATCGCCAAACTGCTGAAAGCCGATCCGGGCCTCAAAGTTTACGTCGTAGGACACACCGACAACGTTGCCTCACTCGATTTGAACATGAAGCTGTCCAAGGCCCGAGCCGAAGCCGTAGTGCAGGAACTGGTGTCCAGGCACGGCATCGCCGCTGCTCGTCTTAACGGCCAGAGCGCCGGACCTCTGTGCCCAGTCGTCAGCAACGATACCGAAGAGGGCCGGTCGAAAAACAGGCGGGTGGAACTGGTTAAGCAATAACTGTCGCTTCCCCTATGATCTTCGATTCGGACGCAGCACACCAGTGACCAATCATCCGGGCCAACAGCCGGTTTCGAAGGAGAGCTGAGTGGAGATTGTCTTGCTGAGGCATGGAATGCCACAGATCGATAAAGGCCGGCGATTGAGCGCTGCCGAGTTCGGTCGGTGGGTGTCTGCATACAACGATGCGGGAATTGACCTCGGGTGTATGCCACCACAAGAGGCGATGGAGCAAGCGAGAAAGTGTGCCTTTGTGGTTTGCAGCGATTTCCCCCGTTCATCGGAGTCCGCCAGAGTCCTTGGATTCGAGGACTCTGACGTTTGCGAATCAATGTTCCGGGAAGTGGGGAGCCCTATGCCGATTGGCAGTTTCCCCGGTTATCGCCAGGAATGTGGGCTGTGCTTTTTAGGCGCATGTGGGCACTTGGCTATTCGACGAACGCGGAATCATTTAAAGAAGCAAGACAAAGGGCGCATGGATGCGCTGAGCGCTTGGCGGGGTTGGCATCCGAACATGGCAGGGTGTTGTAATGTCATCCCCGGAACTGCATTTAAGCCTGCGGCAAACCTGACCTTGCCAAAGAGTACTCAATGCACCACCGGGGGTTGTTTCAGCAGTTATCCGACTCAAACCTTTTTAATCGGTTGCTTGTCGGCTTTTTGCTTGTCTTTTTGTTTATGTTTTTCGTTGTTCTGTTTCTGGCTCTTTTCCTTACCTTTCTTGCCGCCTTTATCGCCCATTTTCATTTCTCCTGTGAATGTTGTTAATGAATTTTAAACATCGTGGCCGGTTACTAAAGGTACCATACGTTAATCATTACATTTCAACTTCATATCGTTTGGTCGATGGCCTGAATGCGGCAGTTATTTTCATCATCTTACAAAGGATATCAAGGACTAAGCTCTTTGTATGCCAACATTCCCGCGCGTAAAGCACCTTGAATCGTTCCATCGACCTCTTCTTCCCCAGGAA
>CAYTVF010000128.1:0-12164 GCA_964441345.1 uncultured Desulfopila sp. | reverse complement strand
GTTTCTTAATTTTGATGCAATTTCTTTAGATTGTCACTTTTTTGTATTGCACCCGGTTCAAATAAATAGGGGAGGATTGATTTGTCGATGCCCGAACCGGTGTCGCTCACCGCTACCATGACATAACGGCCCGGTTGAACCTCCAGGTGTTTCTCGCAGTACTCCGCATCCAGGACTGCATTTTGCGTTTCAATGGTCAACAATCCCCCGCCGGGCATGGCGTCCCGGGCATTGACGACCAGATTCATCAGCACCTGTTCCATCTGGCCCTGATCGACCATCACCAGGCCGATATCCTGGCCGAGCAGGGTCGAGAAAACCGGATGTCTTCGCCGATGACCCGCCTGATCATTTTCTCAAATTGGGACAGCACCTCGTTCATATTCAACCGCCTGGGCTGAAGAATCTGCTGCCGGCTGAAGGCCAGCAGTTGACGAACCAGGTTCACCGCCCGCTGCGCCGCGGCGGAAATCTGTTCGAGTTTCGGCAGCAGCGGACTTGCGGCATCGATCTGGCGGCGCATCAACTCGGCGACCCCGAGAATGACCGTCAGGATATTGTTGAAATCATGGGCCACTCCCCCGGTGAGAGTGCCGATGGCCTCCATTTTTTGTGCTTGAAAATACTGCTTCTCCAGCAGCCGCAGTTCCTGCAAATGCTGGCGGTTCTTCAACTGCGATTGTTTTCGCTGGGTGATGTCGATGAGAAAACCTTGATAGGTGGGTTCGCGGCCAGACTCGTCGCAATTTTTTCTGGCGCAGATCAGCACCCAGATGATGTCGCCCTGCTTTTTGAAAAACCGGGTCTCGAAATCGGATATTTCACCATGCTTTTCCAGCTCTGCGACGAAACGTTCACGATCCCGGGGATGAACGTACAGCTGCTGGGCCACGTTGCCGATAACACCGACCATCTCCTGCGGCGATTCATAGCCGAGGATGCGGGCGAGCGATGGGCTGGCGCTTAACATTCTTCCTTCGGGGGTGACTTCAAAAATCCCTTCGATTGCCGTTTCATAGAGCGTGCGATACCTCTTTTCATTGGCCTGCAGTTCTTCATTCGCCTGTTTCAGGGCGACCGTCTTTTCCTGGACCCGCTTTTCCAGGTTTTTATTCAGGTCCTCCAGTTTCCGGGTGAGGATTGTCCGATTGTCCATCTCCTCCTTCAACCGCAGGGCGGATTTGATGCGGGCCTTGACGACCGACAGGCTGAAGGGCTTGACCTGATAATCATGTTCCAAATATTCGACCAGCGGCCAGACACTCTCAGGGCTGTCGTCAACGACCAGTATTCTCTCCTTGGTCAACATGGGAAGCCTCCTTCGCCGCATCCAGGGCAACGTGAAGCCGGTCGGCAATGATCTTCAGGTACTCCAGCGCCTGGTCCGAATCCAGCTGATAAATGGCGCGGTCCAGTTGGCCGACCTCCATTTGCAGATGCGTCGCGTATAAAAGTTCTTTCAGAGCCGGCACCAGATGCCTTACCCGTGAATCGCTCTTCCGCAAGAGCTGGGCCATATCCTGGAGCAGGGGAGCAATCTTTGCCGTTGCGATGGCGGTATCCGGTATTGCCGGAGGCATGGAATCCGCCTGTGGTTCAAAATCCAGCCCGAAATCCAGTCCATCCAGGGCATCGATGACCTGTCGATGACATTCCAGGAAAACGTCCAGGGCCGGCTTCACCTCCCTCTTCGAATGTTCTCCGAGGTGGTGTTCCAGATCGACGGTTGCCGAATACAGGGAGTGGGCGGCGATGTTCCCGGCCACTCCCTTGAGGGTGTGGACCAGCCGTCTTGCCTCTTGCAGCTCCCCCCGGGCCAGATATTGCTCTATATTCGCCCCGACATCCTTGTATCGCTCGTGAAATCCTCTCAGAATATTCCGCAGCAATCCGGTATTGCCGCCGACCCGCTGCAGCGTTTCCGCCAGGTCGATCCCACCAATCCCGGCCGGCATCCCCTGCCATGGCTCCACATCCCGGGTCCACATCGCCGCCTCGGCCGGTTGCCCCTGTTGCGACCGCGCAGGGGATTGTATATGTTTGACCAGGATCTTCCGCAACTGCGGTTCGTCGATCGGTTTGGAGAGATAATCGTCCATGCCGGCGTCCAGACATTTTTGCTCGATCCCGGTCAGCGCATGGGCGGTCATGGCAATGACCGGCAGGGACGCAAAGAACGAATCCGCCCGAATCAGCCGCGTCGCCGTATAACCGTCCATAACCGGCATCTCGATATCCATGAGGACGGCATCGTAGCGGGACCGCTCGCCGCGTCTGCCCTCCTCCAGCCGCGCTATCGCCTCCTTGCCGTTGGTGGCCACCTCGACCCAGAGCCCCATGATATTCAGCAGCGCCACGGCGAATTTTCTGTTCAGCTCATTATCTTCAACCAACAATACCCGGGCGCCCCGAATCTTTTTCAAGTCGATCTCATCCCGCGCCACAACACTCTCGGCCGATCGTTCCGGCCCGGAACCGGGGTAACCGGAAACTTCGCCGAAAACTTTGCCAATTTCCGCCAACAGGGCAAAAGAGGTGATCGGCCGCGGCAGACAGCCATCGATGCCGTTGCTCCGGCCGCCGGGAGGCTCTCGGTCGCAGCCGCCGATCAGCATGATTTTGGTCGGCAGTGCGAGTCTCTTGACGGTGCGGGTCATCTCGAAGCAGTCGCTTGCGGAGCTCGCCCCGCTCACCAGCACCAGGTCGAAAGGCCGGCTCGCGCCGCCCTTTTCAACAAGCGCAACCGCTTCGGCCAGCGAATGGGTCGTCGCCGCCATGCAGCCGAAACCGTTGAGGATCTCACGGAGAATCCGACAGGAGATGGTACTGTCGTCGATTACCAGAACGTTCAGGTTCTTGATCCTGTCCGACACCGGCCGGCGTTCCGGTTCCCGGTCGGTACGGCGCGTAAGCTGCGCGGTGAAGTAAAAGGTGGTGCCCGCGCCGACCCGGGTCGTAAGCCAGATTTTCCCCCCCATCAGTCCGACCAGGCGCTGGCAGATAGTCAGCCCCAAACCCGTGCCTTCATGCTGACGGGTACTGGACCCATCGACCTGCATGAACGGCTGGAACAGCTCCGGCAACTTGTCCTCCGGGATTCCCGATCCGGTGTCCTGAACCGAGAACAACAAGCCGATATGACCAGTATTTTCCGCTGGCGGCAGCTCATCGACCTCGCGCTGCACCTTGACGATTATCGCCCCGTGTTCGGTGAATTTGATACTGTTGGCAACCAGATTGATAAGTATCTGGCCGACCCGGCCGGGATCGCCTTCCAGACCATCCAGGGGAACGGACTTATCCACCAGAAAAAAGAGTTCGATCCCCTTTTCGCCGGCCTTGACCCGGAACATATCGACCAGTTGTCCGAGAACGCGCTGTACCGAAAAGGACTGGTTCGAAAGCTCGAACCGGCCCGCCTCTATTTTGGAGAAGTCGAGAATATCGTTGATAATACCGAGCAAGTGCAGGGAAGCATTATGGACATCGTCGAGATAATCCCGCTGGAGCGGGGTCAACTCGGTTTTCAGGGTCAGATTGGTCAGGCCGATGACGGCATTCATCGGGGTGCGGATTTCATGGCTCATCCTGGCCAGAAAATCACTTTTCGCCCGGGTCGCCGATTCCGCCTCTTCCTTGGCCTGTGCCAATTCGCCGGTCCGCGCCAGGACTTTTTCCTCCAGATGTCTGTTCAACTGTTCGAGGGAACCCATCATGGCGCCGATCGCATCGCTCAGATATTCGACCTCATACACTCCTTTATATGTTGGTTTCTCGCCAGCCTGCAAACGACGAATTATCCTGCTGATGGGAAAATCGACAAACCGGTGGATAAGGAAAATGATGATCGCCACCGCCGCGAAGAGTGCCGCGCCGGTGGCGAAGTAGACCAGAACCATGCGGGAACTGAACTCCGCATAGGCGCCCGCCGGCTTGATCAGGGTGATTTCCCAGCCCCAAGGATCGAACCGCGCGAATGAACAATAGAACAGGTTGCGGTCGATCTGCAGGGTGGCGATCTCATATTCGGCCGTGACCTTTGCCGCACTCTCCCAAAGAGCCGGGGGAAGCTCGGTGGCCAAGAGAACCGTGCCGTTGCCGGCACGGACAAAGCCATCCACCTTGAATTCGCGCAGGAACCCCTCGATCTCGAGGAGGGCGCGATTCTGATGAATCCGCAAATAATTGCGTTCGGCCGCCAGCCCGGTTTTCAGCAGCTTGTCGAAGGTTGTATTGCAGATGCTGATGGCCTGGCGGGAAAGCCACATCATATCGTCTTCAATGGCGGCGTACAAAAAATCGGAAGCGGCGTTTTTGACAAACGAGTAAAGCAGCAGGCTGAGGATCAGCCAGATAAGGATAATGGGAGCGGTTATCCTGAAAACCAGACGTCGGGTGATCTGCCTCATCTTTCATCCCGGGTGGATGTATTGAGCAAGCGTGACATCTCTCGCCTCATTGCAACCGAGGTGTGGTGGTACTCAGTTCGCTCGGCCAGACAATTTCCTTGCGGCCATTGATCCACTGGATGATCAAGGCAAAATGGCGGATCTGCAACCCCGTTCGATCCACCCCGTAACGCCCCAGCATGGTCATCATATCCATCGATGCCAGGGTATCCCTGATTCTTTTCCGGTCGAGACTGCCGGTTTTCCGTATGGCCTCGGACAAAAGAACTCCCGCGGCATAGGCCACCGCCGCATGATATGCCGGTTCGACATGGTACGTGGCGAGAAAGCTTTGATAAAAGGCTTTACCTCCGGGAAACGGCAGCTTGTCGTAATACATCCATTGGGTCGAGGAAAATGTATTCTCGGCCATATCGCCGAGCCGGTCATGGTACTCCTGCAATACCGGGCCCACCGAGGCGTAGTAGGCCTTGGGATACCACTCTATCTTCTGCAAGGCCCGGCGCATGTTGACGGACTCATCAAAGTGGCCGCAGACAACCAGGGCTTCCGCCCCGGAGTCCTTGACGCTTTCGGCGATCGGCATGAGGTCCGGCGTGCCTTTTGCGAAGGTTTTGCGAAAAACCACTTCCAGACCAAGCCGGCCGGCCCACTTGTCCGTGCCCTTGGCAAGGCTTTCGGAAAAGGGATCGTCGGCGGTAATGATGGCCAGCCTGGTGAGATTGTGGGCAAGGATCATTTCCACAAAGCCCAGGGTATACATGCTGGCCGGGCCGTAGACCCCGAAGATATAGCGATAGCCATGCATCCAGATGCTGTCGGCCGATGACCCCGCGGCAAGGAGCGGATAGCCATATTTTTCGGTGATGGGCGCGATGGCATCGGTGAGGTCGCTGGAGTACGGCGGGAACAGCAGATCCATCTTTTCCTCCCGGATCATGCGTTCGTATATTGTTTGCGCCAGCCCCGCGTCACCCTGGTCATCGTGGATGATCACCTCGATCTGCCGGCCCAAAATGCCGCCGCTGTCGTTGGTATGGGTTTCCCACAGCCTGTAGGCCTGCTCCTGCATTTTCGCAAGAGGTGCGTATTTGCCGGTCAAGCCCAGCGAGAGACCGATCCGCACCGGCTCCGCCTGACAGATACCGGCAAGGCAGAGCAGGATGACAAATGCCGGCCACAGCTTCCTGGTCACCGTGCGTTCCTCCTCATGTGCGAGCGGTCTGCCGAAGATATGAAAGCAGCCTGGCCAAAAGGGTCCGATTATTCTCATTGAGCGCGAGATATTCGACCCCGACTTCCTTGCCCGGTGTTGAGACCGAACCGGCACCGTAAAACTGTTCGCGCACCAGCCGAACCGACACGCCAATCACCCCCAGCAAAGATCCGGCAATGATAATTTCTATGGGCCATTGGGCGGAAAAGACCTCATCCCGGGGACACCGAAAGGAAAGTCCCGCAAAACTGATATCCCGGATATGGTGCATGCCGTTGGGTTGAATGAGGATAGCTCGCTTATGGCCTTTCAGTCGGACACATTTTCTCCGCTCGCTGGCAGATGTCGTATACATTGAAAGTCTCCTTGTTTTGATCGGGTCGATCACATCCCGTCCCTGAGGGGGATTGGTAATTTCACGAAATTTGCCATGAGCATTCATTGCGATGGACACGTATCGCTCTTAAATATACTCTTACACTTGTATCGAAAATCCAATGGCCTTGTCAATCGGATCGGTAAGATGGCCGTGAGGAATAAGATAATACTGGATAAAAGGGAGCTGGAGCATGCCGGTCCGGAGCGGGGCCGGGTGATCTGCAGAGGATGGTGCCGGTCCCATCGTCGTTTTTTCCGCTTGGGCCCGAATACGTTTTATGGTAAGGCTGACAAACACAAAAAAAATCAATACGCCAACTCCCATCACTCCCCTTTTTCCCACAACCAGGCAAGATGACCATGCTTCGCAGAATACTTTATATTTTATTGCTCTGGGCGGTACTCGCCCCGCTTACCGGTTTTGCCGTCGCAGGCACTCCCGGACCCCAAAAAGCCGCCGGGATTTCGGCGGATACTCCTTCCCCGCCCAGGTTTATTGCCCAAAGCAGTCAAATTATCGATCGAAAGAGGAACGAACCGGTCTTTTTCAAGGCCATCGGCTACTCTCCCTATCTGCCGGGCGAAACCCCGCTCAAGGGTGCCCCCCCCGGCGACGATGGCCGCTATGAGGAGCACCTCGGCCTGATGAAAGCGATGGGCGTCAACTATCTCCATGTCTTCCCCATGAAGATGCCGCCGAAATTCTTCACCGCCCTGGACAAGGCCGACATGGTCTACGGCCAGGATATCTGGATCTGGGCCTATGAGGAGGATTTTCTCGCCGAACCGTTTCTCGCCAAGACCTTGGCGGATATCAAAGCGGCAATCGATCATGTGTATTCAGCCGGACGGCCGGACCGGCTGGTGCTCTTTTCCGTCGGCGATGAACTGCAGGCCGATTCGGTGGTCCGCACCGATACCCGCCATCCCGAAGTGCGCAGCTATCAAGGCAAACATCTGCAGGTCAGCAACCGGACCCCGACCGAAATCGCCCTTGCCCGGCTGATCGACGGGGCCATGGAGTACGAACTCAGCCGCTACGGCCAGCGGCATCTCTACTGCCACACCAGCTGGACCCATATCGGCCCGATCGCCGATCGGCCGGACCTCGAAGTGCCGCGGGAAAACGCCATAAATCCGGATCTCGGCGATCTCGTCTGCCTCAATGTCTATACCTACGCCAAGGGGGTGCGCACCTCGCCGCCCGGTTCGGTGACCGGCACCAGTTATCAGGGCTATCTGGAAGAGCTGGCGGCGCAAGCGGACAAGCCGGTCTTTGTGACCCAGGTGGGACTGTCCACCTCACCCTTCGAGCCAAAGTCATGGGTCCCCGGATTCGGCGGCCACAAGGTGGAGGATGTGCCGAACGACTTCAGCGCCATCTGGCAGGATATCCGTACCGCCAAAGGCAAGGAAAAGTTCTGCGGCATCTCCTTTTTCGAACTGCAGGACGAGTGGTGGAAGAGCGGCGAAGATCCGACCGATTCAACCCGTCATGAACTGGAAGATCCGGAAGAATGGTTCGGCCTCTATGAGGTAGGATCAGATAACAGGCTTATACCAAAGGGAAAAATACCTGAGACTGTCGGCAAGCTATACGGCGAGCCGTAATCCATGCAGCCACAAACCCAATTTGCCGAGGTAATCGATAACACAGTTCCACTCGATTATAACGAATATGCATCCGCTTCTTATTTCCATACTTCTTCTTTTGTGCAGCAACGTCTTTATGACGTTTGCCTGGTATGCCCATTTGAAAGAACTGAACAACAAGCCCTGGATAATCGCCGCACTCATAAGCTGGGGCATTGCCCTGCTCGAGTATTTGCTGCAGGTCCCCGCCAACCGGGTCGGCTACACGGTGCTGAATGTCGGTCAGCTGAAGATTATCCAGGAGGTCATCACCCTCTCGGTCTTCGTCCCCTTTTCGGTGATGTACCTGAAGGAGCCGCTGAAACTCGATTATTTATGGGCGGGAATGTGTTTGGTCGGGGCGGTTTTCTTTATGTTCAGAAGTAAATTTATCTGATTCAACCGCCACCTTGCGGAAAATCATGCAAACAATTCAACGAAGCTGAAACATTGGCCGGCAGGTATGCACTCTGTCTGCTTGGTTTTAGCCTCCCTTCCCCTGACGGGAGTGAGGGGTGGGCGAGTTTGGAACGAAGGTGCACGTTGCGGCCTCCCCCTCCCCCTAGCCCCCTCCCGCTAGGGGAGGGGGAACTTTGTCAATAGAGCTAAATAGATACTAATTCTTTTGCCCAGAAGCGGCAATTACTTGGAGTACGAGGAGTGATCGCTCATCCCTTGGCGCGACTCCATGTTGAGACGGCCTTTGGCCACCGCCTCCTTGTTCCATTCCTGCAGGAGAGCGGCCTTGAACGCCTGCTTATCACCGACCTCCTTCTCCATATTGACGTTATGAATTTAAGAGCACGCGAAGCCGCGAAGTCGCGAAGGGTTTACACTCCGGTTTTCCAGAATTTTTCATCTTTTCATCTTTTCATCTTCGCGCCTTCGCGTCTTCGCGTGAGACCGATTGGCCGCCCGGATAATGAAGGAGGCGGCCCGGCCCGAGTTGTATATTAAAACCGGTATCGTCATCATGGGTGCCGGCCTTGGCATCAAGGCCGCCGAGATCTGGCATCGTTTCCCCAAATTCGTCATCGGCTACATGCTGACCTTCGCCAGAAAAAAATGGAGTACGAACCCTTGCTGCCGGTGGAATTGTCCCTGGTCCGCTGGAGCATCGGCATCGGTGTCGGTTCGCTTTTCTTCCTCTACTACCTGAGCCAGTGGCTCTTCCCGTCAGGGCATTGATGTAACAGATTGCCCTAAGGTTGTGAGGCCGATATCCGCATGAGGGCAAGGGCCTCGCGGTATTGTTCGAGGCGTTGTTCCCACTGGTTTTCCCCCGTGAAGACACAAAAAACACATGCAGAGTTCTTTCAATTCACCGGCCGCCGGTGATAATTCCCAGCGGCTTTGCAGCATAGCCGGCAAGCAACCGGTGAACACCCACCAGAAAGACGATGAGAGCCAAAGGCAGCAGCAGATAGATCGACAACATTGCATAGGGCCAGTCGAATGGCACCACCTGGAAGGCCATGGTGCGGACGATGCCGAGCAGCGGTTCATGGGCCGCATAGACAAAAAAGCTCGTGCCGCTGAGCCATACGATGGCGTTCTTCAACCGCTCATGGCCAAGCACCAGCCTGGTACTCGACAGGGCGACCACGATTCCGACAACTATGCCGCACCGGTGCAGGCAGGTGTTGAAAGGTGCGTCATACCAGATTACATCGGCGAGAAGAACCGGAATATAAACAATAAAGAACCACACCCCGTACCGGTCGAGGGCGAAGAGGCTTTTGCCCTTCATGGCCAGATAGTTACCGGCGGAAAAGAACAGGACTCCCACCGCGTCGGGAACGGTAACCGGCCACTCGCCGGTAATCCAGGCAAGAAAAACCGCCGCGAGAAACGGTATGGCCGCATATTCAAGAATGACCATGGTCAGCGGGGAGAGGATCATCAGCAGCATGAGGTCGCGAATAAACCAGAAGTGATAGGCCTCGGGAAACGAAATGAGCCCGAACACTCCGTTTAAGAGAGCAAAAAAGGAATAGTCGGCAACCAGGGGGCCATCGCCGGCAAAGTAGGCCGCGACATCGGGGATGGACTGGCCGAGATGGCGGATGACCAGGCCGAGAATGGTCCAGAACAAAAAAGGCACCAGCAGGGTTCTTGTCCGCGTGGCAAGCTTATTGCCGTATACTTGCCACGACCAGGTGCAACCCGCCAGAAAGAGATAACCGGCTACCAGAAAAAACAATGGCACGGCGAGCCGCGCGATCCCCTGGGAGATCAGGATTCTGACGAAATCGGTGAGAGAATCAAGCTGTTCGGTGCCCAGGGTGGTACCGGCAAAAAGTATCGTGGTGGTGAAGGCATGGATATAGACCACCCCGACGATGAGAGGGAAGTTGAGAAGCCTGAGTCGAATTGACGATTCGTGATCTATTGCCGGCATGATACTGCAGGGAAGTGGAAAAAAGGTGTTTTGTTAAATCAAAACGAAGGTCGTGAATATACCCTATTTGCAGCATCTGCTCGACGAAAAAATCGGCGTCGGGTGATTTTCGCCAAGCCATGCATTATCTTACCGTTATGCCTTGCTAGCTTTTTTCAGTGTTCCGCCGAGTCGGGACCTCAAGAAACTGTTAAAGGAGGAATTCCAATGAGAAACGTAGCATTGATCCTGATTGTTCTCCTGGCGATGGCGGCAAACACGGCCCCGGCGGCATCGGCCGCACCCCCCGCACGATCGGGCTATATCGTTGTCCTGAACGACGATGAGCCATCGCCCGCTTCGGCAGCCAGAGAAATCGCCGATAAGGTCGGCGGAGAGCTTGGTTTTGTTTACCAACACGCCCTGAAGGGTTTTTCGATCACCGTCCCTGCCCAGGCAGTCGCCGGACTGCGGGGGAACCCCAGGGTCAAATACGTGGCGACCGATGACATCAGGTACGCTTTTGCGCAAACGGAGCCCACCGGCCTTCGACGGATCTTCGCCGACGGCAATACGGCAATCGACATCGACGGTGTCGACGACAAACGGGTTGATGCGGATGTGGCGGTCATCGATACCGGCATAGATATGGAACATCCCGATCTCAACGTGGCCGGGGGCGTCAATTGCACGGGAAGTCCGTTCAATAACCGATGCGTATCAGGCGGTGACGACGACCATTATCACGGCACCCACGTGGCCGGCATCATCGGGGCACTGGATAACGATTTCGGCGTGGTGGGCGTTGCCCCGGGGGCGCGTCTCTGGGCGGTCAAGGTGCTGAATTCACGCGGCAGCGGATACTCCTCCTGGATCATCGCCGGCATCGACTGGATCACCGGTCATGTCACCGGGAACGCAGCGACTTTCGAAGCGGCCAATATGAGCCTGGGCGGATCCGGATTCAGCCAGGCCGAGTATGACGCCATTCAGGGCGCCGTTAACGCCGGAATCGCCTTTGCCGTGGCCGCGGGCAATTCCGATGACAACGCCCTCAACTACAGTCCGGCCGCTTTCAACAATGTTTTGACGGTCAGCGCTCTGGCCGATTTTAATGGCCTGCCGGGCGGAGGAGCCGCTGCCACCTGCCGCAGCGACCAGGATGACACGCTGGCCGATTTCAGCAATTGGGGTTCGGCAATCGATATCGCCGCTCCCGGCGTATGTATCCTGTCGACATACCCTCTGGAGAAGGGGCAGTACGGCACCATCAGCGGCACGTCCATGGCCAGCCCCTACGTGGCCGGAGCGCTGGCCCTGCAGGCTAGCGTTAATAAGCCCGGCGATGCTGCCGCCGTTAAAGCTCTCTACAGTAAGGTGGTCACCGCCGGCAACCTGAACTGGACGGATGATTCGGGCGATGGCATTCAAGAAAAACTGCTTGATGTGAGTACATTCGCCCCGACTATGATTGCCGGCGGCAGCAATACCGCTCCCGTGGTCCATATCACCAGTCCGGCCAACAACGGATCCTTTGTATCGGGTGCATCGATTTCCTTCGCCGGTACAGCGAGTGATGTGGATGGTAACCTGAGCGGCAGCCTGGAATGGACTTCCGACATTAACGGCCCAATAGGTACAGGCAATTCTTTCAGTAGTACTGCACTCAGCCCCGGCACACACATCATTACCGCCACCGCCACCGATAACGGAGGACTGAGCGGCAGCGACAGCATCACCATCACCGTCAGCGAAGCCAGTGGGATCACTCTGACCGTCATGGTTACAGCAAAAGTCAATAAATTCGCAGACCTGACCTGGGATGGAGCCGTTACGACAAATATGGATGTCTTCCGGAACGGCAACATGCTTGTCACAACAGCAAACGACGGCGCGTACAGAGACAATTTGGGCAAAGGCTCGGGAACTGCCACCTATCAGGTGTGCGAAAATGGCACAACCCCGGCCGCCTGCTCAAACAGTGCCACGGTGAGTTGGTAAAAAGTGCGGAATTCAGGCCAGGGCATGGAGGAATCTCGATAAACGGGCAGCAAAGGAGCAAACAGTCCTATACGGTTTGTATAGCCCCCCCTCACCGATCCTTCTTCTGGTTCAACGCAGCCTGAAGCATATCGATCGGCAGGGGGAA
>CAYTVF010000127.1:0-12224 GCA_964441345.1 uncultured Desulfopila sp. | reverse complement strand
GGGTGAGCGGCGATGGGGTCAAAACTCTTCTTGAGATCCTGCATAATAGTACAACATTTCCAGTGGAAATCGTTTCAAGAAAGGTGGCTGTCCGGCTGGCGTATTGCCAAAGTCACTACAACAACGCTTCAATCATATCAGAAAAAAATGACGAGATGAAGGCGGTCGGAACGATTTCTGGAAAAAAGAATTGGGGTGGCCTTATAAAAAAAGTTCCCCCGCCACGGAAATCATGGACGGGGGAACAACCAGAAGGCTCTGTGGCCAGTTTGAAAAGGAAAGGAGAGTTAGCCTTCTGAAAGGATCGCTTTCAGGTATTCTCTGTTGAGTCGGGCGATATTGCGAATAGAAATGCCTTTCGGACAAACCGCTTCGCATTCTCTTTCGTTGGTACAATTGCCAAAGCCCTCCTTGTCCATGGTTTCCACCATGGCAAGCGCCCGCTGCTTGCGCTCAGCCTGCCCCTGGGGCAGGAGACAGAGCTGGGAAACCTTGGCACTGGTGAACAGCATTGCCGCGCCATTGGGGCAACTGGCAACACAGGCTCCGCAGCCGATGCAGGCCGCGGCGTCCATTGCCAGCTCGGCCGTCTGGGCGGGAATCGGGATGGCATTGCCGTCGGGGGTTCCGCCGGTGTTGACCGAGACATATCCTCCCGACTGAATGATTCGGTCAAGGGCGGATCGGTCGACCAGAAGGTCTTTCCTGATGGGGAAGGCGCGGGACCTGAACGGTTCGATGACCAGGGTGTCGCCGCTGCCGAAGTTGCGCATATGCAACTGACAGAGAGTGATCTCTTTTTCCGGTCCATGGGCGACGCCGTTGATAACGGAACCGCACATCCCACAGATGCCTTCCCGGCAATCGTGGTCGAAGGCGACCGGGTCAAGGCCTTGCTTGGTCAGTTGTTCATTGAGAACATCGAGCATTTCCAGGAACGACATATCGGTCGATATATGGTCCAGGGCATAGGTCTCAAATGCGCCGAGCGTGTCGCTTTTTTGCTGGCGCCAGATTTTCAGGGTAAGGTCTATAGTGCTCATATCGGTAGGTATGGTGGAATTTGAATTTTGCAGATCCGATCCCGTCAAGATCTTATTTATAGCTTCTCTGACTGGGGGTGACGTTTTCGAAGACAAGCTTTTCTTTATGCATTGCCGGTGCCGCCCCTTCGCCTTTGTACTCCCAGACTGAAACGTGGGAGAAGTTCTCATCGTCGCGTTTTGCCTCGTTCTCTTCGGTCTGGCTCTCTTCGCGAAGATGACAGCCGCACGATTCTTCCCGGGCGAGGGCGTCGCGAATCATGATCTCGGCAAATTCAAGGAAATCGGCAACGCGGCCCGCCCGTTCCAGGGATTGATTGATTTCCTGCCTGTCGCCCGGAATGTAGACGCTGTCCCAGAATTTGCCGCGAATTGCCGGGAGCGCGGCCAGGGCGGCTTCGAGGCCGGATTTATTGCGCGCCATGCCGCAGTTATCCCAGAGCAGTTTGCCGACCTCCTTGTGAATTTCGTCAACGGTAACTTTGCCGGCCGGTCCGCCGGTACTGTTTTTCAGCAGCCTGGCAATGCGATTTTCCACGGCTTGCTGCGCTTCTTTAAATGCATCGTCGGCGGTGGAGACGGGTTTGGGGTTACTCGTGCCCAGGTAATTGGCGACGGAGGTCGAGATTACAAAATAACCGTCGGCCAGCCCCTGCATCAGCGCACTGGCGCCCAGGCGGTTGGCCCCATGGTCGGAAAAATTACATTCGCCAAGGGCGAAGAGCCCCGGTATCGTCGTCATCAGATCGTAGTCGACCCAGAGACCACCCATGGTGTAATGGACGGCCGGATAAATCATCATCGGTTCTTGCAGCGGACTGCTGTCGGTGATCTTCTCATACATCTGGAAGAGATTGCCGTATTTTCGCAGGATGGTTTCCTTGCCGTCTCTTTTGATCGCATCGGCAAAGTCGAGATAGACTGCGAGTCCCGTGCTGCCTACGCCTTTGCCCAGATCGCATTGTTCCTTGGCGTTCCTGGAGGCGACATCACGGGGCACCAGGTTGCCGAAGCTCGGATATTTTTTCTCGAGATAATAGTCCCGGTTGGACTCGGGGATGTCGTTGGGATGCCGTTTATCGTTCGGATCGCTTGGCACCCATACCCTGCCGTCGTTTCGCAGGCTCTCGCTCATGAGAGTGAGTTTGGACTGATAGTCGCCATGAACCGGAATGCAGGTGGGATGGATCTGGACAAAGCTGGGATTGGCGAAACCCGCGCCTTTTTTATGGGCCCGCCAGGCTGCCGTTACATTGGAGGCCATGGCATTGGTGGAAAGAAAATAGGCGTTGCCATAGCCGCCGGTCGCCAGCAGCACCATATCCGCCGAATATTTTTCGATTTCGCCGGTGATGATGTTGCGGGTAATGATGCCGCGGGCTTTGCCGTCGACCAGGACGAGTTCCATCATCTCCCGGCGGCAGTACATGGTCACCCGGCCGCTGTGAATCTGGCGGGACAGCGCACTGTAGGCTCCCAGGAGCAACTGTTGCCCGGTTTGGCCGCGGGCGTAGAAGGTCCGCGATACCTGGGCACCGCCGAAGGAGCGATTGGCCATGGTTCCGCCATACTCGCGGGCAAAGGGGACGCCCTGGGCGACGCATTGATCGATGATATTGTTGCTGACCTGGGCAAGCCGGTAGACATTTGCTTCACGCGCCCGGAAATCGCCGCCTTTGATGGTGTCATAAAACAGACGATAGACCGAATCGCCATCCGTCTGGTAGCATTTGGCGGCGTTGATACCACCCTGGGCGGCGATGGAGTGCGCCCGGCGCGGGCTGTCCTGGATACAGAAAGTCTGCACCTGATACCCTTGCTCGGCGAGTGTCGCGGAGGCGGAAGCGCCGGCCAGACCGGTACCGACGACAATTATTTTATACTTCCTGCGATTGGCGGGATTGACCAGTTTGCTGTTGAACTTGTGATTATCCCACTTTTCACTGAGGGGACCCGAAGGGATTCGCGCATTGAGTTCCATTGTTTTACCCTTGTTGAGGCTGACGGCATATGCTGCCGGACGGATGAAGTTGATTTTTTTTTTACCTGGAAAGCAGGCGGCTGGTCAGTACGACGCACCAAGACCGGTCAAAAAATAGAGGGCGATTCCGCCGAAGAAGAAAAGGAAGAATCCCGGTACGATGAGTGTCAGTTTGGCGATGCCGTTATTATATCGTGGATGATTTATGCCGAATGTCTGCAGCATGCTCCAGAATCCATGGCTGAGATGCAGGGCAAGGGCACAGAAGGAAAAAAGGTAAAACAAGGAATAGAAAAAATTACCGAGATATTGCTGAACGAGCAGGGAAATTTCCACATCGGATGACCTGATACTGAAACCGAAGACATGGACGAGGATGAAGAGCAGAATAAAAAATCCTGAATACGGCATGGTTTTGGAGGCGAAGGAACTCTTCACCACCCGGGTATTCACGGCGTATCGATTGCCTCCGGCGGTTCTGTTCTGGCAGAACAGAATAATGCCGAAACCGGCATGAAAAAGAAGAACGGTAAGCAGCCCAATTCCGAACACAAAGACCACGATGGGCAGGCTGTGCAGTGCGTCGGCATATGCCTGAAAGGCGTGACTGCCGACAAAAATTGCGGCATTCCCCAGGACATGGGTGCACAGAAAAAGAATGAGCAGCAGTCCCGAAACTGCCATGACCGTTTTCTTACCGATCGACGATGAAACAAATCTGATGGGCCACATACGATTTTTCCTTTGATCTAAGAGTTCAGCATTGATGTTGCAGAGGAGCAGGGACTGCACGGCAGTCCCTGCTCCTGGTTTTCCATGAAGACCGATGGCTGCTCTGTGAGTTACGCCGCCGCCATTTCAACTTCCCGCCGATGCATCGGCCGCTTGGTTATTTTTGCCAGCAGGACACCGATAATGAGCAAGCCGCCCGAGATATAAAAAGCATAGTTCAGGCTCCCGGTTAAATCCTCAATCGTGCCGCCGAGCCTGGCCATGAAGAAACCAATCCCCCAGCCGAAGAAAATCAGGCCGTAGTTCATCCCCAGGTTGCTCGGTCCGAAGAAATCCGAGGCAAATGAAGGCATGAGAGCCAGCCCGCCGCCGTATTGCCAGTAGGCAATGCCAACCGCCAGGAAGAGGAGCGGGAGGTTTTGGGTACTGATGATGTATGGCAGTGCAAACAGACAGACGGAAGACAGGGCGCAGTTCAGGATGTAGGCATTGAGGCGGCCGATTTTATCCGAATAGAAGCCAGTCCCGACGCGGCCGAGAGCGTTGACTAAACCGCCATAGGAAACCAGCAGCCAGGCATTGGCGGCAAAAAAGGGCATACCTTTGGCTGCCTTTACCATGAGTCCATTGGCGTTGGCGATAATCAGCAACCCGGATTGGGTGGTAAGGATGAACATGAAAACCAGGGCGTAAAACTGCCATGTTTTCACGACATCGCCGGGTTCCCAGTTGGTAATGGTCGAATTGACCGTCGCACCCCCGAATCCGGCTGGTGTAGGTGGCTTGTAACCCTGCGGCGGGGGTTTCAACAATTGACCGGCAATGATTACGATAATAGCAAAAAAAGTTCCCAAACCAAGAAAACTTCCTGTAATTCCATATTGATCGATGAGGTACTGGCCGAGCCACCCGATATACAGCGCAGCTCCGCCATAGCCGCTGACGACCAGGCCGGCGATCAGACCCCGCTTATGAGGACCGAACCATTTGAGGGCGGCGGGAGTAGGGGCGGCATAACCTATTCCCATGCCGATGCCGCCAAAAATCCCAAAACCTATGAGAATGCCGGTATAGCTTTTCATAAGCCCGGCGACGATGCAGCCGATGGCGAGGAGCAAACCGCCGAGCGTCGCCCCGAATCGCGGGCTGATTTTGTCCTGGATTCGTCCGCCGGGTATCATCAGCAGGGCGAAGAAGATAACGCAGAGGGAAAACGGCGTTGCCGCCTGCGAGTTATTGAGATAGATCCAACCGGCGTTGATCCCGGTCATTGCCTGACCGGCTTTATCGACATTGACCAGTGCCGTTTTCCAGATACTCCAGGCATAGAGAATACCGAGGCAAAGGTTGATGGACGTGCCGGCAAAAACAGTAACCCAGGCCTGGCCGGGCACCGATTGATGTGTTTGGGACATCTGTGACTCCTTATCATGTATGATTGCATGAAAAAGACGGCAGGACTGTGCCGTCTCTTCAATCGCTCACTTCCGCCGTGCTACGCCCGCTTGACAAATGCCTGATGTGGATCGATATCTTCGCGAATCATCCGCACCTCTTCCTTCGTCGGCGGATCGAAAGTCGAGACGTGCGGAGCTACCAGCAACTCAAAACCCGTCGCGGCCTGCACGCTCTCGACGGTCTCTCCGGGAAAGGTATGGAGAATGCGCATGCGCTTGGTTTCTTCGTCAAAATCAAGAATGGCCTTGGTGGTAATGACGCGGTAGGGGCCTTTGCCCTGCAGGCCCGCTTTATACCGGGCATTGGGGCTGCCGTCGAGATGACCCGGACTGGTCAAATATTGCACCTTCTTGGTGAATTTTTCTTTGCAATGAGGAACGATGAGGATGGTGCGCTCACAGGAGGCAGCCATATCGCTGGCGCCGCCGCTGCCCGGCAGCCGCACTTTCGGGGTTTGATAACTCTCCGGAAAATCGCCGATCATCGTCGAGTTGAGGTTGCCGTACATATCCACCTCCGCTCCGCCGATGAAGCCGAAATCGGCATATCCCCGCTGGGTCATCTCGAATGCTGCATTCAGGCCCTTTACATAGGAAGCACCGGTAAAGGTCTTGGAATCGCCGACGGAAAGAGGCAGTCCGACTCCCAGCGGAGGCCCGACCGCCCCGGCCTCAAAGACCGGGATCAGGCCGGGGGCATGGGTGAGTTTGGCCAGAAGAGATGCAACCATCGGCAGGCCGGTGCCGACAAAAACGATCTTGTTGTCTTCCAGTATCTTGGCACCCGCCACAACGATGATCTCCTGGGCGGTGTAGTCGGTTGAAGCTGTCATGATAACTCCTTATTTTTAGTACCTTGGATATGATTTCCGCTTATGCGAGCCGTTCACAGTTGAAGGACTCTGCCGCCTGGTCTGCCAGGAGTTTTTTGACGGGGAACTTCGCGATAAAATCGGCAAAGTCTGCGACATCAAAGATATTTTCATCGTAGTAGCTTTTTAGCAGGTCGGATGAGCCATCTTTGCGCATGGCGTTGGCGCCGGCATGGAACGCCCGGATATGTTCGCCGTTAAAGTAGTAATGGCGGCGACAGGCACCGGGATACGCCCCGAATGGAACTTCGATGACGGCATCGACCGCCGGGAAGGGGATCATGACATCCTTGGGGTTGCGGACTATCAATTCATGGGAAACAAGCTGCTCGCAGGTGACGATGGCATGGGCGGAAGCCATGGCAATCTCGGCGCAGGTGCAATCGGTGCCGCGGATGATGCAGTTGCCGTACATGTCGGCCGCCTGCACATGGATGATGGCGACATCGGGATTGGAGGCCGGCAATAAGGCTATGGGACGGCCGGTGAAAGGGCAGTCGATAACCTTCGTTCGGCTTGTTTTGACGATGTCGCTGCCCAGGGGACCGCGTGTGGGAATGAAAGGCAGCCCCATGGCGCCGGCCTTGAACCGGGCGGACATGTTGTAGTTGCTCCAGTCTTCGATCTCAATCAAGCCCCGTTCGGCCAGGTACCGGAACATCGGCGAGAGACCGAATGCCTCATGGGCCCAATACGCCAACTCGACCCGTTTGATGGAAAAATGATTGCTGTCGATCATCATCGCTCCCGCCAGATAATCGGGAGCCATCCCGGCGGACTGCCACGAGAGGGTCAGGTTTTTGAAGCCATGACGAACCATTTCATGGGTAATGGCGATAGGCTGGCGGATATTGACAAAGCCGCCGATACCGACGTTGTCGCCGTCTTTGATAAATTGACCCACCGCCTGCTTCAGCGTCATCCGTTTATCTTTCATCGACTTGTCTTTGTTGACGAGGAGTTCTCTGGCCTCATCGGGAGACAAACCTGTCCAGTACATTTCAGTGTTCTTTTCCAACTTTGCACCTCTTTCTTAGGGATCCATTGTCAACTATCCTGTCTTGGCTTCGGCTGTACCACATTGTCGGACCATTTTGAGATTTTCAGAATATTCCCTTCGCCGATAATTGTAAATCGGCCGCGAACCTATTGTTTTTTGGTGGAAACAGACAAAAGTCGAAGGGTCAAAACTTCAGGGGGTGTAGGTCGATAACCTACAGATCAAGTGGAAGTTAACACATGGAATGGTGCTGAAAGGCTGGGCGCGGGTGGTTGGAGAAACTTATAAAAATGAGGGGATAGGGCCTTGATCCGCGAGAGCTTTCAATCGGCCCGGATGAGGTGCCGATTGAGAGGAAAGCGAATTTCCGAGTCCCTAACGAATCCGCTCGGCCTGCACGGGATTGCTGAGGGTGCCGATTTTCTCAATCTCGACCTCGACAACATCGCCGTCATGCAGCGGGCTGACGCCGCTGGGGGTACCGGTGATGATGATATCGCCTGGTTCGAGGGTGAAGTTTTTCGAGACAAAGGCAATTATCTCGGGGATTGTGAAAATCATGTGCCGGGTATTGGAGTGCTGTACCACTTTGCCGTTGACGCGGCAGACGATCTCGAGATTCTGCGGATCGCCGATCATCCCGGGGGGCACGATCACCGGGCCGATGGGGCCGAAGGTGTCGAGGGATTTGCCGCGGTACCATCCCGACTTGTCGCCTTTCTGGAGGTTCCGCTGACTGACGTCGTTGAAGCAGGTGAAGCCGAGGACATGATCCATGGCCTCGGCGGTGCCCAGGTTTTTCACCCGGTCCTTGATGATAATGGCCAGTTCCGCCTCATGGTCGGTCCGGCAATTGGGAAAGCCGTAGGCCAGGACGAATGCCGGTAAAACGATGGCATCGCCGGGGCCGATCAAAACGTTCGGGGTCTTGGGGAATAACACCGGTTCGGTGGGGATCGCATCGGTAAAATTCTGCACATCGACCGACTGGCTTTCTTTGATATGTTCCAGGTAATTCAGGCCCAGGGCAACGATCTTGCTCGGGTTGACCTGATACTCGCCGCCACTTGCCATGGGCAGGGTTATTTTCATTGGAAGCCTCCTCGGGATCGGTTTTTTTATGGGGAGAAACAAGGGACTCGGAAAATGTTAACACTCCCGACTGCAACATTTCCTCTATCTTACCACATGTTGCCGGAATTCACCGGCGTATCATTTCCCGGGAGGGCAGGAACGTTGCCGGTTGTTCATGACCTTGTAGGCACAGAACTCGCCGCACATGGTACAGGCCCCGTGCTCGCCGGTGATCTCGGCTTTTTCCGCCCGCCGCCTGCGGGCAAGGGGCGGGTCGAGGGCGAGTTCATACTGCTTTTCCCAATCCAGGGCCTTGCGGGCCTTGGAGATGGCGATATCCCGCGCCATGGCTCCGGGAATACCCTTGACGATATCGGCGGCATGACCGGCGAGCCGGGTGGCCATGACGCCCTCGTGAACATCCGCGGCGGTGGGCAGACAGAGATGCTCGCTGGGGGTGACGTAGCAGAGGAAATCGGCGCCGGCGCTGGCGGCAATCGCCCCGCCGATGGCGCTGGTAATATGATCGTAGCCCGGGGCGATATCGGTGACGAGGGGCCCGAGGACATAAAACGGCGCGCCGTGGCAGAGCCGTTTCTGCAGCTGGATATTGGCTTCAATCTGGTTCAGCGGGACATGGCCGGGGCCTTCGATCATCACCTGGATCCCTTGATCCCAGGCCCGCTGGGTCAGGTCGCCAAGGACGATCAGTTCGTGGATCTGGGCCCGGTCGGTGGCATCGGCGAGGCAGCCGGGCCGAAAACCGTCGCCGAGCGAGAGGGTCGCATCGTAGGGCTTAACCAGTTCGAGCAACCGGTCGAAGTATTGGTAGAGCGGGTTTTCCGCCTTGTTGTGGTCCATCCAGGCGCAAGTGAAGGAGCCGCCGCGGGAGACCACTTCCATTATCCGGCCCTCACGATCCATCAGCTCAAGGGTCCTGAGGGTTACGCCGCAGTGGACGGTGATAAAATCGATGCCGTCGTCGAGGTGTTTTTTGATGCCGGCAAATATCTCGTCGACCGTCATATCGACGATGGCCTTGCCTTTTTTGACCACGGTGTCGCAGGCCGCCTGATACAAGGGGACCGAGCCGATGCAGACATCGGTTTCGGCAATGATCGCCGCGCGGATCTCGTCGATGGGCCCGCCGGTCGACAGGTCCATGATCGCGTCCGCCCCGGCCCGGACGGCGACTCTCGCCTTCTCCAGTTCGCACTCGATGCTGGTGTCGTCCTTGCTGGTGCCGATATTGGCGTTGACCCTGGTGCGGATGCCCTTGCCGACGGCCAGCGGCCGGCCGTTTACATGCAGGTTGTTATGACAGATAATGGCCGTGCCTCGGGCGATGTTGTCGCGCAGGGTTTCCGGCTCTATTCCGGCATCCCGGGCGGCCAGGATCATCTTTTCGGTTATTATTCCCTCACGGGCGTATTCCATCTGGGTTTTCATACGCTGCTCTCCTCTTTGGGCGGGGCGAAATAAAAAAGACCGCAGGAAGCGGTCTTCAGAGGAGCGGGTGGTGGCGTGCTCAAATTGGTCCGTTCCCTACGCCGGTATCAGCCGGATCAGGTTCAAAGGGTCGCTCCGCATTGCGGAACTCTCAGTCCGTGGACTCCCCCAGGGTTTTTTCGTTCGAAAGACTACCTTTTCCATACCCGGTCGTCAAGGGTTAAGGATTTGCATTTCGTCAATACTCCGTGCTATGTTCTGCCGATTCTTCCGCCGCACTATCTGACCAGCGGCATCGCCTCGACCTTTTTTGCCCTGGTTCCGATCTGCATCATTCCCTTTTCCATCTACCTGCATAAGGAACATGTCTCGGTCCGCGCGGTGGCCGGAGCGGTTGTTGCGGTGGGCGGGGTCTATCTGCTGTCAAGGTAGCGGGGCCGAACGGCTGGAACTCTCCCCATCGACTGTACGCCGGCGGCCGGCCTCATTGATATCGCCGTTTATCGGGGAGAGCGCAAATGAAAAATTGAAATATTGGTATTCTCGGCATATAGTTCCAACTAATAAGGACCTTCGCTCCCCGCTGGTTCTCCCGGTTAAAATTACCAGAATACGAGGAATATCAATGTCCAAACAAACCGCACAACTTACCATCGACGGCAAGGTCTATGACTTGCCGATAGTTGAAAGCACTACAGGGGAAAAGGCTCTGGATATCAGGTCGCTGATGCGTGATACCGGCTACATCACCCTCGACAGTGGTTTCATGAACACCGGTTCGTGCGAATCGCAGATAACCTATCTCGACGGCGCCAAAGGTATTCTCAGGTATCGCGGATACGATATCGCCGAGCTGGCGGAAAACTGCGTTTTTATCGAGGTTGCCTATCTTCTCCTGACCGGCGAGCTGCCAACCAAGGCAGAACTCGATCGTTTTAAGTACGACATGACCAGATATGCCCTGATCCACGAGGACATGATTCATTTTTTCGATCATTTTCCGCCCAATGCCTCACCGATGTCGATCCTCTCGACAATGGTCAACTCGCTGCACGACTTCTATCCGGAAATGGACAGCGAAGACCCGTACGGCGGCATCACCACCACCACCGCCCGTCTGCTCTCGAAGATTCGGACGATAGCCGCCTTTTCCTACAAAAAGCACATCGGCCACCCCTTGGTATACCCCCGGGCAGACCTGAGTTATTGCGCCAACTTTCTCAATATGATGTTCGACCGCCCCAATATGCCCTATAAGGTCGAGCCGGTCGCCGTCATCGCTCTGAACAAGCTGCTGATCCTCCATGCCGATCACGAACAGAACTGTTCGACTTCGACGGTACGGCTGGTCGGCAGTGCCGGGGTCGGTTTATACCCCTCCATTTCCGCCGGCATCAGCGCCCTCTGGGGCCCTTTGCACGGCGGGGCCAATGCCGCCGTGATGGGGATGCTCGAGTCCATTTACCGGGATGGCAGGGATTACGACAAATACATCGCCATGGCCAAGGATCCGAAGAGCCCTTACCGGCTCACCGGCTTTGGCCACCGGGTCTATAAAACCTATGATCCGCGGGCAACGCTCATCAAGGAGGTCTGCCAGGCAGTGCTCGAAACCCTCAATGTGTCCGATCCGTTACTGGAGGTAGCCCAGGAACTTGAATCTCGGGTCAGTCGTGATGATTATTTTGTTTCACGCAACCTCTACCCGAATGTCGATTTCTATTCCGGCATCATTTATCGGGCTCTGGGCATTCCCACCAATATGTTTACCGTCATGTTCGCGCTCGGCAGGCTGCCCGGCTGGATTGCCCATTGGCAGGAGATGAACTCGAACAAGGAAAGCAGCCGGATCGGCCGGCCGCGGCAGGTGTATAAAGGCATCACCAGCCGGCCTTTCCGGAAGATCGAGGATCGCGGGTAATTGCAGCAAAGTCAAACCACTTCACAGAACAGACCCATAATCGACCCGCAAAAGTCAACCCATTCATCCACAAAAGAGGCTCCAATGAAAAAGATCATTCTTCTCGCCTGTTTCTTGATTCTCGCCGGTTGCGCAAAGCAACCGGTGATCGCCAATCTCAATCCGCAACTCGGCGAACAACCGAGCGGGGTCTATTCTGCCGGGACTTCTGCCGTAATTATTGGCCAGGACAGCAGAAAGTCAAAAGATGTCGTTGTCTACCTGAGCGATGAACCGGCAACGGGCCTTGCCAATTTAAGTGCGCCGCAGGACGTGATTGCCAAAGAGCTTGTCGATGGGCTGCAACGGCAGGGACTGGTGATCGACCGCTCTGCGCCGGTCCAGGTGAAGTTCGACATAAATGAGCTGCTGGTCAGGGTTACCCGGGCCAATATGCTCTATACCGCCGAGGGCAAGACCTATCTCACTCTGACCGTGGAGAACAGGGGGGCAGTTGATACCAGGATATACAAACGCGAGGAAAAAAAGGATTCCGCCACTCGTCCCGATCTGCCGAAGCTTGAAAAAATGCTCAACACCCAGCTGGCCGATATCATTCAGCAGATGCTGCAGGATGAGGAAGTCAGAAAGCTCATCCGCAGAAAATAAGCCGCAATTCTTCATCCCCCATCGACTCAGCAAACGGTGCAGCCGTT
>CAYTVF010000126.1:0-12336 GCA_964441345.1 uncultured Desulfopila sp. | reverse complement strand
GTTACGCTGTATTTTGTGAACTGTAATTAGTAGACCCGGATCAAGAGTTCTGAACATATGAGACGGGGAAAATTCGATCGTTCAGTCCGCCCACTTTTCGGGTTCTGAATGGCCAGGCTTCTCTCTTGAATATCAACCGGCATGAGGTTTAAGACTTCACCGACCCTCATTCCTCCCCTGGCCATCAGTTCTAAAATCAGCCTGTTCCTGATATTCATGGTCCGAAAGATAATCTCATCGACCGTCTCTTTATCAACTGATATCAGGAAATATCTTAAATCACTGTTTTGCTTGAAATGCTAACCTTGCAAGTATCAATACAACTCGTAACAAATTCAATAATCAAACAACGTTGAGCCCGTTCCCTTGAGCCACGTCCCAGTGCAGGGCAGGGCACCCCCGTGTGCAGTTTATAATATCATGGCGTTATTTTGCATGTAGCCGCAGGCGAACAACCGCGCTAAACGTCACAAGATTGCCCAGCAATCCGCCAACCATCCAGACCAGCGAGCTGAGAATAAAAGCTTCGGAACCCAGCGTCACCAAAGCGAGATAGGCCAGCAGCGTGTAAATTATAAAGTAGAGATATTTCTGCCGGTGAAAAGTGCGGATTGAGGCACGCGGCAAAACCAGCCCGCCGAGCGCGGCGCCGAAACTAACAAACATCAACCCGCAAAGCAGATAAAAAACCGACTGGGTGGTGGCCGAGTGCAAAGCGTGTAGAAATTCATTGTGCTGGCTGAAACCCAAACCGAACTGTGGACAGAGGGTCAGTGTCAACAGCCCTGCTGCCACTTCAACCAGGGTCAATTTGCTCCAGATTTTCCACCAGACTGGACGCAGGTCACGCGTCACCCGCTTGATAATTATCTCATCCAGCACCGCGGCGGGTGCCAATGGCTCGACGGCGATAAATTCGGCAAACTCCTGCTCCATCTGTTGTTCATTCTTGTGTTTAGTCACGTCGCGCCTCCTTGCCGGTAAGTATTTTGCGCAGTTTACGGATCGCCCGGCTGACAATCTGTCTCGCGTTTTCCTCCGAAGTCGCCAGCCGTTTGCCGATCTCGGCAAAGCTCATCTCCTGCTGCAAGCGCAAATCCAGCGCTTGGCGCTGGGTTGTGTTTAAGCGGTCTAGGTTAGCACTGGAAATATTGGGTGGGGACGGATCTGCCAGCGGCGCGGCATATGCTTCCATCGGTGTTTTAGAGCTGGTGATGTGTTTCTGATAGCTGTTTCGCCGGCGGATATGATCGATCAGGGCATTACGCGTTATGGTGAAAATCCAGGGGAGAAAAGGAATCTCCGCCCGGTATTTGCCTCTGGCGACATGCAATTTGGTAAAAACCGCCTGAAAGACCTCCTCAGCTTCAGTCTGATCCTTTAATTTTGACATCAGGAAGCCAAAGATATGGCTTTTATGGCGTCGATATAGCAACTCAAAAGCCTCCAAGTCATCAATCGCGTAGGCCAGCATCAGTTCCTCGTCGGTCAAATGGTGTCTCCTTCACTCTTTTCATTGTATATTTTATATTACGCTACAGCGCATAAGTGTGTGACACTTTTTTAGGTGGTTGACAAACAGAACCAATAAAAAGGGATGAACTTTTTTTTGTCACAAAAACCGAATCTCCTCGTTCTAGTGAGTAAGCAGCCACAACAACTAAAAACCAAGGAGAAGAAAAATGAAAGTTTCATCAAATGGATTCAAGGGCGTTACAGGGATGGCTTTATTGCTGATGACAATTCTGGCGATTCCGGACAGTGCTTTGGCCCACTGCGACACTCTGGACGGTCCGGTGGTCGAAACTGCGCGGACTGCGCTCGACAAAGGGGATGTGACCACCCTTTTGAAATGGGTGAAGCCCGATCAGGAAGAGGTAATCAAAACCGCCTTCACAGAAACCCTGACAATGCGGAAAATGGGGCCCGAAGCCAAAAACTTTGCCGACCGGTATTTTTTTGAAACCCTGGTGCGTATTCATCGCGCTGGCGAAGGGGCTCCGTACACCGGTTTAAAGCCAGGGACCGCAGTCGATCCGGCGGTGGCTCTTGCGGATCATGCACTGACAAATGGTTCTGTCGACAAACTGGTGAATGTGTAGACCAACGCCATGGCCAACGAGATTCGTGCGCGTTTTGCCGAGGCATACGAAAAGCAGAAACATGCTGATGCCAGCGTTGACGAGGGGCGTGAATTTGTTGAATCCTACGTAGTATTTACCCATTATGTCGAAGGTCTGCACGGTCTGATAAAGGCCGAGGCCGGTTATCATGGCAAAGCCGCAGCCGGCCCAAAGAGCAAACACGGACATTAATCCTCCGAGATGCAGTCGCAATTATTTGCAGTCAGTTCCAAGATATATTTTCTGGACACAATAAAAATGTTTCCCCGATCATCAAAGTTTTAAGGTTGCCCGGCAACACCTCATCAAAGTAGATGTTCACTCCAGATTGACCTTACTCCTGGGATTTTCTTGGGAATGTACCAAAGAGCCCCGCGATACAACCTGTTACAATTCGTTACCTCCGCGAAAGGAAGATCGCCCCGCCCTGTGTTAGCTTAAAGGGAAACAACGGGAGCGCAACCTGCTTCCATCAGTCATTTCCCTTAACGGAGGTCCATCATGAAAAAATTGGCTATCATTCTCACCACAGTGTTGATCGGCGGCGGTCTGCTGCTGTCTGGCGGCTGCCGGCATGGGCATTACAACAAGGATTCCCATATTGAGTTTGTCATCGATTATCTGGACGAAGTCCTCGATCTGGATCCGACCCAGCAGGCACTGCTTGCGGAAATCAAAAAGGAATTGGCGGCCAAACATGTTGCTCTCCTCGATTCCAGAGAGAAAATGCACCCGATGATCAAGGAACAGCTGACCGCTGACAGGATAGACACCACGGTGGTCAAAGAGGCCATCGGCGAGCATCGCCGGCAGCTCGACCAGATTATCGATCTGGCCGTCGACCGTTTTGCCGAATTCCATGCAAGCCTCACCCCCGAACAGCGGCAGAAACTGATAGCCAAGCTGGAAAAGATGAAAAAATGGCATGCTAATCAGGATGGGGAATAACGGAGAGCAAAGCGGCACCGGGGTGAGAAGAGTTGCAACCAGGCCCCGGTGCCGTATAATGGGATCATGGCGCAACTCTACCGGAGCAAATGCAAATCATGCAAACCAGGATCCTGATCATCGACGACGACAGCAAGCTGAACCGGCTGCTGGAAACCTTTCTCGCCGGTTTCAATATGACGGTCGACAGCGCCACCCGGCCGTCGGTCGGCCTGCGGCTGCTCAAGGATCACCAGCCGGATCTGGTGATCCTCGACCTGATGCTGCCGGAGATGGACGGGTTCTCGGTGTGCCGGGAGATTCGCCGCATCTCCAGGGTGCCGATCATCATGCTCACCGCCCGCGGCGAACTGGCCGACCGGATCGTGGGGCTGGAGCTCGGGGCCGACGATTATCTGGCCAAGCCTTTCGAACCGCGGGAACTGGTGGCAAGGATCCAATCGGTGCTGCGCCGCTGCCGCCAGTCGCAGGTCCCGGACTCCATTGCGGCCGGGCGGGTGCATATCGACCGGATGACGCGCACCGCCTATCTGGACAATACCGCCATCGATCTATCCACCAACGAATACAACCTCCTGGCCCTGCTCGCCGGCCAGCCCGGCCGGGTCTTCTCCCGCGACGATATCCTGCAGGAGCTGCGCGGCATGGATTGCGACGCCTTCAACCGCACCGTCGATATCACCATCAGCCGGCTGCGCCAGAAACTGGGGGACGACCCGCGCTGTCCGCAACTGATCAAAACCGTCTGGGGCGCGGGATACACCTTCATGGGAGGAAGCGGTGGGCCGGTTTCATCCGATGAATAGGATCGGCCGACTGTTTTCCTCGGTCTTCGTCAAACTCCTGCTGGTCTGTCTTGCCGCCTGGCTGCTGATCACCGTGGCGGTGAGCGCCCTCTTTATCAGCTACCGGTTCCTGGCCGGCGTTCCCTACACTCCGCTTATCGACCATTATCTCGAATACCTGGTCACCGATCTTGCCGGCCAACCGGAGCATGGTGCGGAGATCGCCGCCCGGCTGGGGATTGGGATCGACTATCAGGGCCCGGGACCCCGGTGGTCGAGCGGCGGCCCGCCGCCACCGGAACGTCGGCACTTTTTCCAGGCACCGAACAACACAACTCTTTCTTTTGCCTTTGGTCATGAAGTCAAGTACATTCGCTACCAACATCCGACCGGCACCTATCTTTTCACCCTGCCCGATTACCACGTAAACGACTGGCTGCAGTCCCGTCTCCACCTTCTGGCGCTGGCCATTATCGCCCTGATTTTCGCCGGAGCCTATTTCCTCATCCGCCGCATTCTCGCCCCGATTTCCACCCTGCACGAGGCAACCCGCAAGGTCGCCACGGGCGACCTCAACCACGAAGTGCAGGTGCGCGGCACCAGCGAGCTTGCCAAACTGGCCGAGAGCTTCAACGACATGGTCCGCAGGCTTCGTGAAATGATTTGCGCCAAGGAGCAATTGCTGCGCGATGTCAGCCACGAACTGCGCTCGCCGCTGACCCGGATCAAGGTGTTGCTGGAACTGGTCGACCCCCCCGAACGGGTTGAGCAGATCCGTGGCGATATCAGAGAGCTTGAGGAGCTGATCACCTCGATCCTCGAAACCGCCCGCCACTCCCACCAGCTGGACAGCCTGAGGATGGAGGAAGTCGACCTGCGGGAGCTGGTTGCCAAGGCGATCGAGCGGCAGGGGGAGTGGGCCGCGGACGTTGTCCTGGAAGGACCGGCTCAGCCGGTTATGGCCAGGATCGACCGCCACCTTTTCACCAGAGTGGTCGATAATCTCCTCATCAACGCCCTGGTCCATGGCCAACCCGCCAGCGACCCGGTAATAGTGCGGGTGGCACAAGGCAACTCCGCCGCCGAACTGACGGTCACCGACAGCGGGCCGGGGATAAGCGAGGAGGACCTGCCCCACCTCATGGAACCCTTCTATCAGACCGATAAATCGCGGAACCGGGACAGCTCGGGCTTTGGCCTCGGACTCAGCCTCTGCAAGACCATTGTCGCCGCCCACGGCGGCGAGCTCATCCTGGCCAGCCGGCTGGGCCGGGGCACACAAGCCCTGGTACGCTTGCCCAGATAACACTCATGTATTTGCAGGTGTCTCCTTGGCCTGGACCAGGCCGAGATAGCAGGCCTGGTCATAGAGCTGGCGCGCCAGGCGGACCGTGGCCTGATCGATCATCCTGCCCTCCACGGCCACCGCCCCGCGCGGGTTTTGGGCGGCGGCCTCGGCCGCTTCGAGGATGGTGATTGCCCGCCCGATGTCTTCCGCCGTGGGGGAGAAGACCTGGTTGATGGTCGAAAGCTGGCTCGGATGGATCGCCCACTTGCCGTCGCACCCCAGACTGCCTGCCATCACCGTTGACCGCTGCAGCCCCTCGCTGTCCTTGAAATGGCCGTAGGGGGCATCGATGGCCAGGAGGCCGTTCGCCTTGGCGGCCATGATCATGCGGCTGAGGGCGAAGTGCCAGCGGTGGCCCGGATAAATCTCCGCCTCGTTCTCCCCATGACCGGAAAGCGACACCAGCCGGGCTCCGACCGAGGCCGAATAGTCGGCGATGCCGAACACCAGGGTCCGCAGCCGCCGGCTGGCCCGGGCGATGGCGGTGACCTCGGTGAGTCCCGCGGCGGTTTCGATCGAGGCCTCGATGCCGATGGTACCCAGCAGGTCGCGGGCCTGTTCGATTCCGTCCAGCAGCCGGTCGACGCAATGGATATCGCCCGGATGGTTCACCTTGGGGACGACGATGGCATCGATTATCTGGCCGGCCCCTTCGACAATCTCCACCAGATCGCGATAGGCAAAGGGGGTATCGAGGCTATTGATACGGACAGTGACCATCTTGCCATGCCAGTCAATGGCGGAGAGCGACTCGACGACCTGGCTTCGGGCGGCCTCCTTGGCTTCCTGCGGGACGCTGTCCTCCAGGTCGAGCATGATCACGTCGGCAGGGCTTTCGGCGGCCTTGCCGTGCATTTTCAGGACATGTCCGGGAACGGACAACACCGAACGATGGGCTTTCATAGAGTACCTCCTTCCGGCAGGATGGTGTGGAATACACATTTTTGATACTACAATACAAAAAGGTGCCTACTTCCCATGTCTACCATACAGATGGTATAGATACCATGGTTAAGCTTACGCGGCGGAGCAATCCCGCCTTCATTGTATCACAATCATTTGAAGATCTGCGATAACGGCGGCTTCCCGGACGGCATGGATTACCTGAAAGGATATGTGCTCGATGCCCTGGAAACCGGCCGCGACAACCTGTTCCGCGGGGCGCCGCACCTGCTGATCGCTTCCTCGCCCAAGACGGCCCCGTCCCCCGAGGCCGATTGCTTTATCGCCCTGACCTATTTCGAGCTGCTGGCCGCCTCCATGGGGCTCGGCACGGTCTGGTCAGGCCTGGCCAAGTGGGCGTAGACCGTACTCACCCCCGAAATCCTGGCCGGTCTCGGCGTGCCCGCCTCGCACCAGGTCGGCTATATGATGGTCTTCGGTCTTCCCGATGTCACCTACCGCCGCACGGTGCAACGCGATCAGGGCAATATCAATCTGGTGCAGCAGTTGGCCTGAGCTGTTCCAGCATCCTGAATACCTGCCCCTCTTCTTTCCCTGCCCAGGGGCAGGCCATAAGCCATTTCGCCCCGGAAAATTCAAGCGAACTGCAGCTTGACAAACCTAACTTTTGGCCGCACCTTTAAGCTTACATACCACCGCCACAATGTGGTATTTTTGCACATTCTCACTGAATTCAGACCGATGGGAATGAGAACCTCATGCCGGCAGCTGCGATGATACCATCATTTCCCTCGAAATCAGCATACGTACACAATCAGCAATGTCTGGAGGGCAGCTCATGAAACTTACCATAACAGCAATCAAAGCCGATGTCGGGTCGATCGGCGGCCACACACGTCCCAGCGACAAGATGTTGCAGGTGGTCAATAAGGTCATCAAAGAACGCGGGATTTCTTCAGGGTTATTGATTGATCGGTATGTCGGCTATACGGGGGACGACATCCATATCCTCATGACCCACACCCGGGGAGTCGGCAACGAGATCATCCATAAGCTGGCCTTCGATGCCTTCATGCAGGCTACGGAAACGGCAAAGGCGGAAGGCATGTACGGGGCAGGCCAGGACCTTCTCAGCACCGCATTTTCTGGAAATGTCAGGGGAATGGGGCCCGGCGTGGCGGAGATGCAAATTGAGGAGCGCCCGGCGGAGGTCGTCGCGCTGATAACCGCCGACAAGACCGAACCGGGCGCCTTCAACCACCCTTTCTATCGTTTGTTCTGCGATCCGGCGGCGAATACCGGTTTATTGCTCAATCCCACACTCGCCCGGGGGGTCGAGTTCAGAATAATGGATGTGGAGACCGGTAAAACCGCTTCCCTGTACACCCCGGAAGGGATCTTCGTCATCGCCGCGGCGCTGATGTATCCGGGGAGATATGTCGTCGAATCGATCCGGACCAGGGACGGCGAGCCGATTCTCTCCGCGACCACCGACCGGCTGCACAATATCGCCGGGACCTATGTCGGCAAGGACGACCCGGCCGCCCTGATACGCCTGCAAAAAAACTTCCCCGCAACCGAAGAGGCCTGCGCGATGTTCAAATACTGCCATTTCGTGGCAGGCAACACCAGGGGGAGTCACCATATGCCTCTTATGCCGGTGAGGAGAAACACCGCCGCAACAGCCAACTACTGTATTCCCATCGTCTCGGTCAGCCTGTTCAGCATCAAAGACGGGATGCTGGGTCAATCGGTTGACGCCTTCGACACCGGCGACTGGGATTATTTCCGCAGGCTGGCCGTGGAAAAATCGGAGATGATGAGAGCTCAGGGTTTCATTCATCCCGCAACCCTCATGCCGGAGGAGCTTGAGTATAACCAAGGTTACAAAAGTATCATGGCCCAGCTTGAGGCAAAGTTCGGGAGAGAATAATACAGCCAGGAGGTCGCCACCCATCTTATCCGAACCGAACCTTGGGTGAATCCCGGGGCGGGGATCTCTGCAGCGATCGACAAGTTACCTAACCAGTTACCTATAATGGAGGAGGGGTTCGATGAGCAATATCCACACCCACACTGCAGGATCCGACCTGCGGATACGCAATAACCTGGCACAGCAATATTCGGATGTTTATACGCCGACAATCCTTGCCGCCCTGGCTTTTATGGCACAATTTGACGCCCGGCAGAAACAGTTGATGAATGAGCGGATCCGGCGTCGGCATGATCGAATCCGCAACAGACTCCCGCTCGACTTCCTCAAGCCCGACGCGATTATCGGCGGGAACTGATATCCGCGTCCAGGATGCCCGTGACGGCAGGTTCATCGGCGCGCAGATCCCCTGCGACCTGCGGCGCCAATGGCTGCAGGGAACGGGTCCGGCCGCCAAACCGGGGGCACAGGTCGCGTCCAGTCTGCGCAATGTCGCCCACGCCCTGCTCTCCGGAGCCGATGGCTGGATGTTTGACGGGGAAGATGCCCTTGGTCAGGTCGGTACCATGTCGCTCGATAACCAGCGCAGCCTGAAACTCGCCTTCGCCCGCGATTCTCTCTTTCTCCAGGTCGCCCAGGAAGTCGCCGGGGAGATGAACGAATGGGCTCGCGGCTTTCTCGGCCGGGAGATCATCGCCGACTGGCGCAGCCAGCTCGATTTCACCACCAAGATCTTCCGTCCCCGCGGACTGCACCTGGATGACCGCCATATTCGGGTGAGCGGCCGGGCGCTCTCCGCCTCGATTGTCGATACGACGCTCTATGTGGCCGGCAATTGCCGGGCACTGCTCGCAGGCGATGCGTCGATTGTCCTCTATCTTCCCAAGATTCAAACCGCCGAGGAAGCCGGCTTCTGGAACCGGCTGCTGACCGCCCTCGAGGAGCACCTGGACCTCGGGCCGGGCGCCATCAAGGTCTACGTGCTGGTGGAACAGCTTGAGGCAACCTTCCAGCTGATGGAGATCCGGGCGGCTCTCGGCGGACATTTCGTCGGTTTCAACACCGGCCGCTGGGACTATATCAACAGTGTCGCCGATGCCTGTTGCTGGGACCCCTCTTTCATCCATCCGAACATCGAATCGATTGCCATGACCTACGGCTACATGCGTCACTACGAGGATCGGGTGCGGCGTGCCGTCAACACCCCCGATGCCCATGGCAATTTCGCCCTCTGGCAGGGCGGCAAATGGATCGCCCACTGGAAGATGGTTCACATCATCCGGCCGGTCTGGGAGATGGCCGGCCAGGACAATCAGCTTGGCCGGAAGTTTCCGCCGCTTACCTACACCGCCGGGGACGCGGCGGACCTGACCCGGCTGGAACCCGCCCCGCGCACCGTTCGCGGCGCCCGCAACCTCTTGAGCGTAGCGTTGCAGTACGGCAACGCCTTCGGCCAGGGGTTCCAGGCGGCGGCCCTCAAACCCGCCGATTTTTTCGGCAACGACGACATCCTCTACCTGATGGAAGACATGGCGACGGGCGAGATCCGGCTCTCCATCCTCTGGGAATGGGTCCATAAGGGTGCGGTTCTGACCGAAAACGATCCGGAAACCGGCCTGAAATCGGGCGAAATGTTTTCTCAAGAAATCTTCAACCGGTTGCTGGAAGAGGAGTACGCCAAGCTTCTCGCCGCCGGCAACCGCGATGTCCACGACAACTCGAAGAACACCACCCTGCCCATCGCCCGGACCATCGCCCTAGCCTATGTCCAGGATCCGGTCAAAGCCCCCTGGTATATCGATTTGCTCAACATCAACCTGAACAACCACGATCCGGCTACGGCCCGGCACCGGATCAGCATGTATATGGACACCTTTCACAATGAGGGTGTGCGCATCACCGAAAATCTCGACTTCAAACCGGCCGAAGGCCGCTATCAGTAAGAGGGAGGAAACGATGAAAAGTTACAGCGAAGAGCTCAAAAATATGCAGCAATGGTTCGCCGGCCCGCGCTTTGCCGACATTCTCCGCCTGCATACGCCGGCCCAGGTGGTCGAACAGCGAGGCACGATCGATATCGATTACACTGTTGCCCGGGAGACCGCGGCGGCCTTTTATGCCCGCCTGCGTGAACTGTTTGCCGCCGGCAAATCGATTACCACCTTTGGCCCGTATTCTCCCGGTCAGGCTGTCACCATCAGACGTCTCGGGATCGAGGGCATCTATCTCGGCGGCTGGGCGACCTCGGCCAAGGGGTCGGTGGGCGAAGATCCCGGACCCGATCTGGCCAGCTACCCTCTCAGTCAGGTGCCCGAGGAAGCTGCCCCGCTGGTGAGAGCACTCCTCGCGGCGGACCGTAACCAGTATTTCCAGCGACTGCAGATGACGGAGACCCAGCGAGCGGAAACCCCGGAAATCGACTATCGACCATTCATCATCGCCGATGCCGACACCGGCCATGGCGGCGACGCCCACGTCCGCAATCTGATCCGCCGCTTCGTCGAAGCCGGCGTCCCCGGCTATCATATCGAGGATCAGAAGCCGGGGGTGAAAAAATGCGGTCACCAGGCCGGCAAGGTGCTGGTCCAGGTGGACGAGCAGATCAAACGTCTCAACGCCGCCCGCCTGCAGCTCGATATCATGCAAGTGCAGGGAATCATTGTGGCACGTACCGATGCCGAGGCGGCAACCTACCTCGACGGCCGGGGCGACGAGCGTGACCAGCGATTCATCCTGGGGGCCACCAACACCGGCTTCCCCAATTATAAGACAGCCTTTCTGGCAATCATGCGCCGATTCTTTGCAGGGGGTGTCGAGGAGATCAACGGACATTTAATGTACCGCATCTCCGACGATCTTTACGCCGAAGCCGATCGATGGCTCGACCGGACCGGTCTTGCCGCGGAGATCGATGGTGTAATAAAGATGATGCCCGGTCAGAAAATGCCCGGTCGCTCTCCGGCCGACATCAACAAAGCCCTGGACCACGCCTCCACCCGGCTGCTTGAACTCTGGCAAATGGAGGCCGGTCTCAAGACCTACGGCCGGGCCGTCGCCGACGTCATGAAATTTCACCTCGACGAGGGCGCCGAACTGCCGATGACCCTCGACCAGTGGTTCGCCTTCGTCGAGGCCGCCTCCTTTGTCGAGGCCCGGGACAAGGCCCGTTCCATGGGGTTCAATATCATCTGGAACTGCGACATCGCCCGCACGCCGGAAGGGTATTATCAGATCCAGGGCGGCATCGAGTATGCCATCGCCAAATCTCTGGCAGTGGCGCAGTTTGCCGACATTTTATGGATGGAGACCAAGACTGCCAATCTGCATGAAGCGAAGGTCTTCGCCGAAGCGATTCACGCCGTCTACCCCGGCAAGATGCTGGCATACAACCTGTCCCCATCGTTCAACTGGGATACCACCGGCATGAGCGAAGAGGAGATGCGTCGCTTCCCCGAAGAACTGGGCAAGCTCGGCTATGTCTTCAACTTCATCACCTATGGCGGCCATCAGGTCGACGGTCTGGCCGGCGAAGAATTCGCCACGGCCCTGAGGGACGACGGCATGCTTGCCCTGGCCCGCCTGCAGCGCAAGCTGCGCCTGATCGACTCACCCTATAAAACTCCGCAGTCCCACGTCGGTGGGCCACGCTCGGATGCGGGCCTCTTTGCCGCAACCGGCGGGACGGCCACAACCAAAGCGATGGGCAAAGGCTCCACCCAGTTCCAGCACCTGGTCGAAACCGAGGTTCCGCCGCGCCGCCTCGAGGAGTGGCTGGGGCTGTGGACCGCCCGTCACGACAAGGGGGGTACCAAACTGCGCGTCACCCTCAGACCGCACATCGCCGGCTCCGACCTCCTGGAACTTTCAATCCTCGGCGGCAACGACACCAAGATAGCAAACATCATATTCGCCGTCCTGCAGGACCGTCGATTCAATAACATTCTGTCGATCCGCGATCAGAATACTTTTAACCAGGAGGCTCGCCAGAAGCGGCTCATGACTCTGAATACCCTTTTCCTCATCCACCGCTACAAAGCCGTCTCGGTGCACTATGTCAGCCCGACCGACGACAACCAGCGTCTGGCCGCGGGGATCCGCGAACTGGGGATCTATGAAAACATTCAGACCGAAATCGGCCAGATCATCGTCGCCCATGTCAACGCCGAACGGGTGAAAACCCTCGTCAGGCCCGACGGCGAAGAGCTGCGGCGGCTGATCAACAAGGCCTGACCGCAGCGGCCGGCCGGAAACTGCAGGCGCGGGGCCGGAAGGATCGCTCGCCGATCCTTCCCGTCC
>CAYTVF010000125.1:7652-12581 GCA_964441345.1 uncultured Desulfopila sp. | reverse complement strand
GGAATAAAGATGGAATTCACCTTGGTGCTAAAGGCTATAGCAAAAGCCACACTTGCCAATAGTAAATCTCTAATCCTTTGGTACTTAAATAATCGCCAGATGAGCCAGATATTGAGAGTAAAAACTGCGGCCATGGGCGGCAGGGCGGAACGCAGCAACGCGGCGTTGTCGAGATCATCCCCCACCCGCAGCCCGGATTCCAGGGTGCCGTGGGCCAGCCAGGACGAACCGCCGTAGGTCGGCGAGTCCAGAAAGGAGGAGACCGCGTCGTAGCCGTGTTCCTCAAGGACCCCGAAAAAGTTGTCCAGCGTCGCGGCCATCGTCCGGTGGTACTCGGGCCGGCTGAAGACGATGCGGCCATAGGACTCGACCATGAACACCAGGACATCGGCGCCCCCCAGGCCTTTAAGGGAGGCGGGATTTGCCGCTCTCTCTCCGGCCGCCTGCGCAAGCCTGGCGACAAAGGCCCGCTGTTGTTCGACCTGCTGTCGCATCAGGAGGATTTCCCGGCCGAACCGGACCAGGACCGGTGTTTCGACCGGCTGCCAGCCCGCGACCAGGGCTGCACCGAGGATGAGGCCCGATCCTGTCAGAAACGGCCGGCGAAGCCGGTCCACCGCCAGCGCCCCGGCGGCCGTCCGCCAGGCATACCAGCTGCAGGCCATGATTGCCAGCGCCACCGCCGCCGCGCCCGCCGACAACCTGAGAAAATCTCCGCCATGGGAAGAAGTCTTGAGCAGGTCGTAGAGACCGAAGAGATACCCGGAATCGATAAAGAGATTGAAGGGCCGGTTGAGGTACATGGGCACGGCGGTATCGCCGATGCGAAACAGGCGCAGGACCAGAAAGATCGCCCATACCGGCAAAATGGCCCGGAACACGGCCCGTTTCGAGCAGCAGGCAGCCAGGGCCATGGCCACAAGCAACAGCCAGATATCGACGGACGGCAGCAGGAGCCGCCAGGCAAGGTATTGGTTTGCCGGATAATCGAAGGTAAGAAGGCCGCTCAGAAAAAAAAAGGCTGCGCAAAAGCCGAGCAGAGGCCACCAGGAGCGGTTTTTGCGGATCATAGCGGGGGTTGCCATCGCCGGGCCAGGAAATCGAGGTGGCGGGCCATGAAGGAGAGCTCTCCCGCCTCGACCTGCCGGTGCCGCAAGCCGGCCCAGGCGCTCAGGCCTGGTGGCACCGGGCCGTTCTTGCCCGCAAGCTCCTGTTCCACCGTGGCAACGATGGCATGGAGAAAAAACGCATCGCCTGCCGTGTAACGCCCGTTTCGCGGATGGATCAGCCAGTCCGAACTGCCGGCCGCGAGGAGCTCCAGGCCGGGGCCCTGCAAAAATGCCAGCAGCCTCCGCCCGGTGCGGCTCGCCCCGGTCAGCCGCGCCTCCATCGAACCATGATAAAGACTGAGGATCTCTTTTTCCTCCTCCCCGTTCCACTCGGGGAGAAAGACGGTTTCACCGTCGAAGTTGCAGGTAAGGTAGGCAAGACCCTTATGTTCGAGCCGTGCCAGGAGCTTTGGCAGCAAGACCGGAAAATCGATCAGATCAAGTACGGCATGGGCGATCAGGAGATGGAACGATCCCAGACCAGCGTAGCCCTCGGCAAGCTCTTCGGCCCCGGCCACGACAAAAACCAGCGACACCTCCGCGCTTGCGGTGCGCAGTCGGCCGTGGTGATGGCCCTGCCAGGACAATTGATGACCGTGCTGCTCCGCCCATCGTGCGAGGTAATGTTTCGCCTCCAGGAGGTGGTCTTCGGCTTTATCGGTGACCACATAGATAGCGGACCCGGTCAGCAGGCCCCAGTCCACGCCCCGAGTAACCATGGTGCCGATACCGGCGCCGATCTCGAGAATTTTGATAGGGTTACGCCCCGGTGGTTGCGACAGGGCCTGACGCAGGGTCTCCCAGACATGACGGTTGAGAGCCCGGTCGTCAATGGTCTTCTTGGCGGCAAGATAGCGGGGGGAAAAGTCGTTGCCGCTTACCGACGAGGCTGGAGAAACCATATGATTTTCTAGAAAATTATCATGCTGCATCGAAATTCTCCCGGAGAAAGCGGTCAATGGTTGCCGCACTCTCCCGCCAGGTCGGCCGGCCGGCATAGGTCGCGGAAGCAGCCAGGGACATTCGCCGCAGCTCCTCCCGATCCCGGTGGAGCTTTACCAGCAGCGGAGCCAGGCCGGCAAGGTCGCCGGGGTTCAGGAGGAAGCCGTTGATCCCGTGGTCGATGGTCTCGCCCGCCGCCCCGTCCCGGCAGCCGAGCGCCGGCAGACCGAAGGCCATCGCCTCGAGGATGGCGATGCCGAACCCCTCATAGGCGTACGGCATGCAGAACAGATGACTGGTGCTCAACACCTCGACCAGTTCGTCATCCCGGCAAAAGCCCTGGAAGCTGACCGCATCGGCCAGGCCGAGATGGTCGACCAGCCGCCGGACGCAGGCGACATGGCCGGGGTCGCAGTCGAGGCTGCCCACCACCGACAGGCGCCAGAGGTCGCGGTCAACCCCGGCCAGGGCGCCCAGCAGCGGCAGCAAGCCTTTTCGCGGAATGACATTGCCGAGAAAGAGCAGCGCCAGGGGTCCCGGGCGACAGGCCCGTTCGCCGATGATTTCGGGGGAAAGGAGTTTGCCGAACCGGTCTCCGGCCGGATTGGCGACCACCTCCGGTCGATGACCGCCCGCAAGCGTCGCCACCGTCCGCCTGGTGGTCTCCGAGTTGTGGATAAAACCGTCCACCGAGGCGAGGAAGCGCTGTTCGGCGACGGCCAGCACCCTGTTTTGCCATCGCCTGCGCGGTTCGCGGCAGAGAACATGGTGAACGAGGGCCACCACAATCGGTCCGCGGCTGCGTCGAATGCGACGGATGCGACGCAGCCGTTGATTGACAAAAAAGAGTGAGGGATGGCAGAGCTCGTCCTCTATCAGGACATCGAAGCCGCCGGCGAGCAGGCGCCGGCAGAGTCCGGGCGACAGGCCGTAACCTATCCGGCTCAGGTACGAACCGCCGGGCAGACCGATCACCTCCACCTCATGGCCGAGACGGACCAACGCCCGGGTCACGATCCGGTCATAGAGGTAGCCGCCGCTCTCGGTGTCCAGACTGCCGTAAATGACTAAACCGATTCGCATCGGAGGTCGGTGCGGTAAGAGGTCCAGGCGATGTCATCCTCCCAGATGGTCACGGCCAGGGCGGCCAGGGGCAGACGCGCGAGCCGTTCCCGCATTGCCGCATGAATAATGGTGGCCAACCGTTCGATGCTCGGGTTGAGGCCGGCAAAAGCGGGCAGCGCGTTCAGGGTCCTGCCCTGAAAGTCGGCGGTGATTTTATCCAGATGGTCCTCCACCTCGACGATATCGACGAGAAAACCATGGCGATCGAGAGCCCGTGCCTCAAGCACCAGTTCCATCCGGTAGCGGTGGGAATGTTCGATATTCTCACTCCCCCAGTCGCCGCCGACGAGATAATGCCGGGCGCTGAATTCGCGCCGTACGCCAAGACTGTACATGATCCTGCTCCTTGGTTACGTATCAATGCCCGTTCATTTTTTCCTGTCCGGGCCCATAATCGAAAATGACCTGGATCGTCTCTTGCGGGCTGCGGTCGATAAGCGCATAGGCCAGGGGTGCATCGGCCAGGGCGAAACGATGGGTGATGCAGCCGGCCGGACGCACCCGGCGGAGCATCTCCCAGGCCAGATCCAGGCGCCGCTCGTATTGCCATCGGCCGGTCAGTCCCGGGGCAAGGCTGCTCACCTGGGAACTGATCAGGGAGATGCGGCCGCGATGAAAGAAAGAGCCCAGGTCGAGACCCGCCTTTTTCGCGCCGTACCACGAGCCGACCACCACCCGGCCGCTGTAGCGGGCCAGGGCAATGGCCGTATCCAGCCCGGCCGGATTACCCGACAGTTCGTATACCAGATCCGCCTGCCCGCCCCGGCCCGGGGTTGCGCCAAGCCTTGGCAAAAGGTCCGGGTCTGCCGGATCGAAGCACTCGCCGGCGCCGAAGCGTCGCGAGGCCTCTCGCCGCAAGGGGTGATGTTCGAGGGTGGTGAGCGTGGCCAGCGGAAAACGGGAGAGCAGGGAGGTGACGAGGAGACCGACGATCCCCTGGCCGACCACCACGACCTTTTCGCCGATCAGCGGGCCGCCGTCCTGCAGGAGGTTCACCGCCGTCTCCATGTTGGGCAGAAAAAGGGCGGTCTCATCATCCAGGTCATCGGGGATGGGATGGAGGGCGGCGGGATCGGCGCAGAAGAGATCCTGGTGCGGATGAAAGGCGAATACCCGGCGGCCAAGCCAATCTCCCGTGGCCGCCGCCCCCCGGGCGATCACCCGGCCGACCGCACAGTAGCCGTAGGCCAAAGGATAGGCAAAGGGTCCGGCCAGGGGTTCCACCGTGGCATCCACCGCTACGCCCGGTGGCCACTGGCCCCGGTAGACGAGCATCTCGGTCCCCGGGCTGATGGCCGAAAAGCGGGTCCGGACCAGGACCTGACCGGCAGCCGGCTGCGGTGCCGGTCCTTCTCGCACCGCGACCCGCCCCGGTTCGACGAACTGCAAAATGTGCCGCTTCACGAATCCTGCCATTGCGGTTGAGCCCAGAGAACGATATCCGGGCCGCAGGCCTGGTACGTCACCGAACGGAGATGCAGAAGAGATCCGTTGTTCACCGCCGGCCGGTCCAGCACCGGCAGGCCACCAACCAGGCGGGGAGCGATGGTGATGATAAGCTGATCCACCAGGCGGGCCTTGATGAAGCTGGTGATCACCTGGCCTCCGCCCTCCACCATGATGCTCCTGATTCCCCTCTCACCCAGCAGATAAAGCAGATTGGGCAGGTCGACCCGGTCCCGCCGGTCGGGATGGCAGCGGATGACCTCGGCCCCCCGGCCTTCAACGGCACCGACCCGTTCGGGATCGCTGG
>CAYTVF010000125.1:0-7629 GCA_964441345.1 uncultured Desulfopila sp. | reverse complement strand
GCCAGCCAGCAGCGGTGGTCGGTGCGGTCGAGGAGCCGGGCCTGCAGGGGGATACGCAGATTGCTGTCGAGCACGATGGGCTGGGGGCTTATCCCTTGGGCGAGACGGACGGTGAGCTGGGGATCGTCGGCCAGGAGGGTGTTGATTCCGATGATGATGGCGTCGCAGGCGGCGCGGATGCGATGGGTCAGGATCATCGACTCATGGCTGCTCAAGCGGAGCTGTTCACGATTCCGGGTGGCGATGCTGCCATCGACGCTCTGGGCGTAGGAAACGGTGACCAGCGGCCGATGATGACGGTCGAGGAACTTTTCGGCCCGGCGCGGCCACTCGGCGAACCATCGGTCCGGCCGGCAACCCGGGTAGAACGAGAAATCATGCGGCTGTCTTTGATTCATGAATTTCAATAGTATTCACTTTGTCCGGTTGGTCTTAGCCTCCCCTCCCTTGACGGGAGGGGATTGAGAGGTGGGTGAGTTTGGAACGAAGTTGCACTTTGCAGCCTCCCCCTCCCCCTGACCCCCTCCCGCAAGGGGTGGGGGAAGCGCCATGTCTAACCTGACCTGTTATTGATGATATCGGTCCTGACCGGACAAGTCAATGTTCGCGGTTAGGAATAATCCGGCCAGACTGAACAGCGCGTCGCGGAATCGAATGATCAGGCAGAGACTGAGCCCCGGGGCGCCGCCCAGGCCGAGGATTACGGTCAGCCAGGGCAGGGCCGATTCCAAGACGCCGATACCCGCCGGAAACGGCGTGAGAAAGGCAAGACGGGTAACCAGCACCACCGCGGCCAGGTGGCCAAACGACAGGGAAAAGCCGAGAAGGTATGCCATCAGCCAGAATTCGGCAAAGACCGTGAGCCAGTGGCAAAGCGACAGCAGATTGGCGAGGATGAACTGGCGGCGGTTGCGGCGAAAAAGGGCTTCCGCCATGGTCTCGCCGCGGCGGACACCCTCCAGAAACCGCCCGGTTTTGTCGAACCTTCTGCCCAGGAATGAAAAAAGTCGCGAGCAGGGTTTTCCGCCGCTAAAGAGAGCGGCCTGGAATGCGGCACAGGCTGCCGCCGCGGCAATGACCAGAGCAAGCTCCCAGCCTGCGGCTAAAACGAAAAAACCACCCCCGACCGAAGAAAGGGGGACGAGACAGAGGGTGAAGACTGCCATGCTTGCCGAAAGCTCAAGCAGGCGGTCCAGGGCCACCGAGGTCGTCGCGGTGGTCAGCGGTATTCCGTGCCGCTTGTGCAGCAGATAGACCAGAAGCGGTTCGCCGCCGAAATGCGGGCCCGGCGTGAGGTAGCTGACGGCGTTCGCCCCGCAGCGATAGCCGCAGACCGCCGGCAACCCGACCGGCGAACCCAGAGTCTTGAGCAGCAGCCACCAGCGGGCGGTCATCACCGGCAGCATGACCAGGTTAAGGGCCAGGATGATCAGGATGGCAGCGGGGCCGAGTCCTGCCAGCAGCCGCCACGCCTCGGCCCACGCCACCCCGCGCAGGGCAAACCAGGCCAGGACCAGAGCGGCAAGCAACAGCAGCAGGCGCGGGCCTTCAGTTCGCCAGCGCCTGACGGCCGGCCCTTTGCCGGAGTCCTCGCCCGGCGTCTTACCGGGCGTGGTCATGGGGTCGCACCGCAGGCCGCCTTTTTCTTGTCGGTACGGCGATAGAGGAGAATTTCTTCCGGAGCCCAGAGCGACATCGCGCCGGTACCGGTGAGCATCAGCATGACGGCCGCGCCGAAGAGAATCATGACAGGCATGGACATCCCGAACGGCGACATGTTGCTGCCGAGCAACAGGGCCAGGAAAAGTGCGGCACTCCGCCCGATAAAAGCGAAGCCGGCAAGCAGGCAGCAGACGCCAAAGGCCTGCTGCCAGAGCAGATGGGTCTGATACACGCCACCCCCGGCCAGAATCGCCACACCATAAACCAGGATAATACCCCGCAACACCAAGGGAAAAATGGTCGTCAGCAAGACTCCGGCCCGGAGTTCCAAGGCAGTCTGCTGGTTGCCATCGGTTGCCATCCTGCAGGAGACCACCAGCCAGTCCCGGGCAAAGCCGACCAGCAGCGGCGTCATGAGAATGGAGGAGGCAACGAGGGTGAAGGGAGGATCGAGAACGGGCAGGAGCGCCACTCCCACCAACCCCATCTGGAAACCGGCGATGATTCGCCCATAGGGCCGCGGCTGCAAAGCGACCAGCGGCAGACCCCGTTTCTGCCGCCACCGGATGCCGAAGATGAATGGGTAGTAGGCAAGGCCCGCCAGGAGGTAGATGGCCGGCAACCGGCCGAGACCGACGGCCACCAGCGACGCCGCCAGCAGCCCGGCGGCATCGGTGGTGATATCCAATCGTTTGCCGAGTTCGGTCTCCCGCTGCTGCCGCCTGGCCACCATCCCGTCCAGCAGGTCGGCCAGGGCAACCCCGAGATAGATAAGGCCCGGAGCCCAGTTCAGCCCCTTCGGCAGCCCGGGCCCCGGCGGCAGGACCATCGGTAAAAATCCGGAAAGCGCGACAATCCCGCCGGCGCGCAGCAGGGTAAGCCAGTTGGCTGCCCCGAGGCTGGGGAAAAGCCGGTCCGCTTCGCCGGGGCGATGGTTATCCCGCAGATGACGGGACAGTTGCTGCTGCACATGGACTGCCGCCGCCAGTCCGGGCAAGAGGGTGAGACACGCGACCGGCCGATCGCGCACGAGGGGCATATTCAGAACGATTGCCAGCAGCCAGGGGGAAAACAACAGCACCGCGGCCAGCCATGCCTGATGTCGCAACCGTAATGGAACCATCTCCCGGCCTCTCCGATATACTCATCGCCTGTGCAAACTTCCTCATTGCTGTGAATCATATCATGGTTGCGGGATAATGCCTATTGTTGTACACCGCGATCGTGCGCATGGTTCTTCCCTTCACGCCTATTCCATTCTCGCATTACGCTTGGTTGCCCCGCATTCCAGCTGGGGAATCTGGCTGTAATGTCCCGCTTTGAGGCCGGCGCGTACTTTGGCCAGCAGCTTGGAGCGTGAGAGACCGTTGTTGCAGCCATTCATTTCCTTGCAGAAATAGTAGGTGAATGCCCCATGCCAGCCGCCGGCGATGTTGGCGTCGGCACTGGTCTGGTCGGCGCGGCAGCCCGCCCACAGGATGTGATGGACGATGCCTTTTTCCATCAATCCCCGGGCAACCCCGCGCGAACGTTTGCCATCCACCTGTTTGAACGCCGTAAGCGACGGCGGCGGCAGGTACCGCGGCTTGCGGTCCAGCAGCATATCGACCGCCTTCAATCCCGTGCCGCTGTGGCAGGTATCGAGAAAGACCTCCAGCAGCACATTGGCTGGCAGCGGCAGGAACAGGTCGCGCAGTTCGTCGTCGACGATGATATGGTTTTTGTCCCACTGGTTGCCGGCCGCGGCCAGATCGTAGGGGCAGAAGGCCTCATCAACATGATCTTTTTCCTCGTCGCCGTTCAGGTCAGGCACCTGGGTGCCGTGACTTGACATGCTGAACACCAGGCTCACATATTTTCCTGCCTTGGCGCCATCGACCATCGCCTTCAGATTGCTCATGATGTTCGCTTTTGTCGCTTGCCCGTCGTGGAGCAGGGTGATGTCGCTGCTCTGAAAACCTAGAAATTTCTGCAGCAACTCCGACATATCGTTGGCGTCATTGACACATCCCTGCAGTGCGGCGCCTGGATAATTCTTGAAATGATTGATTCCGACACACAGTGCTTTTCTCTTTGACATGGTTGTGCTCCTTTTTTTGTGCTGATCGCTTGAAAATGGACATTCGGACACCGGCAAGCCGAGCATCCGGCCCTGGTTGCGGGGCTGGCAGGTGCCCCGTCATTTTCAACCACTCTAACGGCGCAATCTTAAAAAAATCACACAATGAAAGCGATATTGCTAAAAAGTGCGATTCCCTCATCTCGCTGGGCGGCGGAAGTTCCCACGACTGCGGCAAGGGCATCGGCCTGGTGGTCGCCAACGGCGTCAAGATCCATGACTTCGAAGGCGTGGACAAATCGAGCAAGCCCATGCCGCCGTACCTGGCCGGGATGGCCTTCAACAACGCAAGCCTTGGCCATGTCCATGCCATGGCCCACCAGTTGGGCGGATTCTATGACCTTCCCCATGGCGAATGCAATGCCATCCTGCTGCCCCATGTGCAACGCGCCAACCTCAACGCCAGACTGGAACGTTACGTCGATATGGCCGGATTCCTCGGGGAAAAAGTCGACTGTCTGTCGCTCCGCGCCGGCACCGAGAAGTGTCTGGACGCCATCAAACAGCTGTCCACCGACATCGGCATCCCGTCGGGCCTGATCGCGCTCGGCAAACGCTACGGCAAGGAGGTGCGGAGAAGACATCGCCATCATGACCGTTCACGAAAAAATTTTCGCAATTCGGTCGAAGAGGGCCTGGCATATTTTTCCGAATATCCTCTGTTGAAAAACCGCTTGACAAGACAACATCGGCACAGTAAAAAGACGCGGAATGAACGTTCACTCCGCCCCACCTTCTCCAAATCGCAGCCATGACTGACCGGAATAGAGACAAACGCACGACAATTCTCAAAGCTGCCAAGGAATCAATCGCTGAAAACGGTTTCCACGGTTCGCCAATGGCGATGATTGCCGCCAGAGCCGGTGTCGGCGCCGGCACCATCTACCGATATTTTGCCGACAAGGAGGTCTTGATCAATGAGACCTTCAAGGATATCGAAGTCCGACTGCACCGGATGCTGGCGGAGGATTATCCGGCCGATCAGTCCGTCCGGAAAAGGCTCTATCATTACTACACCGGCATGATTCGTTTTTTTATCGAAAATCCGATGGAGTTCAAATTTCTCGGGCAGTATTACGACTCGCCCTACGGCATTGCCCTGCGCCGGGATAAGATTTTCTCGCAATCGACAAACGATTACGGCAGCGAAACGTTAAAAAGCCTTTTCGAACAGGGCATTGCCGAAGGAGTGATCAAGGACCTGCCGATTGTCATCCTCTTCGCCCTCTACATCGGCAGCCTGATCTCGGTCAGCCGCGACCATATACTTGGTTTTATCGAACTTGACCGGCACCTGGCCGAGCAGACGGCGGATGCCTGCTGGGATGCGCTCAAGCGCTAACTTATCAGTTCCAACATTTTGATTTTTTTTTAAGGATAACTACTATGAAAAAGATCGGCAGAAAGATTTTGTTTCCCGCGCTGGTCCTGGCTGCCGGCCTGGTATTCTGGGGCTGCAAGGACACCACCCAGCAAAGCCCGCCGCCGGCTGCCGCCGCGCCCAAAGCGGCCGAGGTCGAAACCGTTACCGTCGCCTCGCAGCCGACCCGGGTCAGCGTGGAACTGCCCGGCAGGACCGCCTCGTACCGGGTGGCCGAGGTCCGGCCGCAGGTCAGCGGCATCGTCCAGAAACGGCTGTTCACCGAAGGCAGCGAGGTGAAGGCCGGGGAACTCCTCTATCAGATCGATCCGGCGACCTACCAGGCCGCCTTTGCCAGCGCCGAGGCGGCTTTGGCCAGGAGCGAGGCCATGGAGTATTCGGCCGGGCTGAAGGCCACCCGCTACCGGACCCTGGTCCGCACCAAGGCGGTGAGCGAGCAGGAACAGATCGACGCCGAGGCGAGCTGGAAGCAGGCCGTGGCCGAGGTGGCCGCCGCCAAAGCGGCGGTGCAGAATGCCAGAATCAACCTCGACTACACCCGGGTGACCGCCCCGATCGGCGGGCGCATCGGCAAATCGCAGGTCTCGGAGGGAGCCCTGGTCACCGCCCAGCAGGGTACCGCCCTGGCCACCATCCAGCAGCTCGACCGCCTCTATGTCGATGTCAGTCAGTCGGCCGGCGAACTCCTCCAGTTAAAGAAAAAGCTGCTGGCCGACCGGGCTTCGGGCGACGAACACCCGAAAACCGAGGTTAAGGTCATCCTCGAAGATAAATCGGAATATAGCGAGACCGGCGTCCTCGAGTTTTCCGATGTCACGGTCGACCAGTCGACCGGCACGGTGACCATCCGGGCGATGATCGGCAATCCGCGCCACGAATTGCTGCCGGGGTTGTTCGTCCGCGCCCGGCTGACCTCGAGCCGGCCCCTGACCACGATCCTGGTGCCGCAGGCCGCAATTGTCCGCAATAACCGCGGCCAGGCCATGGTCATGCTGGTCAGCGACCAGTCCACGGTCGAAGCCCGGCCAGTCGAAACCGGCCAGAATCTGGGCGATAAAATCATGGTGACGAAAGGCCTCGCCGATGGCGACCGGCTGATCGTCGCCGGTCTGCAGAAAATCAAACCTGGCGCGCCGGTGAAAGTTGCCGCGGCCCAGGCCGGTACACCAGCCCAGGCGGCTTCGGCAGCTCCGGCCCAACAGAGTCCTGCGAACAAGGAAAAGGCGGAATAAATCATGGCTAGATTTTTTATCGATCGCCCCATTTTTGCCTGGGTTATCGCCATTGTCATCATGCTGGCGGGGGCTCTCTCGGTCATCAAGCTGCCCATCTCCCAGTATCCGGAGATCGCCCCGCCGTCGGTGCGCATCACCACCAAATATCCCGGGGCATCGGCGCAGACCATCGAGAACAGTGTCACCCAGATCATCGAGCAGAGCATGACCGGCCTCGACAACTTCCTCTACATGAAGTCGGAGAGCTCCTCGACCGGCAATGTGACCATCACCATGACCTTCGATGCCGGCACCAACGCCGACATCGCCCAGGTCCAGGTCCAGAACAAGCTCCAGCAGTCGATGGCCCTGCTGCCCCAGGAGGTGCAGCAGGAAGGCATCCAGGTCAATAAATCGAATTCGACCTTCCTGATGATCGTCGGCCTCATCTCAACAGACGGCAGCATGGCCAATTTCGATCTGGGCGACTTCATGGTCACCACCCTCCGCGATCCCCTCAGCCGGACGCCGGGCGTGGGCAGCATCCAGGTTTTCGGCAGTCAGTACGCCATGCGGATCTGGCTCGATCCGAACAAGCTCAACAGCTTCCAGCTCACCCCGAGCGATGTGGCGGCCGCGATCAGGGCCCAGAACCACCAGGTCGCCGTCGGCAATCTCGGCGGGGTGCCGTCGGTCGCCGGCCAGCAGGTGAGCGCGACGATGATGGCCCGGACCATGATGAATTCGCCGGAGGAATTCGCCGAGATCCTCCTAAAAGTGAAACAGGGCGGCGCCCAGATCCGTCTGAAGGATGTCGCGAGGGTCGAGATCGGCGCCGAGAATTACACGACGCTCAACACCTTCAATAACCAGCCGGCCGCCGGCATGGCCATCATGCTCGCCACCGGGGCCAATGCCCTGGCCACGGCGGATGCGGTCAAGGCCAAGATAGCCGAGCTCGCGCCCTATTTCCCGGCCGGGGTCGAGGTAGTCTATCCCTACGACACCACCACGTTTATCAAGATCTCGATCAAGGAGGTGGTCAAGACCCTGATCGAGGCGATCATCCTGGTCTTTCTGGTCATGTATCTTTTCCTCCAGAATTTCCGGGCCACCCTCATCCCGACCATCGCCGTGCCGGTGGTCTTGCTCGGCACCTTCGGGGTCATGGCGGTGTTCGGCTACTCGATCAACACCATGACCATGTTCGGCCTGGTGCTGGCCATCGGCCTGCTCGTCGACGACGCCATCGT
>CAYTVF010000124.1:0-12595 GCA_964441345.1 uncultured Desulfopila sp. | reverse complement strand
GCTTTGTTGCTTTCAAACCCCGGACAATGTTGAGTTGGCATAATCGGTCTCCTTTGCATTTTGTTAACGGTTTGTGCTCCAACGAAATGTCAATTCAATTATACGTCCGTTTTGCATAAAAATCCAACAGCGTGCAAGCGTTTGCCATCTTTTTCTTCCCATCCGGGAAGGTTTCACGTCAAGGAACGGGAAGTGCCGGAACCGATCAGTTTGCCGGTCAGGAGAGTGCCGGTCATGGCCAGACACTCCATATCCAGGTAGAGCGCCGCCGAAGATCGGTAGAGGACGGAACATGTCGCGGGGAAGGTGTCGTCGCGATCGTTGAAGTTGAGGTATACCGGAATACGCGGAAAGGCATGAAACTGCAGCGCGAGATCGTAGATTTCCGAGGAGACGACCCTGCCGCCGACGGCTATTGCTCTGGCCAGCAACCCCTGGATATTCCCGGAGAAGGCGGCCTCCAAGGTTTTATTGGTATTGGTGGTGAAATATGAAGTGAGCGGCCCGGAGTCTTTGAACTCGCGGTATGTCACGAGCTCGCCCATCTCAGCCGGGAGCTCGGCCGGACAGGAAAGGATGTACTTGCAGATCATCACCTGCACCGCCGGAGTCAGCCGCTCCCCGCCGGGTGGTGTAATACCCTCCCGGGTAAACGTGTAGACCTTATCGAAGAGCGGGATGAGAAGCGCCCCATTTTCCGCGGCAACCCCGAGAACACCGGCCCGGGAGAGAAAATCGATTTCCGCGATTTCCTGCAGATATCCCTGGTACGTCTCAGCAAATACGCGGGACTGCGGGGTCTTCAAGCGAGTTCCTCCAGTTTTTCAATCATCTTCACCTCACCGGCCAGAGCCTGCCTCTTTTCGACCCGATAAAAATGATTGTTCCCCATTTTACCCGTCAAGGTGAACAAGGCGACCTCGTAGCGATCCTTTTCGGTCAGGAGGTCCTCAACCCACAGCACCCGCTCAATCTCCAGGGAGAAATCGTGGCAGATCCGTTTGGCAAATTTTTCCGGATTTGCCGAAATGGACTGTCCCTCGCCGGTCCTTGCATACAGACAGATATAAGGTTTCAGCAGCTGTACTTTACCCGGCGAAAGCGAACAATCAAGGATTTTCACATCATAGCAGCCGGGAAACCAGGCGATAGGCTCCAGATTATCCTTTTTGGTCCCATCCCACCTGTACCTGCCGTTAAAAAGGGCCATGCTGTCCTCCTCGCCGGTAATGATAAAATTCGGCACCGCAGCAAGAGGGAAACGGGGATCTTTGTCTTCCCCCCGTCTCCCTCTTTTGTTTACTCTCGGAATATCACACTTTATCACACTTCACGCCGTTGCATCAAGGGATCGGCGGTCGGCCATATCCAGGAGAACCCGATCACGCGTTTTGTCGATGCCAAGTTCCTTCCTCTTCTTATCGATATGGGCAATCATCATTCGCGCCATTTCTTTGGGATTATCGGCGAAGCCCCATTTGCCGAACCCAAGCTTTTCAAGATCCTCAAAGAGAAGCTTTTCAAACTTGGTGCCTTTGGTTACCGGGAAAGTATGGCCAAACACGACATACACCCCGGAGGCGACAAAATATTGGCCGATGGCAATCGCTTTTTCACTCATCCACTCCGGCGCGCAACCGGCTGCCGGCAGACTGGCCAGGGAATCTCCCAGACCGCCGATTCTGACCATTTCCGAGGCGGCCAGCAGTATCCTGCTGTTGTCGACACAGGCCCCCAGACCAAGAACCGGTGGCATGCCGACGGTCTCGCAGACTTCGGCAAGACCGGAACCCGCCAGGGCGGCGGCCCCGGGGCCGGTGAGGCCCGCTTTGGCCAGGGCCATCTGCGAGCAACCGGTCTGCAGCACGAGGACATCGTTTTTAATCAGCTCCTTGACCAGCTCGACGTGGGAATAGTCATGCTTGGAACGGGGATTGGTGCAGCCGACAACACCGGCCACCCCGCGGATCCGACCGTTGATGATGTTTTCGTTTAAGGGGGTGAAACTGCCGCGGAAAGCACCGCCCAGCATGTATTTGATATACTCGACGCTGAAGCCATGCACGCCGCGGGCAGTTTTCCGCGGTATGTGCAGAGGTTGTTTACGGGTCTTGAATCTGGTGATCGCCTTGATGATGATCTCGTCGGCACATTTCAAAGGCTCGCGCTCATCCAGCTGGATGTGCGTCGCCCCCTCGATCTTTGCTCGGTAATTGGTGGTAATGAACGGGGTATCATAGAAATCAGCCACCTTTTTCAAATCCTGCTTGATACACTGGATATCGACCGTCATGGCATCGATGGCGCCGGTGACCAGAACCGCCTCGGTGCTGGAGAAGTTGCCGGCATGGGGCAGACCATGCCGCGACATGACATCGAGCCCCGAGCAGCACATACCGACAAGATTGATCCCCTTGGCGCCACCATTTTTCGCCATCTCCTGCAGGGTCGGATCGGCGGCGGAGAGGATCATGGCTTCGAGCAGAATGGGTTCGTGACCGTGCACGATGATATTGACCTGATCTTCCTTCAGCACCCCCATGTCAACCTCCACCACGACGGGCGTCGGTGTTCCGAACAGGATGTCGGAGATATCGGTCGATACCATGGAGCCGCCCCAGCCATCGGCGAGAGCGGTGCGCGATATCTGTTTGGTGAGATTTACATAGTCCTGATCGACCCCCATGGCGGTCCGGTGCATCAGTTCCATAATTTCCCGCATCGCCCCGCGCGGCACTATTCCTGCAGCCCGCCACAGTTCAAGGGTTTTCGGCGGAACCCTTTTCACCATCGGAATCTCCCCTTCGACCTGGGTATACGTTCTCTCCAGTTCATGATAGAGGTCCATGGCTACCGACTTGAGATCCCGCCCCTCGGTGGGAATATCAAGGGCTTCCGCGACCTCGAAGAGCTTGATGGGGTCCTTGATCGAGAAATCTTTGACCTTGCCGTTGATGACATCGCGGAAGAGTTCGAGCATCGCCATGCCATGATCGGTGTGGGCGGCGGTTCCCGCCGCCACCATTCGCCCGAAATTCCGGGCGACAATGGTATCGATGGTCGCCCCGCACACGCCGACCTTATCATACGGACTGTTAACATTCATCCGGCAAGGGCCCATGGCGCAATGTTTACAGCAGGCGGACTGTTCGCCGATGGGGCATGGCTTCATGGCACTGGCCCGATCGAAAAAGAGCTCAACCCCATCCACTCTGGCCTTGGTAATCATTTGGGCGGTTGATTCGCACATGGTCAGATCTTCCGGCTTTATAAGTTCAAGTGTTTTTGACATGGCATCTCCTGGGGTAGTAATGGGTTAACCGTGGAACTTCGGCGAGACAAAGATTTTTGAGAATAATTCCTACACCAACGATAATATCATACCACGGTGTGGCATTGTCAAGACAAATATGGCATATTGCCCATCACAAAAGCAGTGTGTTACAGAGGGAATTGGCCAGGAGGAGACACGAAGAAAGCCCGAGGCTGGCGAATTACAAAAACAAAAGAGAAAAGGAAAAGCCGCTTCCACCCTATTTCGGCGGAATCGGCTTTTCCTTTTATCGGAACGACGGCGGCTGGAGAAGAGTCAATCGGCGGGGCGGCTATTTTTTCATTGCCGTCAATTGTCCGACGATATCGAACAACTCCTGCGGAGCGTCACGGATATCCTCGAAGGCTCTTCGCGCCCCCCGATCGGCGGCGACGATCTCCTCCTGCTCGGGGAGATAGCCGAGGATCTCATAATCGGCTAAAGAACTGCGGATCAGTTCCCGGTCTTCCTCGCCTTTGACCCGGTTGCCGAGGACGATGATTTTCTTTATGCCGATATCCCTGCCAAGTTTTCTAATCTTGTCGGCGGCGGTCCGGCTTCTCGCCCCGGGATTGACCACGATGATAAGCGCATCGACCGAAGCCGAGGTCGCCCGGCCGAGATGTTCGACTCCCGCCTCCATGTCCATGATGACAATGTCATCGCGAAACAGCACCAGATGGTTCATCAATGCCTTGAGGATGGTGCTTTCCGGGCAGATACAACCGGAGCCGCCGCTCTGCACCGTGCCCATAACCAGCAGCTTGACGCCATCCCTTTCCCGCGAAAATCGATCGGGAATATCGTCCACCTTTGGATTGAGGGTGAAGAAGCCGCCCATGGTGCCGGGCTTCGCCCCCGTCCTTTCGGCTATGAGCTCGGTCAGCTGGGAGATCGGAGTGATCGGTTGATCCTCGGGAATTCCCAGCCCGGCGGCCAGGTTTGCCACCGGATCGGCATCGATGGCAATTACCTTGTTATTTTTATCGGTGGCCAGACAGCGCGCCAGAAGTGCAGTTACAGTGGTCTTGCCTACTCCGCCTTTGCCGCCAATTGCAATTTTTAAGCTCACGTCGGAAAATCTCCTTCCAATTGAATTGAATACTCCCCTCCGGGAAAACCTGTGTTCCGGAGCAGCAAACCGCCTGGCCTACTGCTCCTTGATAACCTTCCCATCCTGGTCGACCAAGGCCACGGCGAAGTTGTTTTGGGCTGCCGCTTCATACAGCTCTTCTATATGGATGGCCTGGAGTTCGTATTTTCTCCCTTTCTCCCGAGGCAGGTTCAGAAAACAATCGTTGGCCTCCTCCTTCGACCGGAAGGCCGGAATGAAGTGGACATCTTTTTCGCCATCGTACAGCCCGAGAAAGCTTTCATCCTTTTCCGGATCGCAGACAAAGACATACACCCACCCTGTAATTTTTTCATTTTCAGTCATGTCATCTCTCTGTTCTGTGGAATTCAACACTCTTCTCCTGCCCTTGACTCATCAAATGTGTAACCATCATCTGCCGAAAAAAAAAGCCCCACCCCCGAAAGGATGGAGCTTTGCCCTGCAACAGGTGCGCTCTCAGATATCCAGATAGGAATCGGAGAAGAGACTCTCGCCGGTGATAACCCGTACGGTTTTCACATAGTCGGCCAATTCTTTCGACAGACTGGAGAGAGGAGGTGCGGTGCCGTCCATTGCCTGGTAAACCACCTCGACGATGTCCGGACGCTTGCCTTTGGCGACTGCCGTCAGGGTGGTGTCGAGCGGATCGGAGATAACCGCCTGCATGCCATTGCGTCCCAGCATGATCATATAGGTGGTGTTGATGATCGGCCGGAGATGAACTGGCGGACCATTGGAGATATTGGACAATCCACAGGTGGACTTGGCACCCGGAGCGATGTCTTCCAGCATCATCTGGAAGGTCATCAGGGAGACACACTGGGCCTGTTGAATATTTACCGGAGTGACGATACCGTCCACCCAGATTTTCTCGTTGGGAATGCCGGCTTCGTTGGCGGCATAGATCAGTTCGACGGCAAGGGCGGCGCGCTCATTCTCATCACGCGGCAGCCCGTCAGGTCCCCACATCAGGGCAACGATATCGGCTTCATACTTGGCGGCCATCGGCAGCATTACCGTGTATCGCTCGGGGCGGGCCATGATCGAGTTGACGATATGCGGCTTGCTGGCCGGCCTGATTACCTTCAGACCTTCCTCGATTGCCGCGATGTTCGAGGTGTCGAGCAGCAGCGGCATATTGGGCACAACCTCCTGAACAACCCGAACAACCCACGGCATCAACTCATGACCGTCTTTTTTGGCCGGGCCGAGGTTGATGTCGATATAGTCCATGCCGAGCTTTTGCTGTTCTAGCGCTTCTTCCTGGATCGGTTTTGAATCGCGCTCTCTATATGCCTTTCCGATTACTTTGGAAATGACATTAAGGCTTTCGCCAAAAAGAATCATGTTTTTCTCCTTTGTCTAAATAAATGAGAGTATCAAACTGTTACTGTTATCAATCACTGCACCATCGCATCGCGAAAGAAATGATTTCCCGGCTTTTTCCAGATGAACAAAAAATGCAAAAAGCCGGGATCCTCTTTCTCCGGGATTATTTGCTCTTCAAGAACCCGGCAAGGTGGGCGGCCTCACGCGGACCAACGGTAATGGTCCAGCCGGGCAGCTCTTCCTCGACATCGCCGGCGATAGCAGCTGCATAGCCGGGAATGATGAGTTCAGTATGCTTGACTTTATCCATGATCCCGCTCTTTTTGACAAACAGCCCCACATCATCGCCGCCGAACTTACCGGCAGCCCAGGCGGTGAGGACCGAGAGACCTTCGGTATCCTTGATAAGCAGCCAGGAAGGTACTTTGCTTGCCTCGATTTCACCGGAGACGATAAAGTAGGTCAGAGCAAAGTTGGACGTAACCAGTACCGGCGAATTCTCGTTCGGCGCACCGATCTCGAAAATCCCTTCGGTTACCGTCATCGGCCGCTGCGGATCGGTGTAGATATTCAGCCGTTCGAGCAGCAACGGGAAGATCACCTCGGTGGTCAGATCGGACATAACCACGATTCCGCCGTATTTGGCCACGAACATACTGGCAACGAGGCCTTCCATGGCGATATTGGACGCCATCTCGCAGGGGAAGGCGATAGTCGGGAAACCAAGCGAACGATTGCCGGCCTTGAGTGCCGCACGACGGATGGCGACCTGATCTTCCAGGGCCTGCTTCACTTCTCGTGAACTAGGATCGAGCACCAGATCCTTGAGGCCCATGCCGACCAGTTTGTCGGTGAGAGCAATGAGTCCGTCGACGGAATCGGCCTTGACCACCAGGGGCAGGTTATTGTCCAGGGCGATTTTGCCGAAGGCATCGACATTGGCGGCGGTTGCGGCATAGATCAAGGGCCTTTTAAAGCCGGCCACCTTCACGCCACCGCTGATGATTTCCGCATTCTCGCTCATCAGGATGAGATTGAACTCGGAGGTCTCGGCGATGAGTTTTGCCAGAGTCGCAAAAGCAACGCCGTCGCCGTTGACATCTTTCAAAGCCACCAGTTCCGGACGCAGGTTCAGCCCGACACGCTCATACTGCAGCGCGTTCCAGGATTTGAGTTTGCCCTCGACCACCGCCACGGCGGTATCGGAGGTAATGGTGCCGGCAAAAATAGTCGGATTAAAAAAGGTTTTCTCATGCCGGTAAAGTACGGTCTCACCACCGGTCTTGGTGGCGCGGACACCTTTGCCAATGGCTACCGGGCGGATCGGCGGAGCCGAGGCCTCGGCCAGCTGGGCCCTGGCATCATCGGATACGTACGGACAGGCATCCAGTTCGGCCTTTCCTGAAGCGAGATTCATAGCAAAAGCAAGGCAAGTAGGCACCCCGCACTCCTTGCAGTTGGTCTTTGGCAGGAGTTTGAAGATTTGTATTCCTGTTAACGCCATTTGAATTGTCTCCTTATATGTATATTTCACAGCCTGTTGGGCAAGGCTTCAATCAGCACTGAAACCCTGCCCCTTGCTGATTAATTAGCCCATGATCGGAGGCATGCTGAGGGCAGGATGCCCTTTCTCCTGAAGCCATGGCAAAATCTCGTCTTCCGTGATGCCGACAGTTTCATCGGCAATCATATCGACGAAATTCTCGACACCCATTGCTGCTCCTCTGGCATTCAGTCGATCGCGGATCTCATCCTTGACGACTTTCGGCATCCATACCATCCTGAGCAAGCCGCCATCGCCAAGGATGAATTTCCCTTGGGTAATGTTGAACTTGGAATGGCCGACAAAACCAGGCGAGGAAGCACCACCACCCATAACACCGGCCAGCGTGGTAAACTTCATGCCGGAAGGAGTCTCACCGGTGTAATCGCGACCGACGGTCATAATGCCGTTACAGGCCGGGAGCACGGCGGCGATACATTCGCAGCAACCACAGGTGGTCATTGGAGCCTGACACATCGAGTAGAAATTGTAGGTGTCGATTGCCCCCTTAGAGGCACCCTTGATGAACTCGTCTACACCTTCGAAACGGCCGAGAAGCGGATCAAGGATCTTGCCCTTCTTGACCGGTTGGTTGGGGCCGGTCGGGTTGATCTCAAAGGAGGCCTTGCAGTCCATCCAGTTATAGGCACCGCAGAGACCGGTACGCTCCGGACTTACCGTACATACGTGGCTCGGCGCGAAAGACTGACAAAGGCTGCAGGAATAGAAAGTATCGACATCCTCATCGGTCATCTTGTCAACACGCTCGTCACGGGTCTTGTATTCGGCCCGGGCGGTAGCTGTCAGTTTGTCGACATCTGCTTTATTGGTGAACAGAGTTACCTGGACCTTATCGACGATCTTCTTGAAATCCTGGTGGAACTTGGCATGCAGTACAACACCGATATCCTTCAAGGTGAAGCCTTTTTCAACAGCGGCCTTGCTTATACGGACCCAAGAAATATCACGCTGGCCAATATGCATAATACCTTGAGTGTAGTTGATCAAATGGTGAATCTGACGCTCCAAGATCGGCTCAAAGTCAGGCTGGAACTCGCGGCCGGCAATCTGCACAAAGATACCGAGAGGCAGAGTGTCCCCTTCCTTCATATCCTTGAGATCTTTACCGACAACGATGACCTTGCCGTCTTCGATCTCACCCATTTGAGCCATTTTAACCAGCTCGGTACACTGGGTCTTACCACCACCCATTTGTCCGTAAAGATCGCCGCCACGTACCCGCTCACCCTCAAACGCCGGGCCAAAGGAGCAGGGAATGTCGATGTGCGTTACATTGATCTTCAGGCCGCGAACCTCAACAGATTTCTGACAGATTTCGTTATGCGGCACATTGGCGACAACATGCTCGTAGGTGCAGATACCGGTCGGCAGGATCTCCGGAATATCGGTATCGGCAAGCGTCGGGAAGCCCCAGTTGACACAACCGGCGGCGGCAACGGCCCACTCGGTACCGACATCGCCAAGAGCGTTGACGAAAGCGAAGATACGGTTCTTATTGTACATCAGCATTCTGCGATAATCGCCCGGCTGTACCCCGCCGAAAGCCATGGCGGCACGGTTGGCGAAACCAAGGGCGAAGACGGCCGAGGAGATGTCAGGTCCGAAGGGGACGATACGGGTATTCCACCCGATCTGCACTCCGGCCTCAAGAAGCTGCTCGATGACGGTCTTGCCATTATGGTTGGCGGCGCAGAAGATATAGAGGTTTTTCTTCTGGTAGTCCTCGACGATCATTTTGGCGATCTCCGGATTTGGTGCCGCTCCGACAATAGCCGCAAAACCGGGGGCCGATCCGTCAACGAATTCGACACCGCGCTTCCGGAGAATAATGTCATTGGCGGGACCGACCCAGATCTTGCCGGCATCGATATCCGGATCTTCGGTGTCCACATAAAAATCCGGTTGACGCAGGATACGCAGGGCCTCTTTAATCTCGTAGGCGAAGATACCGGCCATACCGGCATCGAGAAGCGGTCCGAGGTAGGGCAGATGGTTGCTGCCTTTAATATGGGGCGGCAGAAGGCCGCGGGCAAACTGCATCGGCTTCTTCAGATCTTCCAGGGTCTCACATTTCATGCCGGTGAGAGAATAAATGACCGGAAGATAGTACGCAGTATTGGGAAATCCTATTTTGGTGGCGGCGTCATAGGTCTGAAGAGCTTTTTCCAGCTCTCCCTCCACCTGGGATACAACCTTATAACCGCCCTGTATAGCTGCAAATGCTACTAATCTTGACATGCTTTACTCCTTTATTATGGATTAGTAATATCGTGTTCGTTCCAGTGAGATTATTCCATTCCAAGGGCTTGTCTGTCAGCCATATCCATAAGCACCCTGTCACGAGCCTTGTCGATGCCAAGTTCCTTACGTTTCTTGTCAATATGGGCAATCATCTTATGGGCATGCTTGATCGGATCGGGTTCGCAATCCCATTTACCGCCATACATTTTTTCCATTTCCTTGTAGAGGTAGTCCTTGAATACCGGGGCTCCCTCAAGCGGCATATGATAGCCGAAAACGGTGTATACACCGGAAGCGACAAAGTATTGGCCAATGGCAATCGCTTTCTCGCTCATCCACTCGGGGGCACTGCCGGCAGCAGGCAGGTCACAGATGTCTTTGCCAAGTCCGCCGGCTTTAACAACCTCGGTAGCAGCCAGGAGTATACGGCTGTTATCGACGCATGAACCGAGATGGAGGACAGGCGGAATACCGACGGTCTCACAGACCTCGGCAAGCCCTGGACCACAATGAACCGCTGCCGATTCCGGGGTGAGCAGGCCATGGATACCGCAGGCGATGGCGCTGCAGCCGGTGGTCAAGACGATGACATCATTCTTGATCAGTTCCTTGATAAGGGTGATGTGCTCTTCATTGTGCTTGGTGCGGGCGTTATTACAGCCGACAACACCGGCGATGCCGCGGATACGGCCGTTGATGATATTGTCGTTCAAGGTGAAATAATCACCGCGGAAACTGCCGCCCAGGTGATACCGGATCGACTCAACGCCAAAACCGGCAATCTGTGATGATTTGTGCCGCGGAATCATGACATCGACGCCACGTTTCTGGAAGTTATCGATACCGATCTTAACGATCCGGATGGCATCTTCCATCGCGTGATGCTCGTCAAACTCAATATGAACCACATTATCCTGTTCAATCTTGGCAATGGGATGGGTGGTGATGAGCTTGGTGTGGAAGCACTTTGCTACGTTGGCGAGGTTCTGGAAAATACATTGAACGTCTACGACCATCGCATCGCAGGCGCCGGTAATGATGGCGAGTTCCTGCTGGAGGAAGGTGCCTACCGGCGGCACGCCATGGCGCTGAAGAATCTCGTTGGCGGTACAGCAGATGCCGCCGAGCTGTATGCCCTTGGCGCCTTTTGATTTGGCGTAGTCGACCATTTCCTGGGATTGCGCAGCGGCAACGATCATTTCCGAGAGCAACGGCTCATGCCCGTGGACGATGATATTGACATGGTCTTCCTTCATCACCCCGAGATTGGCTTCGGACTGCAGAGGCGTCGGGCTGCCGAACATAACATCCTGGAGATCGGTGGCAATCATTGCCCCACCCCAACCATCGGCCAGAGAAGCACGAGTGCCCTGCTTCATCAGGTTTTTATAGTCCTGATCGACGCCCATATGGGTCCGATGCATACACTCGACGATTTCTCTATCGATATTGCGGGGTAAGACACCCTCTGCCAGCCATTTGTCCTGCAGCGGCTGCGGTGCCCTCTTCAGGTAAGCGAGAGTTCCCGACGTTTTACCCCATTCCTGCAAGGCTTTTTCTGCAACGCCTACAGCAATCTCATTGATATCTCTATCTTTTACCACACCGTTTTCCTCAACGGTGGTGGCAATGCCGAAGTACGGAGCGATCTGAATCAGTTTGGCTGGATCTTTAATCTTATAGTCATTGGTCTGTTTCTTGGCGGCAGCCATAAAGGTTTCGGCCACGGCTCGGCCATGATCGGAGTGGGCAGCGGCGCCGGCCGCGATCATGCGCAGGAAGTTTCGTGCACAAATGGTATTTGCGGTCGCACCGCACAAACCTTTACGGGTATCTTCACCCTGAATTCCATCTTTGGGCAGCGGCAGACGGCAGGGGCCCATTGCACAGTTTTTACAGCAGATGCCCTGGAGGCCGATGGCGCAGGGTTTCATGGTGACGGCGCGATCGAAAACGGTTTCGATGCCCAGTTTCTGCGCCCGGCGGATCATCTCCTGGGTCGACGGCTCAATCGATGCTTCCATCGGATCAGCAAGTTTGGCAACTTTTTCTACTTTTGTGGTTACTTCTGCCATATCGAGGTTCCTCCTCAAAGAGTTTTTGAGATTATCAAATATCTCAAGAGCGACACATCGTATATATTTTTACAGATATTTTTATAGATATTTTTACAGATGGATTCTCTCTCCCTACCTATTCCGCCGATGGAATCTATCCAGCATATCGAGGATCTTTTCTTGCTGCGTTTTTTGAACCGAATCCGCGGTCATCGCCATTTCGGCAGCCGGCTGGGTTGATGCCGCTTCGGCCGCGGCCTGGCGCGCCTGGGCTCTGAGACGTTTCAGGGCCTTCTCGTCCTCTTCCCGCTGGGCTGCTTCGGCCTTGATGGCGTCCTCGGCGGCTTTGGCCTTCGCTGCCGCATCGGCTTTGGCGCTGGCTTCGGCATCGGCCTTGGCTTTTGCTTCCGCGTCGGCTTTGGCTTTGACATCGGCTGCGGCTTTCGCCTCGGCCTTGGCCTTTGCCTCCGCCGCGGCCTTGGCCTCCGCGGCCGGATCTACGGCTGCGGCAGGTGCGGGCCCCACTTCAGCTTTTACTGCGGCGGCAGGTGCCGCGGGTGCTGCCGGTTTGGCTGCCGGGGCAGCGGCGGCAGGTGCCGCGGGGGCTTCTTTCTTGACCGGAGCGGCTTTTTTCTCTTCTTCAGCGATGGTTAGATCGGGCTTGGGCGCAAGCGCGGCAAAATCGATACTTACATCGGCGAGAACCTTGGCGATGGGAGCGGATTTTTGCAGAGAACCGCCGTCAGCCAGGGCATTGATGAATTCCTTGGCCATCCTGATTGCCTCGGGATGACGCATAAAAAGAACGTTGGAACCGCTGAGCAGATAGGAAACGGCGCCGATGGCCTCCATCATGATTCCCCGTTTTTCCGGATCTCCCAGAATCGGGGCATCGCCGACGGTCTGTTTGGCCTCTTTACATTTCCAGACCTCGTTGCCGAGGTTGTTGATCATCGGGAACTGCAGTTTTTCATCGC
>CAYTVF010000123.1:6032-12656 GCA_964441345.1 uncultured Desulfopila sp. | reverse complement strand
CTCCCGCAAGGGGAGGGGGGACTTTGTCCATAGAGCTGAATGGATATAATTTTTATTTAGCCGCATCAATGTATACAATAAATGAGTACATTTTTTGTACGATAAATCACAGCCGACGTCAAGCATTTTCCCCATAAATAACTTTTCTACGCCGCAACGGAGGGATCGGAACTTTCGCCAAATCGGACCAATCGCCCCTATTTCTTTATGGTTTCCGCCAGCACCCGCGACAGGTCAAGGATTTGATACGGTTTGGAAATTACATGCGCAAATCCTTCCGCCCGGTAGTTCTGCACCACCGGATCGTCGGAATAGCCGCTGGAGACAATGGCTTTTGCACCAGGGTCGAGGGCTTTGAGTTTCTTCACCGCCGCCGCTCCCCCCATCCCGCCGGGAACGGTGAGGTCCATAATTACGGCATCTACCGGAGTATTGTTTTGCAGCTGGTTTTGATAGATGGCGATCGCCTCTTCCCCGTCATAGGCATGCAGACATTCGTAACCGATAAACGAGAGCATCTGGCCGACGACCATATGAATGGTTTCCTCATCGTCCATGAGCAGAATCCTGCCCTTGCCGGAAGGCAGGATCGCTTCCCGCCCCCCGGCCAGGGCAGAATACTGCTGTTGCGATGCAGCCGGCAGATAGAGGGTGAAGGTTGTTCCCCGGCCCGGCTCGGACTCTACGCCGATGGTTCCGCCATGCTTGGCGATGATCGAGCGAACGATGGAAAGACCTAGTCCGCTGCCCTTAATGCTGCCTTTTTGCCTGGTGGAAAAATAGGGGTCGAAAATATTGGCGATATTTTCAGGCTTGATGCCGCAACCGGTATCGGCGATGGCCAGCTGCACATACCTGCCGCCGGAAAGGCCCACCATTTCTTCATCCGCCAGCTCTCTGTTTCGGCAGGTCAAGGTAATTGTCCCGCCGGCCGGCATGGCCTGGGAACTATTTTGGACCAGGTTCTCCACGACCTGATTGATCTGGCCTTTATCCATATGGGCCGCCCAGAGACCCTCTTCGATATCGTATACACATTTGACATTACTGCCTGAAAGCATAAACGACACCGATTCTCTCAGTATATCGGGCAGCATCTCGACTTTCCTGACCGGGTCGCCCCCTTTGGCGAAAGTCAACAGCTTGAAGGTAAGGTCCTTGGCCCGTAGGGATGCATCCTTGGCGTCGGCAAGCAATTCGCCGAACTTGGCGTCCGGGCCGATCATTCTTTCCACCAGGGCGATATTGCCGATGACGGAGACCAGAATATTGTTGAAATCATGGGCGATCCCTCCGGCAAGCACGCCAATCGACTCGAGTTTGCTGATTTTCAGCAGTTCCGCCTCCATCATCAACCGGGCGGTAATATCCTCCATGCTGAGGACCACTCCGCTCGCCCCGCTTTCAAGCGTGGTCAACCGGCCGCGCATGGAGCATTGGATAAAATTCCCATCCTTTTTCCGAAGTTTCACGGTGGCGTAGCCGAATCCCTCCGACTGCCGGGCGGTGGAAATTTTCTCGATCCTCTCTTCAATCAGGTCCTTATCGGGAAAGAGGAGATGAATAGCCTCACCGATCAATTCCTGCGCGCCGTATCCGGAGATTCTGCAGCATTCCAGATTCACCCGTTGAATGATGCGGTCGGCGGTCATAAAAAAAATGCCGACCGGTGAGTTGTTGAGCAGAGCCTCGACCTCGGCACTGACGATTTCCAGATGGCGGTTCATCTTTTCCGCACTCTCTTTCGCCGCCTGCAGCTCCGCCGTGCGCTTCTCCACCCTCAGCTCCAGATTCCGGTAGGATTCCTGGAGATTGCCGCTCATGACGTTGATCGATTTGGCCAGCCCGCCGATCTCGTCCGGCCGCCTGGCCTGATCGGAGGTAACAAACTGTCCGGCGGCAATCGCACTGGTCGTCTCGGACAACCGCACCACCGGCGCCACCAGATTCCTGTGCAGAAACAGACCGACGGCAACGCCGATAATCACCAGCTGCAGACAAAAGCCAATGGCGATGTACAACGATGTCCGATCGATATGGGACAGGACCGGCAGCAGATTGATGCCCAGCTCAACCCGGCCCAAGGTGGTGCCGTTGTCGACAATGGGGGCGGAAAACACCATAACTTCAGCTTCTTCATTTCTCTCTTCATCGCCCTTCCCCCGATTGATTGCTGCACTCTTGGTACTGTGGCCGAGGGGACTGCCCAGGTTGTCGTAAATCTCGCAGAAGGCGACGAGCTGCCCCCGTTCGAGCTGCTGAACATAATTTTCAAGCTGGTAGATGCTGAACTTCTGCAGCGGGACAACGCTTATCTGGGCGACAAAGCCAGCGGTTTCCGTCCCGTAGCTCCGCATCTGATCCATCATTCTCCCGCGTTGCCCGGTGATGGCCAGTTGCCCGAAAAGCAACAGGACAAATGCCAGGATGACAAGAATCCCGAAAGCGATCCTCACCCGCATGCTCTGCCAGAAACCGACATGCAGCGGGGCGGGCGGCGATGATTGCTGGTTATTCATATTGACCTGACTATGAACATTTTCCGAGTCCCTTAGATAAACGTAGCCGTGTCAAGCCGTTTGACGACACTGGTGAGCACATATCCCTTGGCCATATGATCCTGATCGGCATCTACTCCGATGACAAACAGCTTTCTGGCCGCGGCGGCACGAATGATTCCTTTGCCCGAGAGTCCGGCTGCGCCAAAGAAAAATAACGAGTTGGCGTCGTTTCAAGGCGATCACCTTGGGGAATACAAGGCCATATCCCGGACAACGAACGGGACAGAGATCGCTAAAGTTCCTGTATAACTCTATCACAGGGGGGATTGCCTTATCAAGGCAGGCCTGAGCAAACGCCTAACTTACACCTCCGGCCGATAGAACCGCAGACGCAGACCATTACTGACAACGGTTACCGAGCTGAGCGCCATCGCCGCACCGGCCAGCATCGGGTTGAGCGTCGGTCCGCCGAAGATGGCAAGAACTCCCGCCGCGACCGGTATCCCTACGATATTAAAAGCAAAGGCCCAGAAAAGATTCTGCCGGATATTGCGCAAGGTTGCCCGGCTGAGCCCGATTGCCCGGCAGACACCGGACAGATGGCCGCTCATCAGGACAATATCGGCCGATTCGACCGCCACATCGATGCCGGTCCCCATGGCAATCCCGACATCGGCGCGGGCGAGGGCAGGCGCGTCGTTGATGCCGTCGCCGACCATCGCCACGATCTTGCCCTGGCGCTGCAACCTCACTATTTCCTGCTCTTTATTATCAGGCAGGACACCGGCGACCACCCGATCGATGCCGGCCTGGCGGGCGATGGCCAGGGCGGTTTTTTCGTTGTCGCCGGTGAGCATCACAACCTCGATCCCCATCGCCTGCAATTGCTTGACGGTATCCCCGGCTTCGCTCTTCAACGGGTCGGCGATGGTCAGGAGGCCGGCAAGATTTCCCGCGACGGCCAGGAAAAGAACCGTCCTGCCCTGTTCGGAGAACTCCCCGGCCCGCCGCTCAAGCTCCGCGGTCATGCCGCCAACCTGTCTTTCCACAACGAATTCCCGGTTGCCAAACAGCACATCGAAGGTCTTTCCCGCAACCGTCATTACCGCCTCGATGCCCCGGCCGGGCGTTGCGGTAAAAGATCGCGGATCAGGTACAACACAGCCGCGCGCCTCGGCAGCCTTGAGTATCGCCTCGGCCAGGGGATGCTCCGAGCGGCTTTCCGCCCCGGCGGCAAGCGTCACTATCAGTTTTTCGTCCCAGCCTGCCACGGGCAGAAGATCGATCAGCTGCGGCTTCCCGAGCGTCAGCGTGCCGGTTTTATCAAAGACCACGCAACTGACCTTCTGGGCCAGCTCAAGCACCTCGCCCGTTTTGACCAGAACCCCCAGCTGGGCGCCGCGGCCGGTGCCGACCATGATCGAGGTGGGCGTCGCCAGACCCATGGCGCAGGGACAGGCGATAACCAGGACCGCAATGAAGATCCGCAGGGAATAACTGAATCCGGCATCGCCGAGAACAAACCAGCCAAGCCCGGCCAGGGCGGCGAGCACCATAACCGCCGGGACGAAATAGAAACTGATCCGATCGGCCAGGTTCGCAATCGGGGCTTTGCTGCCCTGGGCGTCCTGGACCAGGCGAATGATCCGGGCCAGCATGGTATCCCGGCCGACGTGGGCGGCCGCCATGACCAACGACCCGTTTTTATTGAGAGTGCCACCGTAGAGAGAGTCGTCCACCTTTTTCAGGACCGGCATGCTCTCACCGGTCAGCATCGATTCATCGACGGCGGATTCCCCGTCGACAATGGTCCCGTCGACCGGAATTCGTTCTCCGGGCCGGATGAGAATGCGATCGCCGATTTTAATCTCCCCTACCGCCACCTGGCGCTGGCCATCGGCATCGATCAAGGTGGCCGTCTCGGGAGCCAGGCGGATCAGTTGCCTGATGGCATCGGTGGTTCTCGCCCGTGATCGCAATTCAAAATATTTCCCAAGCGATATCATGGCAATAAGCATTGCCGCCGATTCGAAGTAGAGGTCATGGGCATGGGCTGACGGGGTATGCCCCATGCCGATTTCCACCAGGTTCCAGGTGGAATAGATAAAGGCCGCACCGGTCCCGATGGCGATCAGGGAATCCATGTTGGGCCCGCCCCGCAGCAGCGCCGGGATACCGATCAGATAAAAATGCCGGCCGAGAAAGAGTACGGGGAGGGTCAGGAGAAACTGCACAACCGCATAGGTGAATGGCGATGTGTCGGGACGGATTACATCCGGCAGGGTAATCCCGACCATATGGGCCATGGACAGACCCATTATAAGGAGCGCCAGGGTGAAAACAGGCAGCAGCCTCTCTTTCATCGCCTGCAGCTGCCGGGCGGTCGCCTCGATGTTATCCGAACCATCGCCCTCAGGGACTGCCGGCGTCGCGGTAAAGCCGAGACCGGCGATGGCCTGGTCGATTGCCTGAACGGTTATCTGACCGGAATTATAAATGATCCTGGCCTGTTCGGTGGCGAGATTCACCGAGCATTGGGCCACCCCTTCGAGGTTGCCGACCACCCGTTCGATACGGGTCGAGCAGGCCGCACAATGCATCCCTGCTATATCTGCCACATAGTGTTGTTCCGTCATGATGTCGTTAAGTTATTTAATTTATATTGGCTTTTTTTGTTCCCCCTCCCCTTGCGGGAGGGGAGGATAAAACCAATTCAAGTTAATACCATTGGGTTGCGCGGAGAAAAAATATTCGCCCAGATTTACCTCTTTCAGGTATAATAAAACAATACCACAACGTGGCAACATCTACGATCATATTCCAGGAGCTTATCATGACCATCCCAGCGAGCTGCACCCTGCAATCGGGCGGCTGACCACCTCGAAACATTGCTGGTGGGCACCAGCTGCAATCAACCGTTCCGGCGGCAAAACCAAAAAACCAACTTGACCCGGCCGCCTTCAGCGGCGAGGAGAAAAACAAGATACGCTCGGCAATAAGAGAGAAATATTCCGCGGTTTCTTCATCGGCCGCAGGATATTTCAAATACGCGGTTGGCAAAGAAGGTGCAGAACAGCTCGGCTATGCACAAGCATTTCTTCATGAGACACCCGATGGTCTGTTGAACTCCTTTTGCGGAGTAGGCAATCCCTTTGCGGTCTCCCCGCTGGGCGAGGGAAGCATCATTCTCGATATCGGCTGCGGCGCAGGCCTCGATCTCATCGTCGCCTCCCGCCTGACCGGGGACACGGGCCGGGTCTACGGTGTCGACCTCACCCCGGAGATGGTCGAGAGAGCACAAGCAAACCTTGCCGCACTGGGGATCAAAAACGCCGAAGTGATCCTCATTTCTTCCGAACTGCTGCCCTTTCAGGATAACTCTTTCGATGGAGTCATCTCCAATGGGGTCATCAATCTCTCGCCGGAGAAACCGCGGCTCTTTGCCGAAATTTACCGGGTCTTAAAACCGGGCGGCCGGCTTCAATTCGCCGATATAATCCTGGAAAGGACCTTGCCCCTTCACCTTGCCGCAAGCGTCGAATCATGGTCGCAGTGAATAGGCGGCGCGATCCCCGGCGGGGATCAACTGGTATTGATGGAGCAAGCCGGTTTCAAGGAGGTTTGCCAACTTGGCATAACGGCGGTCAAAACCTCCGAATACACCGTCGGCGCGGTGTTTTTGGGCAGGAAAGAGTGATCGGCCTTTTAAAATTTTTATTTTTGACCGCCTGCCGTGCTGGCGGAACGGGCAGGAATGGTTATCATGGTGACTTGCAAAAACACAAAACACCATCAATCATTTTTACGGAGCAACGAATGGAAACCCTGAAGATAAAAGGAATGAGCTGCCAGCATTGTGTCGGTTCGGTGAAGAAAGCGCTGGAAAAGGTCGCCGGCCTGTCTCAGGTCACTGTAAACCTGGAAGCGGGCGAGGCCACATTTGCAAACAAAGGAACCGACCGCCGGATAATCCGCGAGGCGATCAGCAGGATCGGCTTTGAGACTGACAACAATGGTGCATGAAATACACGGTCCCCTATTTTCCGGGCGCCCAAGTTCCCCTCCCCTTGCGGGAGGGGTTAGGGGGAGGGGGAAGCCGCAAAGAGCAACTTCGTTCCAAACT
>CAYTVF010000123.1:274-6022 GCA_964441345.1 uncultured Desulfopila sp. | reverse complement strand
CACCCCTCAATCCCCTCCCGTCAAGGGAGGGGAGGCTAAAACCAACCAGACAAAGTGCATACTATTGAAATAAACTGAATAGTTACTCAACTTAAAAGCACATTGGAATTGGCTTTATCCCTGCAAAGCCATTTTATGTTTCAGTTCTTTAACATAATTGGCTGCGGAGGGATGTTTCTTTTCCTCTGCAAGCTGCCACCAGTACAGAGCCATCCGATAATCTTTCTGCACCCCGAGACCTTTTGCATACATAAGGCCGATATTGATGTGGGCATCGGTATACCCTTGTTCGGCGGCATTCTGAAAACACTGCAATGCCGTTTTATAACACTGTCTGCCGCCCTTCCCGGTGTTATACAGTATTCCCAGGACGAGATTGGCATGGGCGATAATTTTAGCATCGGCGCCGGGCTGTTCGATAACCCTCTGGTACCAGTATCTGGCTTTTTCAAAGTCCTGCGCCACGCCTTTGCCGCTGAGATATAAATGGCCGATATAGCTTTGGGCATTGCAATCGCCATGTTCGGCTCGGTTGAGGACGTTATCGGGACATCCGGCCGGGCTTTCCGCAGCCGGCAGCAAAAGCAGCGCGAGAAACAAAAAAACCGAGAATGCAAAGAACCGATGACTTGACACTGATATCTCCTTACTCCGATAAAGCCTCTGGAATGAAAAATGAAATCTCCGGCGATCTCCTCGCAAATAGGTGCCGCAACATCCGGTTTTTATTCATAACTCCCGTAAATAAGCACGTTTTTTTATACTCTATCGGTCAAAACATTCAATAGTTAAATGCAACTGCTCAGGGGACAAAGTCCCCCCTCCCCTTGCGGGAGGGGGTTAGGGGGTGGGGGAGGCCGCAAAGAGCAACTTCGTTCCAAACTCACCCACCCCTGGAGCAAACTCACCCACCCCTACAGCAACTCACCCACCCCTCAATCCCCTCCCGCGGGGGGAGGGGAGGCTAAAAACCAAGCAGACAAAGTGCATCCTATTGTAATAAAATGAATAGTTACCCAAATTTTCCCCTCACTCTCCCATTCTCATTGCCGGGCTGCTCTGCCTGTCACATTCTTTTCTATTAGTTCTTGACGTTCCCGTGGTTAGGTGACAAAATCTTGTCAAGGACCACTTCGACTCTGCAAAGAGTGGCGCTTGTTCTGCTCTTGCCAAGAAAAGCATTGTGTTTATTAGTTAAATCCAGGCACACTGCCCTCCGAGGTTCAACCTGGTCGAAGCAAACGGTGGCGATCCGATGCGTCCTGCTGCCCGCACCGACGGGCAGGAGTTCAGCAATCGGCTATCCGGCCGTATGAGGAGGGAGACAGTCGCTATTACCTTTTCACAACTGTAAAAAAGAGCATAATTCAACAGGTGAGGAGAATTCTATGAAATGGATCAAAGTGGTATCTACAGCAATGATTGGAGGAGCGATCGCTTTAACCGCAAGTAATATCCAGGCAGAAACCCTTCGGGAGGCGATCGATGCGATGCTCCAGACACACCCGGAAGTGAGGAGCAACGCCTACAATACCCTTGGACGGCAGGAGGAAGTCAAGCAGGCAAGATCAGGTTACTTTCCCACACTTGATTTTTCCGCCGGTTATGGCGTGCAGGATATCCAGGAACCGATAAACGACACTCTCTATCCCGAACTCTACCAGCTCAGTCTCAGACAGAACGTTTTTACCGGCCTGGCAACGATGAACGAGGTCGATCGCCAGAAGGCACGCGTGAAATCGGGTGCCTATCGCCTTCAGGGTACTTCGGAAAATACAGCATTAAGAACAACCCAGGTATATCTGAATGTTTTACGGCGACAGGATCTGATGCGCTTGGCCGAAGAAAACCGCGACACCCATATGCGAATTGCCGACCAGATCGGAATGCGCAGCGACTCCGGGGTTGCCAGTAAATCGGACAGCGATCAGGTCGCCGGCCGTGTTTCACTTGCCCAGGCAAATGTCGTTGTCACCCAAACCAATCTGGTTGACGCACAGAGCAACTACCTGGCGGTCGTCGGCCACCTGCCGAACGATCTGCAGAAACCGGTGCCGCCGGATGCTCTGCTGCCCGCCTCGATTGACGAGGCTACGGAGGCGGCCATCAAGCAGCATCCGACATTGAAGTCGGCATCCGCCGATCTTGAGGCAAGAGAGGAGCAGGATGAGGTTGCGAAGGCTCCCTACTATCCCATAGTCGATATTGAGGTGGATCAGAACTGGAACGAAGATTTTGATTTGGAGGGCAAAGACTACACCACCGTTGCCCTGGTACGGCTTCGTTACAATTTTTTCCGCGGCTTTAAAGACAATGCCCGCAAAGCCGAAACCACTCAACTGGTCAGTGAAGCGCGAGAAATCAGAAACAACACGCACCGGCAGGTGGTTGAATCCATGCGCCTTTCCTGGATGGCATATCAGGCTGTCAAAGACCGGATCAAGTATCTGGAACAACGAGTTGCATCCACCCAGGACACGGCTGGATCCTATACCAAACAGTTTAACCTCGGCAAGCGCACTCTGCTGGACGTACTCGACACCGAAGCCGAAGTCATCGACGCCAAGCAGGCTCTGGTCGAGGCAAGATACGATGGCCTCTACGCTCAATACCGTATTCTCAACGGCTTGGGCCAACTGGTAAAAGCTTTTGACCTGCAATGGCCGAAAGAGAGTGAAGTTGACGAAGACAACAACAACAAGAATAAAGAGGATACCAGAAAAGCCAGGAAAGAGAGTGACTCGAAAGTAAAGGTAGGCTCGGAAATACACACCTTCGAGAATATGAACAGCTACCTTCAGGCCAGTTGATCCAAACAGAAAATACGGTGAGCCGGGCGGCATGCCGCCCGGCTCACCGGCAACCGTTCACATCCCCGGGCAAAGGCCGACGGTTCGGATTCGTGGCCGCCTGGTCGTCCCATTCGGCGCAATAATGATAAAACCTCCCGACGCGCCATCGACTCTTTTAGCAGTCATTGCCTCCCGCCCCAAAATCTTGCTCATGTCCCTCCGCTTCTCCAGAATTTTTACCCGGGGAGCCTTGCTCACTTGCTTTTTGCTGCTTGCTTCCATCCTTGTTTGTGCCAGGGGCAACTTCACCCTCGACGCCGCCATAGTCGATGCCGCGGCGAAAAAATATGGCAACGACGCCCGCCGGAACCTTCTGGCCTGGCAACAGTTCATCCGCGACGACGACAGCACGGCGGATCTGCAAAAACTCAAACGTGTCAATAGCTTCTTCAATAAGCATACCTTCGTCGACGACAGCATCCACTGGAACCAAAAAGATTACTGGGCGACTCCGATCGAGTTCCTTGCCACCGACGGCGGCGATTGCGAAGATTTTGCCCTGGCCAAATATTTCACCCTGAAACTTATCGGCGTTGCCGAAGAAAAACTGAATCTTACCTATGTAAAAGCCTTAAACCTCAATCAGGCCCATATGGTACTCACCTATTATGAAAAACCCGGCGCGGTCCCGCTGGTGCTTGATAATCTGATAGATGTAATTGAACCTGCAACGAAAAGAACCGACCTCCTGCCGGTCTACACGTTCAATGGCTCCGGCTTGTGGCTGGCCAAAGAACGGGGTAAAGGAAATCTGGTCGGAAAAAGCGACAGACTGAAACTCTGGAATGACCTGCTCGACAGGATGCCCGCCAGCCTAAGATAAGTGAGGTTGAACATATGACACTCTACAGACAACTGCTGATATTCACTTTTGTGTTGTTTCTCACTCTGTTCACCAGCACCTGGCTCATCAAGCTCCACAACACCCGGACGTTTCTCGAAGACCAGCTCGAATCCCACGCCCAGGATACCGCGACTTCCCTTGGCTTATCGATCTCACCCCACATTGCCGAAAACGATATCGCCACGGTCGATACCATGATGAATGCGGTCTTTGACCGAGGGTATTACCGCACCATCCTGCTCACCGACCTGGATGAAAAAGTGCTGGTTGAAAAAACGCTCAACGTCGTGATCACCGATGTTCCGGCATGGTTCATCCAGCTCATCCCGCTCAAGACTCCGAGAACCAGCACCCTGATAACCGCCGGCTGGACTCAGATTGGCCATCTGTACGTGGAAAGTCACCCGGGCTACGGGTACAAGGCCCTGTGGGATGCGACCACAAGTATGACCAAGGTATTCGGCATAATTGCCGTCGTTGTCCTCTGTCTGGGCGCCATCGGCTTACGCCTGCTGCTGCTGCCCCTGCGCCAGGTCGAGCGGCAGGCTGAGGATCTCTGCAAAAAACAGTACACATTTCAAAGCAAACTGCCAAGAACCAGGGAATTACGCCGGGTGGTGGTGGCCATGAACAGCATGACCGGCAAAGTGAAGCAGATGTTCGACGACCAGGCCCAGGTGGCTGAAAAACTGCGAAAGAATGCCTACAGCGACGCATTGACCGGGCTCGGCAACAGGCGGTATCTTGAGGGGCAGGTCGCAGCCGGCATGGCTGGAGAAGGCGCCGCGGTCAAGGGCGCATTCCTGCTTGTCCAGGTTCATAATCTCCTTGAAATCAATCAGGAAAAAGGCTACCAGCTCACCGATCAACTCCTGCAGAAGATTGCCGAATCGATTCGTGAAGCGACTCTCCAGCTGAAAAATTGCGCCCTCTCCCGCATATCCGGCGGCAGTTTTGCCATCTTCCTGCCGGATGCGACGGAAGAGGAAGCGAGTCACACCGCCCAAAAAATCACCGCCGGTTTCACCGGACTGGCCGCCGAAAACGTTGGCTACCCGGAAAACGTAGGCCATGTCGGCGGGGTCAACTATAACCGGGCGACACCTCTCGGCCAGCTCCTCTCGACCGCCGACAGAATTGTGGGTTCGGCCAGAAACCAGGGACCCAACACCTGGATGATAGCTCCGCTCTCGACGGAACCGCAAGACCTTCCCCGTGGCGAGCAGGAGTGGCGGCAGATTCTCGACCAGGTCCTCGGCACCAGGGAAATCGCTCTCTTTTGTCAATCCGTGGTCGAAAGCCGCAATCCGAAACAGTTCATGCACCTGGAAATTCTCGCCAGGATTACCCTGGCATCGGGCCAGATGCTCAATGCCGGACTCTTTATCCCTCTGGCCGAGCGATTGCGGCGGATCTCCTCGATCGACAGGATAGTGCTGGAAAAAACCCTGCAGCTCGACCCGGCAAACCTGCCGACCAACGAACTGGCGGTAAATATTTCCGCCAGTTCCCTCAAGGATGCGGAATTTGTCGCCTGGATTTTTGCAACTCTGCGGAAACGGCAGCCCGCCGCGCCGAAGATTATCTTTGAGTTCGCCGAATTCAGCGCGACCCGGGAACTGGCCATAGTGCGAGACTTTGCCAGGGAAATAAAAGCGCTGGGCCATTTTGTCGGACTCGACCATTTTGGCCAAAGCTTCGCCAATTTCGGGTATCTGAAATCACTGCAGCCCAAATACGTTAAAATAGACCGGGCCTTCACCGATGAACTGAAAAAACAGGACAGCGACAGCCACTTCTTTATCGGTTCGCTGACCAGTGTCGCGCACAGCCTCGATATCCTGGTGATTGCCGAGGGAGTGGAAGAGGCAAGGCAGCACGAAACTCTCCGCGATCTCAATATTGATGGCATTCAGGGGTACTTTATCGATAAACCGAGTGGTTTGGTCGCTTAGCAGGAGTGAGGAATTCGTAATTGGAGTTTTGTATAACAAGTTGTATCCATTCAGCTCTATGGACACATCCCCCTCCCCCCCCCGGGGGGGGGGGGGG
>CAYTVF010000123.1:0-233 GCA_964441345.1 uncultured Desulfopila sp. | reverse complement strand
CCTCCCCTCAATCCCCTCCCGTCAAGGGAGGGGAAGCGGAAGCAATCGGACAAAGTGGAACAGGCTGAAATATAATAAAGAATTACGAGACATCCTTCGTGATTCTTCAGCCTTGGCCGCCGTACCATTTTGTCCCTGTTCATCAGTACCTTGAAAATTCTATTCTTGTTTTCCACCCCCACAAGGGTGTGCCGGCAAGAATCCCCCGCCCCTTGCGGGAGGGGGCAGGGGGA
>CAYTVF010000122.1:0-12739 GCA_964441345.1 uncultured Desulfopila sp. | reverse complement strand
TTCCCCCTACAATTTCCGACACTGTGGGCGTATGTGTGGTTTATTGTCAGCGCAAAGGGAGGGGGAACTTTATCCATAGAGCTGTATGGATACTTAAATTTTTATTTTATCACGACCGGTTGTCCGTCCCGGAGCATTTGCCGGCCGGCGACAATCACTGTTTCGTCTTCGGTAAGACCGCTCAGGATTTCGACATACCCATTGGTTTTGGCCCCGCTGCGGACCAGACGGAGCCTGGCCTTGCCGTCGATGACCACGAACGCCTTTTCCATCTGGCCAAAGGCAACGACGGCCTCCGCCGGAACCGTCAGGGTCTCGGCTGCGGCCATCGCCAGGGTGACCCGGGCGAACTGTCCCGAGCGGAGCTTTGCATCGGGAGAAATGCGCAGTTTGATCGGGGCGGTGCGGGAGGTCGGATCGGCGACCGGCGAGACCTCGGCTACGGTGCCTTCGAAGGTCAGGTTCGCCGCCGGGACAAACACCTTGAGCCGGTCATTTTTCTTTATCCGCAGAATCATTGCTTCGGGGATGTCGGTCAGTACCTGGAGGTTGTTTTCTTCTTCGATATTGAGCAGCGGCTTGCCCGGCGTGGCAAGATCGCCGATATTGGCGATCTTGCGGGTGATGATGCCGGCAAAGGGCGCGGTTATCCGGGCATAGTCAAGCATGGTGAGGGTCTCCCGGTAGGCGGCTTCGGCAATCCGGGTGCCGTCCTGCAGGGACTTGACCGTCTCCGGGGTGGCGGCATTTTTTTTCAGCAGATTTTCCTCCCGCAGCAGGTTGCGCCTGGCTTGTTCTAGCTGCGCCTTGGCTTGCTGGACCTGGGCCGAGATCTCGCCGGGATTGAGTTCCGCCAGCAGTTCGCCCTGTTTTACCCTCGAGCCGAGATCTACGGGGAGGGCGATAATATTTCCGGAAATTTTCGCGGAAATCTCAGCCCGCTCGACTGCCTGCACGGTGCCGACAACTTCAACCTGATTGTCGGCGATTCGTTTTTCCACCTTGCCGACGGCAACCTCGACCGGCTGCAGGGTCTGCGGTTTCGCACCTCTCCCGGTCTCTTCCTTTTCGCAGCCAAGCAGAAACATGCCGAGCAATACAATACATAAGAGAGCGGCCGTTCGTCCGAACTTCATTGTGACATCTCCTCGTTGAACCATTCGATAAATCATTCGATAATAGAGCTTTTGATGAGGGCCTGCCGACCGTCACTTTCCCGGAAACTGCTCCAGGCCCGCGGCTCTGCGCAGATTGGCGATGGCAACCCGATACCCCGCCTTGGCCGCCAGCTGCCTGGCCCGGGCGTCGGTCAGCCGCATCTCGAAATCGATCAGATCGGAGGCGAGAATAACCCCTTCCTTGAAACGGGCCCGGCTAAGACGTGCGACCTCTTCGGCCACGCCCACCATTTTGTCGGTGACGCGAACTCTTTCCCCGGACTGTTCATAATCGAGCAGGGCCTGCTGTATTTCGAGGTTCAGGGCCAGTTCGGTCTTTTTTTTGAGTCCTTCGATTTCCTGGAGCTTCAATTTCGCCCCGGTGATCTGGGCGTCTGTCCTTCTGCCGTCGAAGAGCTTGTAGTCCATCCGTACTCCGGCCATCCACGAGTCGCCGCTTTCATTTTCCACCCAGCCGTTATCCACCTGGTAGCCGGCAAAGCCGTCAACCGTCGGCATCCTGCCGCCTTCCGCCTTTTTCAGTTCGGCGGAGGCGGCCTGCTCCATGGCGGCGATCTTTTTCAGTTCGAGGCGGTTTCGGTAATCGATGTTCTCGGGGATTTCCTGGTCTCTGTCGCTTGCGGGGCTGATCGTCACCTCGCCTTCCCTGAGACCGAGGAGATTGAGAAAGCCCCGCCGGGTAAGTTCCAGCGTGTGTCTGCTTTGGATGAGATTTTCACTCGCCCTGGATTGCTGCAGTTCAAGGTTGAGGAGGTCCTGGCGGAGGAGGTCCCCGGCCTCATAGCGGGCCTCTCCGACATCATGGGCGGCGCTTATTGCCGCAAGCTCTTCCGCGCGAACCTTAACCATCTCCTCAGCCTGAATAAGGGCCTGAAAGGTTTTCACAACCTCATAACCGAGGCGCTGATGAACTGCTGTGAGATCCGTTTCCGTCAGGTCGATATGGGCTTTCGCCGCCTCCTGACCGGCCCGGTCGCGGCCGCCGTTGTAGAGGCGATAGCGGATTTCGGCCTTCAACTGGAGGTTGTCGGTCCTGCCGGGATCGTTGAAGTCGATGGAAGAATCGAAAGCGCCTTGGTTAAGAATATTGCCGAAGGAATACATGGGGTTATTTGTTTGGCCGTATTCGGCGCCGACATTTACCAGCGGATAGTCGGCGGCCCTGGCCATATCGGCTGCGGCCTGGGCCTCCTCTATCACCCTGCGGGCGATGGTATCGTCGGGGTTGCTGGCGACGGCAAAGGCGACGGCCTGTCTGGCCGTCCAGCTTGTCGGGACTTCAGCGACTAATCGATCGGCGTCTTGATCGGCGCCGGCGGTCCGAAGCAAGACAAGGATCGAGGTCAGGCCGATAATTGAGAACAGAGTGGCTTTATTCATTTTTCCTTCTCATTTAAGAGAAATTGACGGATACAGTAATTAAGCATTTCATTATATAGTTGACTAGAGTAAGCCTTTGCCGATGCTTTGTCAAAAAAATAAAAATAAGTGCCGATTGCTCGGGGCAGGCCGGCGTGGCATATCCCATCCCGATCCTGTCGCAATGGCGCCGGCCGGTGATCAGTTCTCCGCGGTCAGGTTTTTCAGGAGCTTCTCAAGCTTCTTGATTTCGACCGGTTTGGCAAGATAACCGTCCATTCCCGCATCCAGGCACTTATCCTTATCGCCGGCCATTGCATAAGCGGTCAGGGCGATGATCGGAATATTACGGATTGCCAGGAAATCTTTTGAGTTCCTGATGATTCTGGTGGTCTCCAGACCATCGAGTTCCGGCATTTGCACATCCATGAGCACGATGTCGAAATGATGCGATTCGAGGAGATCGAGCGCTGCGTAGCCATTTTCGGCTATGGTTGGCCGGTGGCCGAGTTTGGTGAGAATGGCCTGCAGGATCTGTTGATTGATCTGTTCATCCTCGACGATCAGGGCGGCAAGACGGCGGTGCGGGCTTGTGAGGATCGGGGCCGGAGCCACCATCCGGTCCTCGGTCGGGCGGACGGGTGCTCTGTCTGCCACCAGGGTAAAGGTGACCGTTGTTCCCCCGGCATTGTTGCTTTTCAGGGTGACAGTGCCCGCCATCTGCAGGACCAGCTGCTTGACGATACTCAGACCAAGGCCTGTGCCCTTGATCTTTTTCTGACGTGGCGATTCGATCTGGGTGAAGGGTTCGAACAGTTTGTCGCCGATATTTTCGGGCACGCCGATGCCGGTGTCGGCAATCGAGCATTCAAGCATAACCCGATTTTGATCAATCATCTCCGCCACGCCTATGGTAATTTTAATCTCGCCCATTTCGGTAAATTTTACCGCGTTTCCCACCAGATTGTAAAAAATCTGCCGGATGCGGATATGATCGGCGACCAGAAATTCAGGAACCCACGGATCGACCGTATAGCTGAGCGTGACCTTGTGCGGGTTGACGGCAGTCTGGAAAGAGCTGACCAGCGTTCTGATGATCTCGCGAAGCTGAAACACTTCGGGGGTCATGGGCAGCTTGCCGGCCTCGATCTTGGCATAATCGAGGATGTCGTTGATGATCGTCAGCAGGCTCTTCCCCGACTCCATTGCAGTGTCTATATATTCGAGCTGTTCGTCATCGAGGTTGGTCATCTTCAGCAGTTGCAGCATCCCCAGTACGCCGTTCATCGGCGTTCTGACTTCGTGGCTCATATTGGCGAGAAATTCCGATTTGGCCTTGTTGGCGGCAAACGCCTGCTCCTTGGCTGCTTCGAGTTCATCCATGATTTTTTTTCTCGACGTAATGTCGCGGGTTACACCGATGATGCCGCCAAAGTGGTCTGCGCTTTCCGGCAGGGGGGAAGCGATGCTTTCAACCCTGATGCTTTCGCCTTTGGCGGTGAGGATTTCCGACTCCCAGTGCAGGGTTCGGTCTTCGGTAAGCGACAGGAACTGGCAATGGCTGTCCATGAACGGCGAGGTGACGATAATATCCCGGTAGATCGCCAGCATGGCGTCTTCCTGAGCAAAACCGATAAGATGACTGAACGACGGACTGACATACCGGGGCTGCAGGGTAGAGTCGGTGGTCCAGATGACATCATGAACATTATCGGCCAGCAGCCGGTAGAGATTCTCGCTTTTGCGGAGTGCTTCTTCGGCCTGCTTTCTGTCGGTTATATCCCTGGCGATGGCCATGTAGAGCTCTTTGCCGTCGATGGTCAGGCGAAGCGCGCTGATCTCGACCGGCAGCCGGGTACCGTCTTTCTTGACATAGGTGGTCTCGAACGTGGCGTTGCCGTCTTTGCTGAGGCGAACTACGAGCTGCTTATTGTATTGGAAATCCTTACCGTCACTGATGTCGAACGGGGTCAATTTCAGCAGTTCCTCCCTGGTGTAGCCGAGCCGTTTGCAGGCGACATTGTTGACATCGGAAAAATACCCATAGTTGGGGCTGTTCCGATCCAGGGAGATGACGAACATCGCATCGTTGGCATAATTGAAGAGTTTACGATACTTGTTCCGGCTTTGCTCCAGTTCGTCCTTCTGCTGCCCGCACAGCGACAGATCGTAGGCGGTTGTCAGAACGGAACCGCTTTGTTGGGCTACGATTTGCTCAAGCTCGGCGATACGTTGCTCTGCGTGTTGCAGTTTGATCTGCAGTTTTGCGATGGTCGAGGTGGACATGGCTTGAGTACTCGGAGGCCCCAATTGCGGCGGCGAAGAGAATGAATGACACACCGGGTCAATATATACAGTTTTGATGTTACTGATTTGCAGGCACGGAGTCAAATCGAAACGTAAAATATCGCTGGATTAAGGAGTAATTTAAAAGAGCGGTGCATCCCCTCCTAAGCGGAGCAAGGAGACGGGAGCGAATGGATAAATTTTGTCCACTATCCGAACCGGAGTGTGGTAAAGCAAAAGAAGTGGGGGATTGCGACAGGTCGATCCCCGTAACCGGAATCTCGAATTCCACCAATTCAACCGGGTTGTCATTACAGTCATGCCTACGGTAAGTGTTATCATTCCCTGTTTCAATCAAGGGCAATTTGTCGACGAGGCCGTCGATTCGGTGCTGGCGCAGTCGTTTGCCGATTTCGAAATCATAATCGTCAATGATGGTTCGACGGACGATGCGACCAATCGGCTGCTGCACAACTATCGCCGGGAAAAAACCCGGGTTCTCACCACCGTCAATCAGGGGTTGGCCGCGGCAAGAAACAATGGCATCGCCGCGGCGGAGGGCAGATACATCCTGCCGCTGGATGCCGACGACCGGATTCTGCCGGGCTATCTGGAAAAAGCGGTGGCGGTATTGGAAAAAGAGCCGCGGGTGGGCATTGTTTACTGCCGGGCCGCCCTTTTCGGCGCGGTTGAAACCGACTGGGTGCTGCCGGAATATTCGCTTGAGCGCATGCTGGTCGATAATATAATCTTCTGCTCGGCTTTCTTCCGGAGAGACGACTGGCTGGCGACGGGCGGGTACGATAGAGGCATGATCTACGGCTGGGAGGATTACGAGTTCTGGCTGAGCCTGATCGAGCGGGGGCGGCAGGTGGTGATGATCCCCGAGACGCTGTTTTCCTATCGGGTCGCTTCCGACTCCATGGTCCGCAGCAAGGAAAAGTGGCAGAAGGTGGAAATGTTCAAACGGATTTATCTGCGCCATCAGGGGCTCTTTGCCGACCACATCGATGTCTGGATCGACGCCCTGCTCGAAGCCCGCGACAGATACCATACCAGCCGGCTGTATGTCGATTGCGGCCACGGGATAAGCGACGGGGCAAGCGTTGGCAGAAAGGTCGAGCTGGGGACGCGCAGGATCCTTTTCGATCTGAGCGGGTTTCAGGGCATGACTGCCCTTCGTTTTGATCCCGTAGACACCTATGTGGTTATGGAAATCGACAGGATAGTTGCGACCTCCCGCTCCGGGCAGCACTATGAATTGAGCCAAATTGAATCGAACGCCCTGTATAGCCTCCAGGGCATGCTGTTGTTCGATACGGAAGACCCCCAGTGTTTCCTGCCTGAACTGGATCGGCAGATGTTAACGCACATCACCCGGCTCTCCGTCGAGCTGCGCTTTCTTGCCCTGGCCGATCAGGCCCTGGAGCATATTGTGGCGCACCAGAAGGAGCTGCTGCAAAAACAAGGCGAAAAAAGGTTGTCGCACAAAATCCTGCAAGGCGGCAAACGATTGGTAGGTTCAATTATCGGCTCCAGCGCAATGGTCAAGCGGGACCGGTAGAACCCACTTCGGCAAGTTCATCGCATAGCTGTTATTCAGCTTGTCCTCAAATTGATTTTCCTCCATCAGAACTTACCCGCGCAGTTTCGCCGGTTTTCTCGCGGCAATCCGTTCCACGCGCTTTTGTGTTGAAATTTCCCTTTGCTGGCAAATTGCCCTTGACTCTTTAAAATCAATATTGTACTAACTGACTAATCAGTCAGTAATGAATCATCATTCACCGAATGGCAGGTCGATGCAGAAGAAATCGAAAAAACAGGCGATACTCGACAAGGCAACAATCCTCTTTGCCACCAAGGGATTTACCAATACCTCCATGACCGAGGTGGCCAGCCTGGCCGATATAGCCGGTGCGACAATCTTTTATCATTTCAAGACCAAAGAAGATCTCTTCGTCTCGGTTCTCGAACGTGTCAAAACCGGTTTGGTCGAGGCCTTTTCCCTCTATTTTGAGGAAGAACAATTCAATTCCGGTCTCGAGATGCTGCTCGGCGCCGTCGCCTATCACCTCCATCTCGCGGAAAGCAAGATGGAATGGTTTCTGCTGTTGCGCCGCCATTATACCCATGAGTTGGCGGCGGTGAATCCGGTCTGCCGCCGCTATCTCGAGGATATCTATACCTGTCTGGTCGATATCTTTGAAAAAGCCCTGACCCGCGGCCAGGAGGACGGCTCGGTCGGCGAGATATCGGCCAAAAAAAATGCCCTGATCATCCTGGCCATGGTCGACGGCATTATCCAGCTGGAAAGCAATAAATTATATAATGCGGGAACGCTGTACGGCGAGTTGCTGGTAGCGTGCCGCAAAATAGTTGAAAACACAAAACAATAGGTGGAGTGAATGCTGACAAAAATTTTGCCGTTTCTCAGTTGGTTGAAAGGGTATAACGCGAACAGCTTCCGGGCGGATTTCATTTCCGGACTGACCGTTGCCCTGGTCCTTATCCCGCAATCGATGGCCTATGCCCAGCTGGCCGGGATGCCCTCATACTATGGCCTGTATGCGGCCTTCCTGCCACCGATGGTCGCGGCGCTGTTCGGTTCCAGCCGTCAGCTGGCCACCGGGCCCGTGGCCGTAGTTTCGCTGATGACCGCCGCCTCTCTTGCCCCGCTTGCCACTGCCGGCAGTGAAGGATACATCGCCTATGCCATGGTGCTCTCCTTTCTGGTTGGGTTCTTCCAGTTTATGCTCGGGGTTCTCCGCCTCGGTCTGGTCGTGAATTTTCTTTCCCACCCGGTCGTCAACGGTTTTACCAACGCTGCCGCCATCATCATTGCCACCTCCCAGCTGGAAAAAATGTTCGGTGTCTATGTTGATAGTGCGAACCATCACTATGAAACCATCATCGAGGTCTGCAAAGCGGCGGTGCACTACACCCATTGGCCGACCTTGTTGTTCGGCGTCGGTTCTTTCACCCTGATGTTTGTGATGAAGAAGGTAGCGCCAAAAATTCCGAATGTGCTGGTGGCTGTCGTCCTTACCACGGTGATCGCCTGGGCGACCGGTTTTAAGCATGATACCAAGGTTGCCGTCTCCGCCATTCAGTCGCCTGCAACCCAGGAATTAATTGGGGCCTTCAACGAAGCGGTCGCCGGTGTTCCGGCACTGGCGGAAAAACGGACGGCAATCAATCTCATCCTTGAGGAGGCGAAAAAGAGCAATGATGGAACAGCCATTCATGAAACAGCCATTCTCGATGCGCAACACGAAGCGAGCCACGTCCAGTTTGCGATCGGGGATTTAGAGAAGCGCAGCGCCAAAGCCCGCAAGGAGTTGCGGGAACAGTTGTTTGCCGGCGTTCCTCAGGACAATGGCTCCTACCTCTTTTACCTGAAAGAAGATCTGCCGGCCGGGGCGAAAGACGATGGCCGGAACTGGCGAGTCAAAATCGGCAACAAGGTCCTGAAGACCGAGGAACTCACCATGATGGGTGGCGGGGCGGTGATTGGCGACATCCCCAAGGGACTTCCCGCAATTTCGATGCCGAAATTCGATATGCGGATCATATCCCACCTGCTGCCGTCCGCCATTATCATTTCCCTGCTCGGTTTCATGGAGGCCATCTCGATTGCCAAGGCGATGGCGGCCAAGACCGGCCAGCGGCTTGACCCCAATCAGGAACTGATCGGCCAGGGTCTTTCCAACCTGGTAGGTTCGATGAGCAGTGCCTATCCTGCCTCCGGGTCGTTTTCCCGTTCGGCGGTAAACCTTCAGGCCGGGGCGGTGACCGGACTCTCCAGTCTCTTTACCAGTCTGACCGTGGTAATCGTCCTGCTTTTTTTCACCCCCCTGCTGTACAATCTGCCGCAGGCGGTGCTGGCGGCAGTCATCATGATGGCCGTTATCGGCCTCATCAATGCTTCAGGTTTTATTCATGCCTGGAAGGCTAAAAGATACGACGGGATCATCTCCATCTTCTCGTTCCTCATGACCCTGGTCTTTGCCCCCCATCTGGACAAGGGCATCATGATCGGTGTCGGTCTTTCCCTTGCCGTTTTCCTCTATAAGAGCATGCGGCCCAATGTCTCGACCTTGTCCAGGTTCGCCGACGACTCCTTGAAAAATTCCGTGGTCCATGGACTGAGGGAGTGTCAATATATTGATATGATCCGCTTCGAAGGCCCTCTGTTTTTTGCCAACGCCAGTTTTCTCGAGGATCAGATCACCGAGCGGATGATGAACAAAAAGAGCCTGAAACATATTGTTATTGTTGCCAACGGCATGAATGACATTGATGCTTCGGGCGAGGAAGTGTTATCATTGGTTGTATCGACAGTACGTAGCGCCGGATTGGATATCTCCTTTAGCGGTGTCAACGAGTCAGTTATGGATGTTCTTGAGCGGACCCATCTGATTGAAAAAATAGGCCGGGATCATGTCTACTCGACGATGGAGAAGGCTATTTGTGCGGTGCATGACAGTGCCCACAAGAAATCCGAAGAAAGCCAGTGCCCGCTAACCAATGTTTGCTATATTGCCAATTAAGGGAGATTCTATGTCTGTCATAACTCTAGTAGGAGCTGCGTTCAGCAATAAATCGGCGGTCATCGGCGAAATTTGCGCCGGTTCGGCATACCGGGCGATCGATACCGGGGCAATAGTAGCGGAAGCGGTCAAAACCTCGGGCATGAACGAGAGCAAGATCACCGCGGCGTTTTCCGCAAAGACCTCGGTGTTCAACCGTTTCACCCACGAAAAAGAACGTTCGGTGGCCCACCTGCGCCTGGCTCTGGCCAACATGATGAACGACGACAACCTGCTCATCACCGGCCCGGTCAGTTTCCTCATTCCGGAAAAGATCAGCCATGTGCTGCGGGTATGTCTGGTTGCCGAACTTAAATACCGAATTGCGCAGGCGACGCAGCGCGAGAAGGTGAGCGAGAAGAATGCCCTGCTGCGGATCCGCCAGCAGGATGAGGACCTGGCGGTTTGGTTGAAAATGTTGAATCTGGGTGAGGATCCCTGGGCGCACGAACTTTATGATATCGTTATTCCGATGGATAAGACCGAGTTGTCGGCGGCGGCGGCCCTGATCCTGGAAAAGGCCGGGAGCGATGTGGTGGCAAAAACCGCCCATTCGCAGGCTGCTCTCGCCGATTTTCTCCTCGCCGCGCAGGTTGATGTGAAACTGGCAGGGGAAGGCCACAATGTCGAAGTCGATGCCAGGAAAGGTGCGATTACCATTACCATCAACAAGAATGTCCTGATGCTTGCCCGTCTGGTAGAGGATCTGAAATCGATCGTCGAAAAAGTGGACGGGGTTGTCTCGGTATCCACACGGATCGGCGAGGGTTTTCATCAGCCGGACATCTACCGCAGATATGATTTTGAAATGCCTTCAAAAGTATTGCTGGTAGATGATGAGCGCGATTTTGTTCAGACCCTTTCCGAGCGGCTGATCATGCGGGATATGGGGTCGGCCGTGGCCTACGACGGCGAATCTGCCCTGACCATGATCAAGGACGAGGAACCCGAGGTGATGATCCTCGATCTGCGGATGCCGGGAATCGACGGCATCGAGGTTCTTCGCCAGGTCAAGGCGAGCAATCCGGATATTGAGGTCATTGTCCTCACCGGTCACGGCACCGAGAAGGACAGGGATGTTTGTATGGCGCTCGGGGCCTTTGCCTTCCTGCAGAAACCGGTTGACATCCAGCTGCTCAGTCAGACGCTGATGAAGGCGAACGAGAAAGTTCAGGGGAAGAAAAATCGAGGTTAAATTTCTTTAAGCTTGAGGCAAAGGCAGTGGATTTCGCTGCCTTTGCCGCCATCGCGCACACGAGGCGATTATGTCGATATTGAATCAGTTCAAGCCGGAATTCTGGCAGGATAGCGAGATATCGACAGGACCATTCCGCCACATGTTCAACTTCCGGCGCATCTGGCAAATGGCAGTGCTGGTGACCCTGCTCGTTACCCTCCTGCCGCTCATCATAATCACCAGCATCGACTATAATTTCACCCAGAAGTCGATCGAATCGGAAAACCTCCTGCGCACCCTGCGCATCGGCTCAAATGCCAAACGGTCCATCTCCTTTTTCCTCAGTGAGCGGTTGTCGGCATTGTCCTTTGTCGTCCGCGACAACACCATCGATGAACTGTATCAATCGGCAAAACTGAACAGTATCCTCATTAATCTCCGGGATAGTTTCGAAGGGTTTGTCGACCTCGGGGTGATTGATCAGTCAGGTGTGCAACGCAACTATGTGGGCCCCTACAATCTGGGCGGCAAAGATTACAGCAGCCAGGACTGGTTTAAGGAGATTCCAGCCAAACGATTTGATATCAGTGAGGTTTTCCTCGGCTTTCGTAAAGTCCCGCACCTTATCATCGGGGTGCGGCACTCCCTGCCGGACGGCTCATTCTTCGTCCTGCGCACTGCCATCGACACCAAACGATTTAATGAATTGCTCAGCGCTTTTGAGCTGAGCGGCAAAGGCGATGCCTTTCTCATAAACCATGCCGGGATCATTCAAACCCCGACCCTGTATCACGGTCAGGTATTCGATCAGATTCCTTACGCCGTGCCGGAATATTCCGAGTTTACCGAAATCAGGGAGGAAAAGAGCAAGGCCGGTGAATCGCTTATCATCTGCTCCGCCTATATTCCCGACTCGCCATATATTCTCGTTATCGTAAAGTATAAAAACGAGCTGATGAAGCCATGGCGCGAGACCCGTATCAAGCTGATCGGTTTTCTGGTGGTCAGCATCACCATTATTCTGATCGTCATCCTCGGCGTTTCAACGTATATGGTCAACAACATGTATCTTGTCGATCAGCGCCGCCTGACGACCCTCCATCAGATGGAGTATGCCAACAAGCTCTCGTCGATCGGCCGGTTGGCGGCGGGAGTCGCCCATGAGATCAACAATCCGCTGGCCATCATCAACGAGAAGGCTGGGCTGATCCAGGACATCTTCTCCCTGAATGAGAGCTATGCAAAAGACACGAAAATTGCGGGTTTGATCGATTCCGTTTTATCTTCGGTGGAACGATGCGGCACGATCACCAAACGTCTGCTCAGTTTCGCCCGCCATATCGACAGTGCCATCGAGACCATTCAGATTGGTAATGTCATTCATGAAGTTCTCGGCTTTCTCCATAAGGAAGCGGAGTATCGCAACATCTCGGTCAATGTCGATCTGGCCGGCAATATCCCTGAATTTCAAAGCGATCGCGGGAAACTGCAGCAGATCTTTCTCAATATCATCAACAATGCCTTTGCCGCCATGAGGGACGGAGGCCGTCTCGATGTCACCGTACGCCATGAAGAGGGTGAGGGTGTCATCGCCAAAATCACCGATAACGGCTGCGGGATGTCGGAGGCGGATCTGGGCAAGATCTATGAACCCTTCTATTCCACCAAGACCAAGAGCGGCGGCACGGGGCTCGGCCTTTCCATTACCTATGGATTGATCCAGGAACTTGGCGGTAAAATCGATGTTGCCAGTCGGTTGGGTGAAGGAACCAGTTTTACCGTTACCCTGCCGCTCACGCTACCCAAAAAAACAACGGAGTTCTAACCCATGCACGTATTACTGGTAGACGATGAAGATGAATTTGTCACCACCCTGGCCGAGCGCCTCTCCATCCGGGGATTTGCGGTCGAATTTGCAACCAAGGCTTCCGATGCCCTCGTCCTGGCGGAAAAAAATGTCTATGATATAGCTGTACTCGATATGAAAATGCCAGGCACCGGAGGGCTGCAGCTGAGAGAGATGCTGGAACAAAAATATCCCAATATGAAATTCATCTTCCTTACCGGCCACGGGTCGGAAGAAGACTATCGGGCGGGCTCATCGGGAGCGGCCGGGTATCTGGTCAAGCCAGTCGATATCAATACTCTCA
>CAYTVF010000121.1:0-12764 GCA_964441345.1 uncultured Desulfopila sp. | reverse complement strand
TGGCGAATTTTGCTGTTTCCATGATTCAGTTCCTTTGTGCTTGAGATGTTTTTTTTTGCTGTAGCGAGGACTTGCCTGTGCCGGCAGCTCCTTTTTCCTGTAGTTGAGCTCTTTTCACTTGCTTCCCTGTAGTATAGTTATGAAGGTTTTTCTGTCAAGCACAAAATGTTGCAGCGCACAAACCGGTTTGATGTTTTGTTATTCGGATTGTCTCTGAATATAATTCATTAAAACGAAGTGATAGGGTTGTGTCAATGGTTTTGTGCCTTTTTGTTTAATGCAATATGTTGCGATGAAGCACGCGTTTTGCGCCCCGCCGGCAGGATACGTACTAAAATTCGTCTTCAATCCGAAGGACATTGCAGGAGGGGTGCGAGTAAGCTAGGATAACCGGCAGAAAAACATACTCGGAGGGACGGCTGTTATTTTAAGCGGATACCCTCATAATCACCAGCGGTTGCCGACCCGGCAAGGAGAATGTCTGTGCTGCCAATAATGAGTCTCAGGGCAAAGATTATCGCTATCTTCACGGCGATGGCCGCGGTTGTTTTGGCCGGCGGCGGCGGGCTGTTCTGGTATACCTATCAGCTTGATAACATGCTGGACACCATGGTCGGCACGGAATTCGTCCTCTTCCGGACTGCCCAGGACATGGAGCTTGCCCTGGCCAATCAGAAAGGCTATCTGACCTATTATCTGGTCGACGGCGACGGCAAATGGCTCAAATCTCTCGGCGAGTACCGGCAGCTTTTCAGCCACAGTCTGGAACAGGCGGCGACCCTCAACCTGCCGGACAAGCAGCGCCAGACCCTCGAGAAGATCGCCGCAAGGTATCGTGAATACATCGAAACAAAAGATATCGCCATCGATTCCTACCGGCGGGATGCGGTGCACAAGAGTGTCAGTATTTCCAGCCTCCACGAAAAGCAACGGGAGAATTATTTCAGCCTGCTCGAACTGTGCCGGACCTTCAGCCAGGAACAGTGGCGTCTGATCCACGAGTCCGAACGGGCCAATATTCTTCGTTCCGGCAAGCTAAGAAAGATTCAGGCCGGCGTAATTGTGCTGTTCACGACACTCGGGGCAGTTTTTTTGTTCATCCTGTACAAATATATCCTCGGGCCCATCCGGGGGCTGGCCATCGAGACCGGCAGCTCTCCCCGGGAGAGTTTAATGGACGAGGTCGATTCCCTGAAACAGTCGTTGCAGGGCATGATGAGCGATCTGGGTGAGACCAGCGATGAATTGGCCAAAAGCCGGCGGCATCTGCTCCAGGCGGAGCGCATGGCCATGGTCGGCGAGCTGGCGGCCGGCGTCGCCCATACCATCAGGAATCCGTTTACCTCGATAAAAATGCGGATGTTCTCTTTGGCCCGTTCCCTCGAACTGACCGAAATACAGAATGAAGATCTGCAGGTGATTGGCGACGAAATCGCGCGAATCGACAAGATCGTGCAGAACTTTCTGGAATTCGCCCGGCCGCCTAAGCTCAGGCTGGAGGAGTGGTGTCTCGGCGACGTAATCGATTCCGTGCTGGTGCTGCTTGAATATCGGATCAAGGCGTATAATGTTCAGGTGCGGTATACGGCCGGGACCGATCTTTGCAAGGTCAGGCTGGATGCGGACCGGATCAAGGAGGCATTGGTCAATCTGGTGATCAATGGTTGTGAGGCCATGGAATCGGGCGGCCGGATCGATATCTCCGCATCGTGCGGCCATGACCCGGAAATGGGGGATATTGCCGTTATCGTCGTCAGGGACAGCGGTCCGGGCATTCCGGCAGCATTGATCGACAAGGTCGCCACCCCGTTTTTTACCACCAAGGAAGACGGGTCCGGACTCGGATTAAGCATCGTGTCGAGAATTATCCGGGAACATCACGGCAAATTCATCATCTCCCCGGATGTCGAAGGGGGGGCCGAATTTATCATTCAGCTGCCGGTTGGGGGGAGCAATCATGGGCCAGATTCAGATAATCGATGACGACCGGCAACTCTGTATGAGTTTCGCCAAGATCCTGACGCAGGAAGGGTATGCAGCCGCCACCGCATTTTCCGGCCGGGAAGGGATCGAGGCGGTGAAACAATCCCGGCCCGACCTGGTTATTCTCGATATCCGTCTGCCGGATATGACCGGCCTGGAGGTGTTCGAGGTCATTCACGAACTCCATCCCAAGCTGCCGGTGATCATCATTACCGCATTCGGCAGCACCGATACGGCCATCGGGGCGATTCAAAAAGGGGCTTATGATTATATCTACAAACCCTTCGATGTCCCCGAGATGCTGCTCCTCGTTGAAAAGGCGGTGACGGCGGGGCGCTGCATGTCCCTGCTGGTGGAGGTGAACCCCGGCAAAGAATATTTTGCCAGCCGCGAGGCGCTGGTGGGGAGCAGCAGCCAGATGCTGGAGGTCTATAAGGCCATCGGCCGGGTGTCGTCGACGAACGCCACCGTCCTCATCCGCGGCGAGTCGGGTACCGGCAAGGAGCTCGCCGCGCGGGCAATCTACAACCATTCGCACCGGGCGGACAAGCCCTTCGTCGTCATCAATTGCGTGGCTATTCCGGAGACCCTGCTGGAGAGCGAGCTGTTCGGCTACGAGAAGGGGACCTTTACCGGGGCCGTGCACCGGAGGGTCGGCAAGATCGAACAGGCGCGCGGCGGCACGGTGTTTCTCGATGAAATCGGCGATATGCCCCTCGGTATCCAGGCGAAATTCCTCCGCCTGCTCCAGGAAAACAGCATCGAAAGGCTGGGCGGGAAAGAACCAATCGAAGTCGATGTGCGGATTATCGCGGCGACCAACCGCGACCTTGAGGCCGCCGTGGCGGAAGGGACATTCCGGGAGGATCTCTACTACCGGCTGCGGGTGGTGACGCTCACCATGCCGACGCTGCGGAGCCGCAAAGAGGATATCGATACCCTGGCGGAATACCTCCTGGAGCGGTTGTCCGCGGAGATGTCCATCGCCAATCCGGGCATCACCGGCCCGGCCCTGGAAAAAATTCGCGGGTACGACTGGCCCGGCAATATCCGCGAACTGCAGAATGTTTTTAAGAAAGCTTTAATCTTCAGCAGAGGCGCCCCGCTGCAGCCTGAAGACATCACGCTCTCGACCGCACCGGAAGGGAGCGTCGCTGCCGGGGAAAGCCTTGGCGTCGGCTGGGGGCTCCGGTCGTGGGTTCGGGAGGTTCTCCGGTCCAGGAAGGATGCAAGACTCTTCGATTCCTGCCTGGACGAGGTTGGCGCCCTGCTTGTTGGAGAAGCATTGGCCGCCTGCGGCGGCAATCGATCGCAGGCCGCGAGACTGCTGGGGATATCCCGGCCGACCCTGCATGCGAAAATCGACAAGTACAACCTCGGCACTTCCTCCGGCGACGAGGGATAGCCGTGGGCCGCCTTGTCAACCTCCTTTACATCCTGTAAATATTTCTGACACCTCTTGTCGCTGAACTCGTTAAAAGCCTCCTGCGCCGTCATTGTTGGCAAACCTGCAGGTAACAGGCATGGACCCTCTCCTTCAGGTAAGTGATGCTTTCCGCGCATTTCTCGACGAGCTGAATATTGCCGCCGCTCTTCTGCCCGTTGAAGATATCCTTGTAGGTGTGCAGGATTATTGTCCGGGCGGATTTTTGCTCCAGCACCTTCCTGAACAGGTCATGATCGCCCGTGGAAAACAGTTCGGGATCGAGGATCACCAGATCAAGGGGGGCCGGGCGGCAGAGGTATTCATACACCATGGCGCAGGTTTTAACGCTGAACACGGTATAGCCATCCTTTTCCAGTTCACGTATGAGCAGGTCCCGGACATGATGATTGATGTCTGTCACCATGATATGGAATGATTGGGGCGGACGCATTATTGTCAACAGGTTGTAAAGCATTCTGACACTGCGCCGGTCTTACCGGCCACATGTTTTTTTGCAAGAAAGAGACCCTCTTCTCTCATTCGATCGACAAGAATACGAAATGAAATCGGTTTCAGCAGATAAGCGGCCACTCCGAGGCGAAAGGCCTCACCGGCGGTCGTTCTGTCTTCGCAGCCGGTGAGTATGAAAACCGTCGTTTCCGGGTTTATCGCCTTAGCCTCTCTGGCCACATCCAGGCCGGAAGTCCGGCCCATCTGCAAATCGGTAATCACCAGGTCAAATCCAGCTGCTCGCAATGCCTGGATAGCCATATCCCCGTCAGTGACTCTGGTGACCGCACAGTGGTACCCGCAGAAAAAGAGTCCCAGGAGATCGAGCATGATTTTGTCGTCATCGACAATCAAGATTCTTTTCGGCATCATGTGACTTCCCCTCTTTGAGAGTTGTATTCGAGTCATCGGTTGTGGTGGATTTTCTGTCTGCAGAATTTATTTGCATAAAGTGTTCCCGTTTTGCAGTCGATGCCGAGTCAGCGAGGGAGGATGCCCCCAAAAAATTTGGCAGGGATGAGTTTTGTCAGCAGCCGCAACCGGAGGGAGTTTTGTCGCGGATTCTGGCGAGCCAGCTGTTGATGATATAGGCGGCGCAGCCGCAGCCGTCGTCGGGATTGACGTAGATTGCCCCGACCGGGCAGTTTTTGGCACAGGCCCCGCATTCCATGCAGCCGTTCGGGTCGATGATCTCGGCCTTCTGCTCGTGGATCCGGAAAACGCGGTGCGGACAGACCAGTTCGCAGTTGCCGCAGCCGATGCATTTTTCCGCGGTCAAGCGGAGAATTGCGGTGTTATCGAGGTATCTGAAGTCTTGCATGGGTGTTTCTCCTTGTTCACATAAACGGGCCGGCTATCCAGAATACCAGCGCAAGCGCCGCGGAGCTTATTTGAAACGGCAATCCCCGCCGCATCTCCCTCGCCACTCCGGAAAGCGAGGTGAACGGGGTGGCGCCGGTGAAGTTCATGGCCAGATAGGAGGCACAGCCGCAGATCCACAGGATCAGGGCGGGTTTCTCGATGGCGAATGGAGCCGTTGTTCCGGTTACAAAAAAAACGGAGGCAAGGCCGCCGATCACCGCTCCTTTCAACCAGAACTGGCGAAAGGGAATCCACGGCAGGAGCAGCGGGGTGAGCGCCGCGCCTGCAAAAATCGCGGTGAGGGTGGCAAGGAGGAGCGTTGCGCCGCGGCTTTTCGCCGCCGCCGCGGAAAAAATATCCGGAGTGATGCCCGACAGGAGAAAGAACAGCAGCCCGGCAACGAGCAGGTGTTTCGACACCAGGCAGAGTTCCAGGGGCACCAGAGCCGCCCGTTCCCGCAAGGTAAAGGTCACCGTGCGCATGTCGCGGCCGGCGTGGCCGGTGCGCAGGAATTCCGGCAGTCTCGCCGCCAGGATCGGCCCGAAGCGGGCTTTGAAGCCGCATAGCCGCTTGACTTCCCAGGCTGCCACCCCACTCGCCGAAAGCTGGGGCAGGATCAACTCCCGGTGGCTGACCAGCTGGTCCAGTTTTGCCCGCTGGACCTGGAAGGCCACTTCTTCGGCGGAAAAAGTGCCCTTGCCGGCCGCGCACCAGACGTTGATGCCGCGGGTGTCGACGACCAGGATCCAGCAGTCGATCCCGGCAAGTTCGCGGCGCAGGGCGTCAAAGGTCAATTTGTAGTTGGCGGTGACCAGCACCGGGGCAATATCGGTCGGTTGGCCGGCGCAATAGAGCCCCGGCGTTATTTTGTAGTTGTTGCGGGTAAGACCGGTCCTGGCGCCGAGGGTGCCCAGGCGGTCGCGACAGCCGAGGGCGGTGGCGACCCGGGGGATCGGACCGATCGTCGTTGCAACGAAGTCTTCGACAAAGGGGCTGATGACATAGCCGGCGCGTTCGTTGCCACTGGACCGTGGCGGTGGCTTCGGTCCTCAGCAAGGGGCGTCAGCCACTTCGGTCGGGATGGTCAGAATCGGCTGGCCAATTGGTTGCGGCTCGCCGGTTTTCCTCAGGGGCAGGATCTGTTGTTGAAGATTTTTACTCACGGGGTTCTCCGAACTTCGCTGGGTTTTAACAAATTGTAACTATTCAGTTTATTTCAATAGTAGGCACTATGTCAGTTTAGTTTTAACTTCCCCTCCCTTGACGGGAGGGGATTGAGGGGTGGGTTTGGAACGAAGTTGCACTTTGCGGCTTCCCCCCCCCCCTAACCCCCTCCCGCAAGGGGAGGGGGAACTTTGTCCATAGAACTGAATGGATACACTTTATGTAAGCATGGCGAAGCCCTTTTCAAGGTCATGGATCAGATCGTCGCACTCTTCCAGGCCGATATTGAGGCGGACGATGGTCTTGCCTTCATATCTGGACGGCATGGTCCGCCGGACTTTCGCGGCGGTGATCAGGCTCTGGTAGCCGCCCCAGCTGTATCCCAGCCGGAAGAGGCCGAGGGAGTCGATAAAGGCGGCAAGCTCGGTTTCGCTGTACTCTTTTTTGAAGGTGAAGGAGAAAAGACCGGAAGAACCGCTGAAGTCGCGTTGCCAGAGATGGTGCTCGGGGTGGCAGGGCAGGGCCGGATGGATCACCTCATCGACCAGTTCCACGGTCTGCAGCCAGCGGGCCACCGTGAGCGCCGATCGCTCATGTTGGCGCAGCCTGGTGGCGAGCGTCTGGAGGCCGCGCAGGGCGAGGTAGCACTCTTCGCCCGGGGTATAGATCTCCATCAGTTTGTAGAAATCGGCGAAGGTTGCGGCGTGTCGCTCGCCCACGGTAACCGTGCCGGCCAGCACATCGGAATAGCCGGAGATGTATTTGGTCACCGAATGGATGGAGACATCGACCCCCAGTCCAAAGGGTTGCAGGTAGAGGGGGGTGGCCCAGGTGGCGTCGAGGACGGTGACGATATTTTTGTCTGACTGCCGGGCGATGGCGGTGATGGCCGGGATATCCTGGATCTCGAAGGTCAGCGAGCCCGGCGACTCAAGAAGGATGAGCGCGGTATTCGGACGGAGATACTGCTCGATGTTCGCCCCGACGCCGGGCGGCACCGGCGTGCATTCGATATTGTATTTCCGCAGGACCTTCCGGCAGAAACGCTTGCCCGGGCCGTAGGCGTTGTCGCAGACGAGGATGTGGTCGCCGCTTTTGGTAAAGGCCATCAGGGCGGTCTGGATGGCGGCGATGCCCGATTGAAACATCCGGCACACTGCGCCGCCTTCGAGCTCGCGCATCGCCTCCTCGAACTGCCGCTGGGTGGGCAGCCGGTCGGTGCCGTAGCTGATCCCTTCGTACTCGTGCCGGCCGGCCTTCACCATATCGGCATAGCTGTTGAAGAGGACGGTCGAGCCTTTATAGATGGGCGGATTGATGGTGGTTGCCGGAGTTGTATCCCTTTCCGGCCAGGATGTGCTGAGTATCCGGGTTGTTCTGTTCATTGCTGGACCTCGATTTCCGGTGCGATGGGAGACTGCGCCGGAGGGGCGCAGTGCTGGTGGCGAATCTCTTCGATAAACATAGGGTGGTGACTTTCACAAGAAAAAATGAAAAAGCGATACTATCGTCAGCTCATTTTGATATTGCATTGTCGGCGAGCAAGAAACAAGATACTTTGAGAATCACCGATCGTTTTTCGATTCATTTTTTCCTCTCTTTTCTTCCGTGTACGATGAAAAACAAGCCCGCCGCAATATTTTTCGACAAAAACGACTACGAACTTCTCCGCATCGTCAACGATGTTCTGGAAAGAGGCAGTAAAACCGAGGCGATGCGCTCCCTGCTCAGCGAGCATATGCATCCCCACGGCATCAAGGAGATGGCCGCCCCGAGGGGCTTGCGCATTGCCTACGCCATTGCCGGTCTGCTCGGTTCTTTTGAGCAACAGGGCAAGTCCCTCGACCGGATCAAGGCCCTGCGGTCCCTGCGCGACGAGGTGTTTCTCACCTCTACCACCTTTTATCAGAAGAATACCGCGCGGGTTCTGCTGCAGATCATGAAGGATCTGCTGCGCAGCCGGGACAATGAACTGCGCCAGCTCAAGCTCGCCCATGACTTCCGCATGGTCTCGACCGGCAATCCCAGGCTGGTCAGGGCGGAACTGGCCAAGTACCATCTCCTGGAAATGCCCGAAGAGTGGAACCAGTTCGCCTTCGACGACCATGTCCACGATGCCAATACCAAAGGGCGGAAATCGCCGACCCATCTGGTCATGGATGCCTGGATCAAAGGGATCAGGCATCTGACGGTGGTCTATTACAACTATGTCAGCCCGGAGGTGGTGGAAGAGCTGGTCGAGGCCAGCGCCATTCTCGACATGCGGGTCCAGGTCGGAATCGAGATGTCGTCACGCTTCCGTGACAAGTATGTCCGTTTTACCTGGGAACCCCATGGGTTTCACGACAACCGGGCTTTTCTCAAATTTCTCGCCGGCGATGCGGTCAAAGCGATGATGGATGAAGGACGCGATGTCTCGCACTATCAGCAGCGCTATATTTTTGAGGTCCTCGCCGTCTTCAATACCAGACACTGCTTCCATCTCAACCGGGACCTCGGCCTGTCGCTCGAACCCCTGCGCGAGGATGATTTTATCCACTTTGTCGGGGCCGGTCAACCTTCGGTGCTGCATCTGGCCAGGTTTATCCATAACGCCATCGTGGCGAACGTCCAGCAGAAGCTGGACGCCCTCGGCGGACAAACGCAGGAAGCATCGGCAGACCGGGAAAAGCAGGTCGGGCAGTACCATGACCTGCTGAGGAAGTTGGGGGTTGAGCGGATCATCGAAGAGTTCCTGCTGCCGTCCCGCAATCCGGAGATCAGCAACCCGAATCGTCCCAGGAATAGTCCGGATCTCCCCGACCTGCTCCGGCTGAGCCCTCCGGAACTGCTCCGCCGCCTGCTGGCCCTGCACTCCAGCTCGAGGTTTTCCCTCAATCTCAGCAACCTGACGGTCCAGGACACCATGGAGCTTCTCTATTGCTGCGAGGGGATGATCAGCCATATCGAGGTCTACAATCTCAAGAACGCCGCCCATGGCATATCCTCCGGCATTACCGCGGGAATGGGAGATGCTGCCGGGGAGGCGGTCGACCTGAAAAGTCCCGAGTATCATTACAGCCTGATCGGCGATCTGCAGAAGGCGCTCAACGAAGACAATGTCATCGGGCTCAAGCGGGCGATCCGGGCCATTATCTGGGATTACGAGGAACAGCGCCTTCGTCTGGAAAAGCATATCGAAATGCTGCCCGCCGAGAGCGAGAAGAGGGAAAGGCTTGCCGATGAATATGGACAGATGCAGGAAAGAAAAAGGCAACTGATGGATATCCTGTATCATCTGGAGACCTTTCATAACTACTACCGCAAGCGGTCGCTTGGTTCGCGGATAGGTTCCGGGTCGACGGGGCAGGCCGAGGATCAGTACGGCATGGGCTTGGTCGTTCTCGACACCCTGCCGGTTCGAGCCAGGAAAAAGGTGTACGAAGGCGTGGCGGAGGAGAAGCGGATGCTCATCCCGGTCAGCGCCATGCTCACCGGCAACTCCCATAGCCGGTACCACGAGGATGGCGAGATTGCCGGGAAAAGGGGGCTCTTGGCCGGACTGCCCCTGCTGAAATTATCCAACCGCCGGCAGTGGTTCGACTGGACTCTCGATGCGCTATTCGTTCATCCCGGGAAGGCCGGGAATGTTGCTACCCTTGGCGGCAAGATCCCGGACAATGAAACGGAAAAGCTGCTGGCCGAGGGCAAGAGGGAGGAGAAGCTGGTCCATCCCTGGAAATATCTGAACACCAATCTGAAGAACAGCCTCAAGGTGCTGCTCGGCTTTATCCCGGCCTTTCTGACCTTCAGTCTGACCAAAGACTGGTGGCTTCTCGCCTATCTGGGCGCTTTTATCTGGTTCGGCATCACCGGCTCGCGCAATATCATCCAGTCGGTTCTGGGCGGGGGCGGTCTGCGGCGGTCGCCGTTCCTGCCGTGGAACTCCCTGGTCAGCTGGAGCCGGATTGCCGATTCGTTGCTCTATACCGGCTTTTCCGTGCCGCTGCTCGACTATCTGGTGAAAACCGTACTGCTCGATCGAACCTGCGGCATCACCACCGCCAATAATCCGGTTCTCCTCTATGCGGTGATGGGGCTGGCCAATGGGATCTATGTTTCCGGCCATAATGTATTCCGGGGATTGCCGCGGACGGCCGCGGTCGGTAATTTTTTCCGGTCGATCCTGGCAATTCCGCTTGCCGTAGTGCTGAATGCGTTGATCGGCATGGTTCTCCAGACAGCCGCCATCCCCGATGTGGCGGGGATTCTGCAGAAATGGGCGGCCATTATTTCCAAACTCGCCTCGGATTGCGTCGCGGCGGTGATCGAGGGCCTCGCCGACCGGCAGACCAATATCCGGGCGCGGCTCGCGGCATACCGGGCCAAGATGGCCCAGCTGTTCGCGGTATTCTCCCGTCTCGACCTGCTGTTCCCGGAGGAGGATGTCCTGGAGATGCTGCAATCGCCGAAAATGATGATGGAAACCCTGAACTACCAAGCGCGGGAGCAGGAACGGCTGATTATCGTCAATGCCCTCGATCTGATGTATCTGTGGATGTACCAGCCGCGGGCCCGCAAGGCCATGATGATCATCTTTCATGGGATGTCGCGGGAGGAATGGCTGATTTTTTATCGTTCGCAGCTGGTTCTGAAAAGGTATCGGGAGATCAGCCAGATTTTTGTCGATGGCCTGGTCGGGCGGAATTTTTCCAAAGCGCTGTCTTTCTATCTCGATCGTTTCGAAGGGTATCTCGCCGACATGGAAAAACTCGGCTTGACGAAAAAATGGGTGTGAAAAATATGGTATCTATTCAGCTCGATGGACAAAGTTCCCCCTCCCCTTGCGGGAGGGGTTGACAAAGTTCTCCCCTCCCCTTGCGGGAGGGGGTAGGGGGAGGGGGAGGCCGCAAAGTGCAGTTTCGTTCCAAACTCACCCACCACTGTAGCAGACTCACCCACCCTTATGGTAAACTCACCCACCCCTCAATCCCCTCCCGTCAAGGGAGGGGAGGCTAAAACCAATAAGACAAAGTGCATACTATTTTCCACGTCCCTTAAACTCAAACATAAAAGGAGATTACCATGTTAGAAAAGAAAATGGCCCAGGCCTTAAACGAGCAGATGAACAGAGAGATGTACTCGGCGTATCTCTATATGTCGATGTCTGCCTGCTCCAACCGGATGGGGCTCAAAGGTTTTGCCAACTGGTTCATGGTGCAGTATCACGAAGAGATGTTTCACGCCATGAAGCTGTTTGAATATGTGCAGCGCCAGGGGGAAGACGTCCATCTTTACGCCATCGAGGCGCCGCCGCTGGAATTCGCTTCGCAACTCGATATGTTCACCCAGACCCTTGCCCATGAGCAGTATATCACCAAATCCATCAACGACCTGATGGACCTGGCGGTGAAAAAGAAAGACCACGCCACCCAGATTTTTCTTGAATGGTATATCACCGAACAGGTAGAAGAGGAAGAAAACGACAACGACATGATTGCCCAGTTGAAATTGATCGGCGACAATCCCCATGCCCTGCTGATGCTCGACCGCGAACTCGCTGTCCGGGCAACCACGATCCCCACCGATTTCAGCAAGGGTGTGGAGGCGGCGGCCAAGGCGGCATAAGACTGTACGTTCGCCTATCGGCAGCCCTTTTTTCCAAGGAGAGAGAAGTATAATGACCCCCAGATCACCCAAGCACAGTTATCCGACTTCGAAAGAAGATGCCGTGGCAGCACGAGTAGAGGTGTTTACCCCGCAAACGATATCGCCCAGCTATCGGTTGTCCTACACCGACATCGAATTCCTGACCAAGGAAGAATTGCGGCCCGTTCGGCTGCAGTTGGAATTGTTGAAACCGGAAATGCTCCAGAAGGAGCATGGCATCGACGGGACCGTGGTGGTCTTCGGCGGCAGCAGGATTCCCGAACCGAAGGAAGCGGCGGAGGACTTGGCCCGATCCGAGCAGGCGGCCGCGGCAGATCCATCGAACCCGGTCCTGCAAAGACAAGTTGCCGTCGCCGGCAGGGTGCTGGCGAAAAGCCACTACTACGATGAGGCGCGCAAACTGGGCGCGCTGCTGTCGCAGATCTGCGATAAGCGGTCCGGCTGCAATCTGGTGGTTATTACCGGCGGCGGGCCGGGCATCATGGAGGCGGCCAATCGCGGCGCCCACGATATCGGGGCAAAAACCATCGGGCTGAATATCGTCCTGCCCCATGAACAGGCGCCAAATCCCTATATCACGCCCGAACTCTGTTTCCAGTTCCACTATTTTTCCATCCGCAAGATGCACTTTCTCATGCGCGCCCAGGCGCTTGTCGCTTTTCCCGGCGGATTCGGCACCCTCGATGAACTGTTCGAGACGCTGACCCTGATCCAGACGAAAAAAATCAAGCCCTTGCCGGTGCTCCTGTTCGGCCGGGAATTCTGGCAGAAGCTCATCAATTTTGATTTCCTCGTCGAGGAGGGGGTCGTGTCGGCCGGCGATCTCAACATCTTCCAGTATGTGGAAACCGCCGAGGACGCAGCCGCGATCATCGAAAAGTTCTATGCCGGAACCAATGGCGACTGAAATCGTCCGCCGCGGAACCGGCTGGGGAACCACAGACACGGGGTCAGGTCTTGCAGACACGGGGTCAGGTCTTGAATTATCAGTTTTTACGAAGCGACAAAATAGGGGCAATCGACCGCACCGCCGACCAAGCCGGCCCGTAGCCCTGGAGCGGTACATTGCATCCTGATCGCACAACCACTGAACTCCGGGTGCCGGGGTGGGTGGGTCTATAAGCGGCCGAGAGAAGGTTATGCAGGGCTTGCGGCGGGCGGCGGGCGGCGG
>CAYTVF010000120.1:0-13022 GCA_964441345.1 uncultured Desulfopila sp. | reverse complement strand
TCACGCTCACCACCAATCTCGACTCCTCGGAACCGATACTGGGAATGGCCGGTTTCGATATTACCGATGCCGATACCTACAACTACTCCTCCTCGGTTCAGGTTTTTGACACTCTGGGGAACCCGCAGCTACTGACCACCTACTTCATTAAAACTGCCGACAATACCTGGAATTGGGCGTGGAGCGCAGAAACCGATGACGGCACAAATACCGTTCTCCAGGGAGTGGGCGCCGTGCCGCTTGAGTTCACTTCCGACGGTATTTTGCTCGGCGCCGCGGCGGATCCACCCACTGAAACAACCGATGTTATAGCCGCGGCAGATATAGATTGGAACAACGGGACAACGCCAACCGAAATAATTGTCACTTTCGACACCACTCAGTTCAACAGCGCCAACGTTGTTCTTTCCCAGGACCAGAACGGCTACGGCGCCGGCAACCTTACCGGCGTTGAGATCGACCCGGAGGGAATTGTCATTGCCTCCTATTCCAATGGTCAACAAACAAAAATCGCTCAACTTGTCTTGGGGAAATTCGTCAACCCCAATGGATTGGCGCTTGCAGGCAGCAACCTCTATACCGAATCGACATCCTCGGGCCCTCCCCGCGTCGGCTTGCCGGGACCCGAATTAGGAAAGGTATTCACCAACTCCCTTGAACAGTCAAACGTGGATATGGGTGCGGAATTTGTCCGAATGATCACCGTTCAACGTGGATTTCAGGCCAATTCAAAAATTATTACCACTGTTGATGAGCTGCTCGGTGAGTTGATAAACCTCAAGAGATAAGAGTCATATTTTTGACATTCGATATACTGTTGATATGCTGCTGATATGCTGCCCGGATGACGATGCAATTCGCCATCCGGGCTTTTCTTTGTTGTTACCCTCCTCTCCCCTGCTCCTCTCGGTTCCTTTGTATGCGGCCATTCCAATAACATTTTCTTTGTGGAATAGTTTTTGTCCTATGGACTTTTGAACTTTTGAAAAACCACAGTCTATGATAAGAATACAAAATTTCAGGGAGAATATGGCATTCGCCTTAATTGATTGTTGCGCATCCTGGCAGCGATGCTTTCGTTGAAAACCCATTGATTGGAGTGTTTTTTGGATCTTGCAACAGTAATCGGCATAGGTGTTACCTTCAGTTTAATGATATGGGCGATTCTTTTGGGAGGCCCTTTATCGCTTTTCTTCGATATGCCTTCGGTGCTCATTGTTTTCGGAGGAACTCTCGGCTGTACCCTCGTTCACTATCCTTTCAATGAGGTTTCATCCGCCCTGAGTGTGGCAAAAAAGACCTTTCTCTACAGGGAAATTCACACAAACACCTTGATAGGTCAGCTCATGGAGTTTGCCAACAAGGCCAGAAAGGAAGGGATACTGGCACTTCAGGGGGCGATGGAGACAACCGGCGACGAGTTTCTTAAAAAAGCCCTGCAGATGGCTGTTGACGGCCAGGAACCGGAAACATTGCGCAACATGCTGAACACGGAGATTGAATATATCCAGATACGGCATGGCAAGGGTGCTGAAATATTCGACTCACTCGCCTCGTATTCTCCGGCCATGGGCATGGTAGGCACGCTCATCGGGCTTGTGCAGATGCTGCAATCGATGAGCGATCCTGCAACGATCGGTCCGGCAATGGCGGTCGCTCTCATTACAACTTTTTATGGCGCCATAATCGCCAACGTTATCTGCCTGCCCATGGCCGGCAAGCTGAAAGCAAGATCAGCCTCCGAGGTGCTTACAAAAACTCTTATCATTGAAGGAATGCAATCGATTCTCTCCGGCGAGAACCCGCGAATAATGGAACAAAAAAGAAAGCTGTCCGAAGGGTGCGCCGGCCTGGCTGGTCACCTTTTCGGATCTGGTTACCCTTCTCTTAACTTTTTTCGTGCTGTTACAGTCAATGTCCGTTGTTGATAAGGTGAATTTTTCATCGGCGGCCAGCTCGCTTAAAACTGCTTTGACAGGCGAACATACCCCGGCCCAGACTGAATTTATTGTTCCGGTTTTTCCCAAAGTACCCAAGGTTCAATTTGCGCCAATAAGCGAGCCGTCGACCGAGAAAGTATACGAAAAGATCAAATCGCAAATTGATTCCCTGCGACTCAGCAGCGATGTCGGAGTGCTGAAAAGAGACGATGAATCGATAGTTCTGCGAATCAACGATTCGATACTCTTCGAGCCCGGGCAGACAAAACTGTCCGCACCGTCATATCCGATGCTGAGAACTGTAGCCGACATCATTCGTCCGCTTCCCATGGACCTGAGAATCGAGGGTCATACCGACGACACACCGGTGGCCGGTTCGCAATTCGGCAACTGGGATCTTTCGGTCGGCCGCTCGGTCGCTGTGCTACGATTTTTCACGCAAAGCGAACTGCTTGCCCTCGACAGGATGGCCGCAGTCGGCTACGGCAAGGAGAGACCTGCCGTTCCAAACAGCGATGAGGCGGCCAGAGCCTTGAACAGGCGGGTTGATTTTGTTCTCAGACTGAAAAGCAATACATCCAACGAACGTGCCGGCACAAAAAACAGAGCCATACCGTTTTAATTTGCATGTTTCTTGCAAAGAATTTTCCACGAAGGTTCTTCCACCCCGTAAGGGGTATTATAAAGAACCCCCAGTATCGGGGTTGGCAATGAATTTCCTGGAATAGCGGAATAAACCACTTAGGCGATAAAGGATCGGACTGACTCATGGCGGAAAAAAAAGAAGCCCCGCAAGCTCCGGGCGGGAGCAAAAAGAAACTGTTTTTCATCATCGGCGCCGTTGTTATTGTTCTCTTGGCAGGCGGAATTGCAGCCTTTTTCCTCATGAAGCCCCCCCCTGCTCCCAAAGAAAAGGAGGATCCCGCCAAACATGTTCCAGTACCGGAACTCAACCAGCTGGCCGATGTCGGTCCCATGGTCAATATCGAAGAGTTTATTGTCAACATCATCAGCGGCGATGCGGCCCATTATGTCAAGGCGTCACTGACCGTCGAACTGACCAGTGAAGAAGGGAAAGCCGAGGCGGAGAAGAGAATGCCGCAGATGCGCGATTCCATCCTCCTGCTGGTTGGCAACAAATCCTTCGAAGAACTGCAGGACCTCCAGGGGAAAAAACAACTTAAGGCGGAAATCACCAATAAAATCAATTCATTTCTGAAATCCGGCAAGGTGAAAGCCGTTTATTTTACCAATTTCGTGGTGCAGTAAACGAGAACAAGCGAGCCCATGGAACACATCCTCAATAAATCGGAAATATCCGAGCTGCTCAAAGCGATCAGGGAAGGCAGGGTACCTCTTGATCTCGACGAGAAGGAGCAGGATACCTTTCTCGCCTGCACCCCGATAAATCTCTTTCAGCTCACCCGCCCCGACAGCGAACTTTTCAGGATACCCAATTTAGATATCATTCTCGATCTCTTCTGCCGAACCTATGCGACCTCGCTGACCAATCTTCTGCAACGAAATTTCTCCATTACCCGAACGAGCCTGGAGAGTTATGAATTTCAAAAATTCATGGCCGACAAGCACAGTCCCGGCGCGATAGGCATCCTCGACATGTCGCCGCTGAAATACGGTGCGCTTATGATTTTTGACGCCGCCCTGTCGTTCTCGATGCTCGAAATCATGCTCGGCGCCTCCACCGAGCTCGGCTCGCTCCATCTCGATCGCCGGCTCACCACCATAGAACTGAATATCCTCAAGACCTTGCTTTCCGACGCCTGCCACGACATCGACAAATCCTTCTCGCAGCTGCTGGAAATGCGTACTTCCCTGATCAAACTGGAAAACAATGCCCGCCTGGTATCGATTGTCGAACCGGAGGCTGAGGTTATTGTCGGAACATTCATGGTCAAGGTCGGCGAGCAGTCGGGACAAATCCACCTGGTCTTTCCTTTTGCAACCCTTGAACCGCTTCGCGAAGCCCTGAAACAGCTGCTCAACATTGCCACCACCACCCAAAGCACCTGGCAGAATGTGCTCGAGGATGAAATACAGGAAGTCGAGACCACGATCACGGCTCTTTCCGGCACTCTCACGCTTTCGATCAATCAGATTCTGCAATTGCATGAAGGCGACCTGCTCGATCTTGATTACAACCCAAATTCGCCGCTGAAGGTACTGGTGGAAGACAAACTTAAATTTTTTGCAATTCCCGGAACCCATAATGGCAAAAAGGCCATTAGTCTGACCGGCGTCAATGCATAAGAACGGACCACATGAAAGGATCACATCGATGACACCATCTGACAGCACCCGGCCGGCCCCCGAAGAGATTAAAGAACTCCTGCAGGAGACTTCCTCAAGCAGTCAAAAAGCTGGTAAATCACCGGATCCCAAAGGAGGCAGAGGACTGGATTTTCTCTACGATATTCCCTTGCAGATATCCGTTGAAGTCGGCCGCAGCAAGGTCCTGCTCAGGGACCTGCTGAAAATGGGTGAAGGGTACGTGATCGAACTGGATAAACTGGCGGGAGAACCGCTTGATCTGTATGTCAACTCGCGACTTATTGCCCGGGGCGAAGCGGTTATGGTCGGGGATAAATTCGGCATCCGGCTGACCGATGTGGTCAGCACCTCCGACCGTATCGAAAATCTCGGTTAAGTATGAGCGACATGGATTCCTATTTCAGGGTAATCTGGGGTCTTCTTGTTGTTCTTGGCATCATTCTTTTGCTCTACGGACTGCTCAAAAAGAAATTTTCCCTTCTTGCCCATTCCCCGCAACAGCAAATCAAGATTCTTGAAATAAAACCCCTCATGGGTAAAAAGGCTCTTTGCCTGATCGAGGTGAAAGGCCAGGAATATCTGCTGGGGATAAGCGGCGACCGGATAAGCCCTATTGCCGCCATTCCCCCCAAATCGGTCTCGTCGTTTGCGGATACCCTCAAAAATTCAGCAACGGACCCACGGCCATGATGTCCAGTTTTTCACTCCGCAGGACATCGCCGGAAACAGTTGGCGTTTTCGTTGGGGTTTTCCTTTTTTTGTTTTCGTTTCTGTTCCTGTTCCCGGATACCGCGGGAGCAGTGGGGTTGCCGACCATTACCTTTGGCGTGCAGGATGCCGATAACCCTCAGCAGATATCCAACGCCCTCCAGGTGCTTCTGGTCCTTACCATTTTCTCGGTCGCCCCGGCAATCCTGCTGATGACCACCTGCTTTACCCGCATCGTCATTGTTCTGGGCTTTGTCCGACAGGCACTGGGTACCCAGAATATGCCCCCCACCCAGGTGATCCTGGGGTTGTCCCTGTTTCTCTCCTTTTTTATCATGTCGCCCACCCTGAACCGCATGAATCAGGAAGCACTGCAGCCATATATGAATGAACAGATCAGTCAGCCCGTGGCGCTTGCGAAGGCGTTGCTGCCTCTCCGCGACTTCATGTTCAGCCAGGTGCGCGAAGACGAACTCATCCTGCTCACGGAAATAACCATGAAATCCGAACCGTCGGCGAAAGAAGATATTCCGACGATGACTCTCATTCCGGCCTTCATGCTTTCCGAATTGAAACGTGCCTTTCAGATGGGGTTCATGATTTACATTCCTTTTCTGGTTATTGACATGATTGTTGCATCGGTTCTCATGTCCATGGGAATGATGATGCTTCCCCCGGTTATTATTTCCATGCCATTCAAGCTACTGCTCTTCGTCCTGGTCGACGGATGGAACCTTATTGTCGGCTCCCTGATCAAGAGCTTCGGCTAAAACTGTTTCCTGGGCTGCAAGGCCCGGGGAGGAATCCCATGAATCCGGAACTCGCCGTAGATATCTGCCGCAAGGCCATTCAGACAATCCTGCTTGGTTCGGCGCCCATGCTCATTATCGGCCTGATAATCGGCCTGCTTGTTTCCATCTTCCAGGCGGCAACCCAGATCAATGAACAGACGCTCACCTTTGTGCCGAAGATCGTCGCCGTATTCGTCACCATGCTGGTATTCGGGCCGTGGCTGATCAAGCTTCTCGTCACCTTTACGATCGACCTTTTCGAAGTAATGACGACCCTCTGACGACCCTCTGAATATGCCCGTCGACATCCCGCTCATCCCCCTCGAACAGTTTCAAACCTTTCTTGTGGTTACCTGCAGGGTTGCCGGCTTCATCGCCGCCATTCCGGTCCTCGCCGCTGCCCAGACCCCCGTCCGGGTAAAAACCGGGTTGGTCTTTGCGACTTCGCTGGTACTCTTCCCGATCATGGGCGAAGCCGTACCGAAAGTGAGTTTTTCTCCGCTGCCTTTCGCGATGCTGATAGTTTCCGAACTCCTGGTTGGCCTGCTCCTGGGACTTGTCTCCCGGCTTATCTTTACCGCCGTCGAATTCGGCGCGACCGTCGTCGGATTCCAGATGGGCTTTGCCGCCGCAAATGTATTCGACCCGCAGAGTGAGAGGCAGGTGGCCCTGGTTTCCCAATTCCAGAATGTTTTTGCCATCCTCATCTTTCTGGCCATCAACGGGCACCATCTCTTCCTGCAGACGGCGGTGATGTCCTATGATTTCCTGCCGCCGGGCCAACTCGATTTATCCGGAGAAGCCATACCGTATCTCATGCGGCTCACCTCGCATATGTTCGCCATCGGAGTCCAATTCAGCGCCCCAGTGCTTGCCGTCCTCCTGCTCTCCGGTCTCATCCTTGGCATTTTGGCCCGCGTGTTTCCTCAGCTGAATGTTTTTCTCCTTTCCTTTCCACTCAACATCGGCGTGGGTTTCATTGTCATCGCTTTGACACTCAGTCTGGCGTCCACCCTGATGAGACGGGAATTTGACAGTCTGGCCGAAAGGTTCATTACCCTGCTTAACTACCTTGCCCCCTGAGAGGTGAGAGTATGTACGGCAAATCAATCACAGTCTCAACCAACGGGTAATCGATGGCAGAAGAAAGCCCGACAGGGGGGGAACGGACAGAGGACGCAACATCAAAGCGTCGCGATGATTTCCGTAAAAAAGGCCAGGTCGCCCAAAGCAAGGAAGTTCAAACTGCCGCCCTTTTCACGATTGTCCTTCTCTTCTGGCTGATGTATCTGCCAACCTTCTGGCAGGGGTTCACCACTCTCATCTTTTCTATCCTGCAATCAAGCGGTGAATTTGAGCTTACCCCCGCCTCGACCATATCTCTCGCAGCGTTTCTCCTGCAAAAAACCGGTCTGCTTCTCGCCCCGCTCTTCTTACTGGTCATAATCATCGCACTTTTTTCCAGCTTCTTCCAGTTCGGCTGGCTGATCACCTCCAACCCTCTTCTCCCCGATTTTGCCAAACTCAATCCGATCACCGGGATGGCCCGGTTTTTTTCGAAAAAATCCCTGATTGAAGTAGTCAAATCAATATTAAAAGTGATCCTGATCGGCTGGATCGCCTTTTCCACCGTTCTCGATAATTTTGCCGAAGCTCTGATTCTGCTCGACACGAGTGTCGGCACCACCTTGAGTTACCTGGCCAAAATCTCGGCTCTGATCATGGCCAAGATTTGTGCCCTTCTCATTCTCATCGCTTTCCTCGATTTCATGTTTGTCAGATGGGAACTCGAGGAAAAAATGAAAATGACCAAACAGGAACTCAAAGAAGAATTCAGGGAAAGCGAGGGCGACCCCCACATAAAGGCGCAAATTCGCTCGATTCAGCAGGAAATGGCGCGAAAGCGGATGATGGCGGAAGTACCGAAGGCCGATGTGGTCGTGACCAACCCTACCCATCTCTCCGTGGCTATCCGGTATGATTCGAAGAAAATGGATTCGCCGGTCGTGGTCGCTAAAGGAGCCGACCACCTGGCCATGAAAATCAGGGAAATCGCCAGGGAACACGACGTCCCCATCGTCGAGAACCCACCCGTGGCTCGATTATTGCATAAACTCGATCTAGGAGAACATATTCCCGAGGATCTCTTCAAAGCAGTCGCCGAGATACTCGCCCATGTATATTCATTGAAAGGCAAGATTCAATAATGGAACTGACCACGGTACAAACCACCTGGAGCAACCTGCAGTTCAAGCAGCTGCTCGGCCGAAGCGATATAATCGCCGCTCTTGGTCTGGTATCCATTCTGATGATGATGATCATCCCGCTGCCGCCGATCGTCCTTGATCTCTTCCTGACGATGAGTATCACCATCGCCCTGCTCATTCTCATTCTCAGTCTCTATACGGTCAAGGCCACCGATTTCTCCGTCTTCCCTTCAATTCTGCTGGTAACCACCCTGTTCAGATTGTCGTTGAATGTGGCATCCACCCGCCTCATTCTTCTCCATGGCGAGGAAGGCCCTGCCGCTGCCGGCCATGTTATTCAGTCCTTCGGCCAGTTCGTCGTCGGCGGCAACTATGTGGTCGGTGTGGTTATCTTCGTCATCCTGGTCATCATCAACTTCATGGTCATCACCAAGGGTGCCGGCCGGGTCGCCGAGGTGGCCGCCCGCTTCACCCTTGATGCCATGCCGGGCAAACAGATGGCAATCGATGCCGACCTGAACGCCGGTCTGATCAATGAAGACCAGGCGCGAAAACGCCGGGAGGATATCGGCAAAGAGGCCGCCTTTCATGGCGCAATGGACGGCGCCTCGAAATTCGTCAAGGGCGACGCCATCGCCGGCATCATCATCACCCTGATCAATATCGGCGCAGGTTTTGTCATAGGTGTCGCCCAAAAAGGCATGCCGATGGCCGAAGCGGCCGCCAACTATACCATCCTGACGGTGGGCGACGGCCTGGTCGGCCAGATTCCGGCCCTGATCATCTCAACCGCCGCCGGCTTGCTGGTAACCCGCGCGACCGGCGATAAAGATTTCGGCACCGACCTGAAGAAGCAGTTTTCCGGTAATTCCGTAGCCCTCTGGGTGGTAGCCGGCATCCTGGTCATCTTCGCCATCATTCCCGGCCTGCCCTTCTTTCCTTTTCTCATCCTCTCCGCCTGCATGGCTGCCATGGCTTACCAGATCGATAAATCGCAAAAGAAGATTATCGAAGAAAAAGCGGCCGAACCATTGCCCCAGGCGCCGGTTCGCAAGGAAGAGAACTACGAGGAGATGCTCCATGTCGACCTGCTCCAGCTCGAAGTGGGCTACGGTCTTATCCCCTTTGTCGATTCGACCCAGGATGGCGAACTGCTCAACCGGATCCAGTCGATCCGCAAACAGTTTGCCATCAACAATGGTTTTATCGTGCCGCCGGTGCATATCCGGGATAACCTGCAGCTGACGCCGAATCAGTACACCTTCTCCCTCAAGGGGGTAAAAGTCGCCCAGGCGGAGATCCTGCCCGGCCATTTCATGGCCATGGACCCGGGCATGGTGACCGAAACAATCCGCGGCATCGCCACCACCGAACCGGCCTTTGGTCTGCCGGCCATCTGGATCACCTCCGACAAGAAGGACAGAGCGCAGATCGCCGGCTATACCGTTGTCGACTGCACGACCGTCATGGCAACCCATATCAGTGAAATCATCAAGCAACACTCCCATGAGCTGATCGGCCGCCAGGAAGTCCAGGGACTGCTTGACAATCTGGCGAAAAGTTATCCGAAACTGGTTGAAGAGCTGGTGCCGACAGTCCTCGCGCTGGGGACCATCATGCGCGTTCTGCAGAACCTCCTGAAGGAAGCCGTCTCCATCCGCGATCTGCGCACTATTCTCGAAACCATGGCCGACTGGGCCCAGGCCACCCACGATACCGATGTCCTCACCGAATATGTCCGCCATGCCTTATCGAGAACGATCAGCAGCGAGCTTGCCGTAAACGGCGTTATCCCGGTAATCACCCTGTCGCGGCCGGCCGAGGATGCCATCAAAAACTCCATCCAGCACAAGGAAACCGGCGCCTACCTGTCGATCGATCCGATAATCGCCCAGCGTCTGCTCGACTCGATCGGCAAGGGCATTGCCCTCTTTGACGGCGGCAGCCGGCCGGTATTGCTGGTGGCACCGCAAATTCGGCCCTATGTCAGAAGCCTGACCGAAAGATATTATCCGGCGCTGGCCGTAATTTCCCACAACGAAGTCACCCCCAACCTCAAAATCAGATCCCTCGGTACGGTGAACCTCGATGCAAGTTAGAGTCTTTGAAGCAGCCGATATGGCGTCCGGGCTGAAGATGGTGAAAAAAGAACTCGGCCCCGATGCCCTCATCCTTTCGACCCGGACCATAAAAAGCGGCAAATTCGGGCTGATCGGCAAACCCCTGCTGGAAATTACCGCTGCCATCGATGCCGACTATCCCAAGGAAAAACTCCTCGACCGACCGGCAGGCGGCTCAAGACTGCCGGAGCCCTCTGCCGCGGGCCGCGAAGGTTTTCAGGGGTTCAGCCATACCGTAGGCGACCCGGTCGAACAGTATCTGCTCCATCGCGGGGCGGAACCAGCCGATTTTGCTTCGCCATACCGGGAGAGTGAAAAATCCTGCCCCGCTCCCGCACCGGACCTGAAGATGCAAAACGAGGTGAATGAACTGAAAGACCTGGTAAGAAACCTGGCCGGGCAGATTGCTCAACTCGCCGAAAAAGAAGCGCCCAGCAAAAAAGAGACCGAGCTCAAGGTGACCACCGCCGGACCCGGCAAACGACCGGGCGGTGCGGCGATTCATGGCGATCATATCCTTTCCCTGCTGATCGACCGGGGCATCAACATCGAAACCAGCCGGACCATAGCAGGTTTTCTCCGGGAAAGCCTTACCGATCAGGAACTCAGCAATCCCGAGAATGTCATGGCGACCATCATCGCCACGATCAAGGATCTGCTCCATGTCGCCCCGCCGATTTTTTCCGGTAGCCAAACCCGGCAGCGCATCGCCCTGGTCGGTCCCACCGGTGTCGGCAAGACGACGACACTGGCCAAAATCGCCGCTTCATATCTGGCCACCCACTCTTCTTCCATCGCCCTGATCACCATCGATACGTATCGCATCGCCGCCGTTGAACAGCTGAAAGTCTACGGCGAAATCATGCATCTCCCGGTCGAGGTGGTCATTACCCCGGAGCAGCTGGAAATGGCGCTTGCGACCCATCGGAACAAAGATCTTATCCTCATCGACACCGCCGGCCGAAGCCCGCGGGACAGCTTGTGCATCGACGAACTGAGTTCGTTTCTGAAACCTGAATTCGGCCTCGATAAACATCTGGTGCTCTCCGCCACCACCCGGGAGCAGGAGTTGCTCGACACTATCGAACGATTTCAGGGTCTTGGCATAACACATACCATCTTCACCAAAATAGACGAATGCGCCAATCTCGGCATACTTCTCAATGTGCAGATTCAAAACGCCAACCCATTGTCCTACATCACCAACGGCCAGAGGGTTCCGGAAGATATCCTCGAGGTTACCCCCCACATTGCAGCTGAAATGATCATGGCTCTACAGGAAGGATCAAATCATGAGTAATATTCCCAGCACTGCGGTCGACCAGGCCAAAACCCTCAGAGACTTGAATTCCAGTCACCCTGGTCCTCTGCCGATCAAGATCGAGCCGCCGACCAGCGTCTATGCGATCACCAGCGGCAAGGGCGGGGTCGGCAAGACCGCTGTTGTCGCCAATCTGGCCTATACCCTCGCTTCGATCGGCAAACGGGTTCTGATTCTCGACGCCGATCTCGGCCTGGCCAATATCGATGTTGTCTTCGGCATCTCCCCCACTTTCAACCTCAACCATTTTTTCACCGGAGACCAGGACCTCCAGGCTATCATGGTAGAGGGGCCCATGGGGATCAAGATCCTGCCCGCCGGCTCCGGTATCCAGAATTTCACCAATCTCGATTCCCATCAGAAGATGCGGCTGCTCGACGGCCTCGACTCCATGCAGAATCATTTCGACTACGTGCTGATCGACACCGAAGCCGGAATCTCCGAAAACGTCACCTATTTCAATACCGCAGCCCAGGAAATACTGGTCGTAACAACACCCGAACCGACCGCGATCACCGATGCCTACGCCCTGATGAAGCTGCTTTCCACGCAATATCACGAAAAACATTTCAATCTGGTCGTCAATCAAATCCAGTCGGAAGACGACGCCCTCGACGTGTATCGCAAGCTGACCATGGTTGCCAACCGGTATCTCGACATTTCCATCGATTATCTCGGTTCGATCCCGGAAGACCGGCAAATGGTCGATGCCATCCGCAAGCAGAAAGTCATCTGCGAACTGTACCCCAATTCCAGGATCACGACTGCATTTCGCCAACTGGCCGGCAGAATCTGTTCCGAACCGACCCAATCCGCTCCCAAGGGGAATCTGCAATTTTTCTGGAAGAAATTACTGCATATGGGGGGATAGGAGGTGGAGATGCTCTACAAGCAAAATCCTCACGCAGGCGACAAATCCCAGCTCATCCGGGACCATCTCTATCTGGTTGATATCATAGCACGGAGAATGGTTACTCAGGTCCCGTCGTTCATGAACAGGGACGATATCAAAAGTGCCGGGATGCTCGGCCTGCTCGATGCGGCGAACAAATTCGACTCGGCCAAGAACATACTTTTCAAGACCTTCGCCGAATATCGCATCCGGGGTGCCATCCTCGATGAAATGAGGAAGCTCGACTGGTTTTCCCGGACCCAGAGAGACAAGCAGACCAGGGTTGGCAAAACAATCACAGACCTCGAACTCGAGCTGGGCAGGGACCCGGAAGACCATGAAGTGGCCAAGGCGATGAATATGTCTCTTGACGAATATCGCACGATGGTCGGCGAAGTCAGTCATCTCGGCTGTGTCAGCCTCAACGAGACCCTCGATCAGTCCGATGAAGGCAGGTCTTTTCTCGACTGTCTCACGGATGAAAGACCGGGCGCCTTGCCGGGGGCAAGAATCGAGGAACAGCAGCTCACCAAAAAAATGGCGGAGGTGCTGGCGCAGCTTGCGGAGAAGGAGCGTCTGGTTATTTCCCTCTATTATTACGAGGAACTCACCCAGAAAGAGATCGCCGAGGTGCTTGAATTGTCCGAAGGCCGGGTGTCCCAGCTGCACAGCCAGGCACTCATCAAACTGAGGACAAAACTGGGTGCGAGACTCTACTGATTGGAGTTAGTTTCCCCCCTCCCCTGGCGGGAGG
>CAYTVF010000119.1:0-13088 GCA_964441345.1 uncultured Desulfopila sp. | reverse complement strand
TGCTAGCTGATTGACTCGGCTCACGCAACTAATTTCGCGGATTTTTAGGTGCCTTGCCGATTTTTTCGCCAATCCTACAAAATAGTATTTTCGCCTGGCAGGATTAACAGTTTTGTGACTGCCGTTCGCCTGCGTTTCCGGGTTGTTGTTCATTTCGTTCGCTGAAGTCATGCGCTCGCTCAATGCAGCCCAGCTGTTGCTCATCGAAGCGAGAAGACTCCACGCGGCATCGCCCGTCGCTGGATGTTCTTTTTCGGTCGGCTGCACGTTATGCTGGCAAGAATTTGGCAGGTGTGATAATGACGGGGATGGGAGATGACGGAGCCCGCAGCATGAAAGAGATGCTTGATGCCGGGGCAATGACCATCGCCCGGGACGGAGCCGGCTGTGTGGTGTTCGGCATGCCGGCCGAGGCGATCAAACATGGCGGTGTGCAAACAGCAGCCCCGCCCCAGGATGATTGCCATCTCGGGCGGCGGCATCCTTGAGCCGCATAACTACCTGGCCCTGGCCAGGAAACTCGGGGCCGACCATGCCATAGAAAAACCATTCCGACCGTCCGACCTGCTCGCCCTGGTGCAGCAGCTGCTGACCTGAAACAACTCTTCCCCCTTCTCTTCCGGCGGCTATAGTTTGACAACTTATCCCGATTTGATAGTGTTTAACCTACATTAACGCACTGAACTCAGCGCACTATTATGGATTTTTCATGAGACATATCATCGATTATTTCAGCAAGAATCACTTTCATGCCGCCGGTGTCGCCGGTCACACGCTCAGTTCCCGGGTGGTCTCCATTGCCGGGCATGCCATCCTTGCCCTCCCGCCCGTCCTCTTCACCAGGGCACTCTTTGCCAACCCACGGGCCGTCGGCGCATTCTGCCCCAGTTCCGCAAGCCTGGCTCATACCATTGCCCGTCAGGTACCGAGACCTTGCGAAGGCCTGGTGGTCGAACTGGGCGGCGGTACCGGAGCGGTGACCCATGCCCTTCTTGAGCGGGGGATAGAGCCTCGGCAACTGATTGTCGTGGAAAGAGACCGCTTGATGGCCAGACATCTGAAAAACCGTTTTCCGGAGATTACGGTTATCCATGGCGACGCCGTTCGTTTTTGCCGGCACCTCCACCAGGACGGCAGGCAAATTCAAACCGTTGTGTCCAGCCTGCCGCTGCTTTCCCTGCCTGCCCCGCAAGTGACAGCTGTTTGCTCCTGTTTGCAGGAAGCATTGGCCGGCGAGGGCTTGCTTATCCAATATACCTACAGAGTTACCTCAGGCCACAGCCCGTTGACCGAATACTTTCAACAATCAAAGACCAAAATCATCTGGAAGAATCTGCCTCCGGCCCGGGTAGAAGTGTTCAAGCATCGGATTATGTAGCGGTAAACCGCCTTATTCCAGCACCGGCCGCCCCCGGCTATTTCTTGATCCCGCCGATTACCGAAGAATCGTTGGGAGTACGGAAGTCATGGTGGACAATGTCGGTAATTCCGGCCGATTCGAGCATCGCGAAGATTTCGGCCCGCGAGTAGGACCGCCCGTTTTCCGTGCCGAGCAGCATGTTGAGGGCAAAGAGTGCCGGAAATTCCGGCCCGTCCTTGGTATCGTCGAGGATGAAATCATGGATCAGGATCAGCCCGCCCGGTTCGAGGGCGGCTGCGGTCTTTTTGAGACATTCCAGGCACTCTTCCGGGGAGTTGCTGTGGAGGATATGGGAGAGCCAGGCGACATCGTATGGACCGCCGCTGAGCGGATCGATATTGAAATCGCCGCCGATGAAATCGATGCGTCCGGTCAGGCCGAAGCGGGCCACCGTCTGCCGGACAAAGGGCTCGGTGGTCGGCCGATCGAGAATCACCGCCGCAAGGCCGGGATTGGCCTTACAGAAATGGATGGCATAGGTGCCGGGGCCGCCGCCCAGATCGAGCAGCCTGGTGCGGCCCGTCAGGTCGAAGTGGGCCGCCATCTGCGGCGCCAGGCCCATGGCAAGGTTGAACATGCCGAGCAAAAAGCTCTCCCGTTCGATTTCCGCGCCGTAGGAACGCCGGGCGACCTTCCGGCCGGTTAGCACCGCCTGATCGAGCTGGGCCCAGCCGTCGAGGATGTGGTGATGGTGCAGGACGATATGGCCCATATAACCGGGGGTGCCGGCAACCAGCGACTGCATCGCGAAGGGCGTATTTTCATAGCGACCGGCCGTCTTCACCAGCAGCCCCATGGCCGTCAGGGCGTCGAGGAGCAGCCCGGTGGCCCGAACATCGCCGCCGGTTAGCTCCGCCACCCGGGCGGCATCGCACGGCCCGGCCCCGAGCATGGTGAAAACCTTCAGCCTGACCGCGGCCTGCACCGCACATCCGCGCCAGTACCCGCTCGAGACGCTGAGCAGCGTCCCGACATTCCATTCGTTCGCCATACCACTCTCCTCCGCTATTGCGATTATTTCCGAGATTGTTTCCGAGGTTATTTCCCAGCCCCTTTCGCCAGTTCGAAATGCAGGGTCCCGGGAAATTCGAAAATCACCCCGTCCTCCCGGGGCAGAAACTCGCGCAGCACTGTCCGGCCCTGTTCATAGCCATCCTTTACCGCAACAAAATCGAAGACCCTGGGATTGCCGATCCGCTCCCTGATCGTTGCGGTAAAAGGCGTCTCGCCGATAACCTCGCCGTTCAAGGCCACTACGGCACCACTCGGATCCGAGGTAACGGAGATGTTGTATTTCTTGCGCTCCTCCAGGATAAAGTGGAGATTTTCCGGAATGAGATCGCTCACCGTCTCATGATAGAGCTGTTCCTTGAAGGCGCGTTTTACCGGTTTATAATCTTCCTTCAGCACCTTGAAGGTATAGATATTATAGTCGCCCTTGCGCTGTTCAACCGTGGTGTCCAGGGGGGTCTCGCCGACAACCTTATCATTAAAAAAGACCAGCGCCCCCGAGGGATCGGAGCTGATATGCACCAGCTTGGATTTTGGCCCGCAACCGCTAAGAATCGACAGTATCGCGACAATCGCCGCGAAATTGACCGCGAATTTCACCGCTGCCGTGCGGAACCTTCTCGTTTTTTCCACAATCATCCTCCCCCCGTATCCTTTCTGGCTTGATCGCCGGTGTCATTGCAACATCGCAACAAATTCGGACAGCACATTTTTCTTGCCTTTCGCCGGAAATAGAAGCAATGTAGCCGCTGACATTCTACCCCATTGTAGCAATTTTCCATGAAAAAACCACCCTCGACCGGAAGTATGATGCATTCACGCAACAGTGTCAGCAATCAGGAACTGAAAAGGGTCATCGCCGACTTTCTCGACATGGGCCATGTCGAGAATATTGTCGCCATGTTCCGCCATGAACCACGATACTATGCCTGGACCGGGGACATTCTGCGGGACGAACGGTTCAGTGTCCGCCTCGGCGTCTCCGTCCTCTTTGAAGAACTGCGGGAAACGCAGCCGGACAAGATCGAACTCGCCATTCCCTCGCTGGTGCAGCTGCTCGGCGCCGAAGAGCCGCTGCTGCGCGGCGAGGCGGTCTCACTCCTGGGGATAATAGGGAGCGACCAGGCCCTGGCCCATGTCCGCAGCCGGCACGACGACCCCAGCCCCAGGGTCCGGGAAGTGGTTGACCTCGTCCTGCAGGACAGGACGTGAGAGGAGAGAGATCCCCCGGGTGGCGGCTTCACTTCCGCACCCCCTGGTGGGTGAGTGTCCTGCTGGCGATTTTGTGCTACTGCACCTTGAAGTATCTTGTCCCGCAGCTCCAGCCGGCCAGCCCCGGCCTGGCCAAACTGTACGAGGCCGCGCCGTCCTTTGCGCCGATTGTCGCCATCCCCTTGCTGCTGCTGGCCGCCAAACAGCTCTACGATACGGATACGCCGGAGGAAAAGGACGGCGGCAAGGATGGCCGGGAAGACGGGCGCGGGGATTGAATCGTCATCTCAGGCCGAGCATCCCCTCCCTTTCGATAAAGCCGATGATCTCGTCGAGTCCCTGGCCACTCTTCATGTTGGCAAAGACAAAGGGGCGGCTGCCGCGCATCCTGCCTGCATCGACAGCCATAACCTCAAGGGAGGCACCGACCAGCGGAGCCAGGTCGATCTTATTGATGACCAGCAGGTCCGACCGGGTGATTCCCGGCCCGCCCTTGCGCGGGATCTTGTCGCCGGCCGCCACATCGATCACGTAGATGGCCAGGTCGGCAAGCTCGGGGCTGAAGGTGGCACTGAGGTTATCGCCGCCGCTCTCGACCAGGATGAGCTGCAGCTCGGGAAACCGGCCGATCAGCTCGTCGATGGCCGCCAGATTCATCGAGGCATCCTCGCGGATCGCCGTGTGCGGACACCCCCCGACAATCCGGTCGGCCGCCAGCACCTTGCTGCGGATGAGAAACTCCTGGTCCTCCCTGGTGTAGATATCGTTGGTGACCACCCCCAGTTCGTAGCGGCTGGCCAGCCGGCGGCACAGGGCCTCGACCAGCGCGGTCTTGCCGGACCCCACCGGCCCGCCGACCCCCACCCGCAGGGGTGCATTTTTCATCGTTGTCATTTTTCTCCCTTGTCAGGATCTATACAATCGCGTGTATTGGGTTTCATGAAAGCAGCCGGCCAGGGCGAGCGCCGGGCTGGAACTGCCGATTTCATCTTCTTGCAGGGTCATGCCGTACGCCACGGCCGGCACTATTTTTTCACCGAGTTCGAGCAGCAGCCGCTGCCCTGCCGTCTGGCCGAGGGGGATGATCTTCACCCCGGCAAGGACCTGGTTCTCCAGCCAACCCCAGAGATAGCCCAGGGCCGCGCCATGAAGATCGATATCCCATCGCCGGGCCGCGTAGGCAAAACCGGCCAGCTGGCTGCGGGACAGCACCCTCTGCCAGCCATCGTCCGGCAGCTGTGACAGCCCGGCGAGCAGCACCGCCATCGCCCGGCCGCGCTGCTTTTCCTCTTCCTGCAGCTCATGGCTTTCGCGACAGGCAAGGAGGAGATCGCAACAGCGGTCGAGCTGTTCGATGCTTCTGTCATGGCAAGCCTGATACATCAGCCGCAATATCGGGATATCGACCATGCAGACCGCCCGCTGCATGGCCTCGCCGAGCCAGTCGCCAAGACTCCGGCTGTCGTGCACCCAGCCGGCCTCGACCGCCCATTCCAGCCCCTGGGAATAACTGAACGAACCGGTCGGCAGCGTGGGGCTGACCAGCTGCAACAGACGGATCAGGGCCGGATCACAGGTGTTCATGACCGTGTCCATGGCTGTGTCCGCCATTGCCTCCATTGCCTCCATACTCTCCATAAGCCCCGTGTTCGGGTTCAAAGGGTGCCTCCTCGACTACCGCCTCGCCCCCCAGCCCGTGCACCATGCCATCGAGGACATGGTCGTGGAGATAACGCACATATTCCCTGCCGATCTCCAACGCCACATGGCGGTTGCCGAGGTGGTAGCAGAGCCGGGCCAGCAGCAGGGGATCGGAGGTCCGGACGGTCGAAACCGTCTCCACAGCCGCCCGGACCAGCACGGCCTCCCCTTCCGCCGAGACCAGTACGTCGCCGCCCCGCAGAACCGTGCCGCGGGGCAGGAAGATCCCGGCTTCTTCGCCGCTCTCCAGCCGCACCCGCAGACGGCTTTTCAACCGCTGCTCCCAGGGCAGAAAGACCGTGCGACGAATATCCGTCATACCTTTTTTTTTGGCGATAAGCGTAATCATCGGCTCAAAACAGGAAATAACGTTGCGCCATGGGCAAAACCTTGGCCGGCTCGCAGGTCAGCAGCATGCCGTCGGCCCGCACCTCGTAGGTCTGGGAATCGACCTCGATTTTGGGCAAATAATCATTCAAAACCATATCTTTTTTGCCGAGCGTCCGGCAATTCCGGCAGGTCCCGAGGAGCGACCGCAGACCGAGCTTTTCCGCCACCCCTTCGGCCATCGCCGCCCGGGAGAGAAAGGTCATAGTGGTTGCGGCCATAGCGCCGCCGAAGGCCCCGAACATCGGCCGGTAATGGACCGGCTGGGGCGAGGGAATGGAGGCGTTGGCATCGCCCATGGCGGCCGAGGCGATCATTCCGCCCTTGATGATAAGACTCGGCTTCACCCCGAAGAGCGCCGGTTTCCACAGGACCAGATCGGCCAGTTTGCCCAGCTCGATCGAGCCGACCTCATGGCCGATGCCATGGGTGATGGCCGGATTGATCGTGTATTTGGCAATATAGCGCTTGATCCGGAAGTTATCGTGGTCGCCGGGATCGGAGGGCAGGCTGCCGCGCTGCACCTTCATCTTGTGCGCCGTCTGCCAGGTCCGGATAATCACCTCGCCCACCCTCCCCATGGCCTGGGAATCGGAGGAGATCATCGAAAAGGCCCCCAGGTCGTGGAGGATATCCTCGGCGGCGATGGTCTCCCGGCGGATGCGCGACTCGGCGAACGCAACGTCCTCAGCGATCTTCGGGTCGAGATGATGGCAGACCATCAGCATATCGAGGTGCTCGTCGACGGTATTGACCGTATAAGGCCGGGTCGGATTGGTCGACGAGGGCAGGACATTCGGACAGCCGCAGGCGCGGATGATGTCCGGGGCATGGCCGCCGCCGGCCCCTTCGGTATGGTAGGTGTGGATGGTTCGGTCCTTGAAGGCGGCCATGGTGTGTTCGACAAAGCCCGATTCGTTCAGGGTGTCGGTATGGATCGCCACCTGGACATCCATCCTGTCGGCAACCGTGAGACAGTTGTCGATGGCCGCCGGGGTCGTCCCCCAGTCCTCATGGAGCTTCAGCCCCATCGCCCCGGCCCTAACCTGCTCTTCAAGGGCTTCCGGCAGACTGGCGTTGCCTTTGCCCAGGAAACCGAGGTTCATCGGCAGCCCGTCGGCCGCCTGGAGCATGCGGTGGATGTTCCACGGCCCCGGCGTGCAGGTGGTGGCGTTGGTGCCGGTGGCGGGACCGGTGCCGCCGCCCAGCATGGTGGTGATGCCGCTGTTCAGGGCCTCCTCCACCTGCTGCGGGCAGATGAAATGGATATGGGAATCGATGCCGCCGGCGGTGACGATCGACCCCTCGCCGGCAATCGCCTCGGTGCCCGGACCGATGATGATGTCCACCCCCGGCTGGACGTCGGGGTTGCCGGCCTTGCCGATGCCGCTGATCCGCCCGTTCTTGATGCCGATATCGGCCTTGATAATCCCCCAGTAATCGACGATCAGGGCGTTGGTGATCACCACATCGGCGGTCGAGGCCGACACGCGCTGACTCTGGCCCATGCCGTCGCGGATAACCTTGCCGCCGCCGAATTTGACCTCGTCGCCGTAGATGGTCCGGTCCGCCTCGACCTTCAGCCACAGCTCGGTATCGGCCAGCCGCACCCGGTCGCCGGTGGTCGGCCCGAACATCTCGGCATAGGCGCTTCTCTTCATCGTCACCATTATTTTCCCTCCAGGGCGCCGTCCAGCGCGCCGTTTATCGCACCGTTGATCGCACCGTTAAATCCGTAGACCCGCCGGTCGCCGGCATAGGCCACCAGCTCGACCGTCCGCTGCTGCCCCGGCTCAAAGCGCACCGCCGTGCCGGCGGCGATGTTCAGGCGAAAGCCCCGCGTCGCCGCCCGGTCGAAGATGAGAGCCGGATTGGTCTCGTAAAAATGATAGTGCGAGCCGACCTGGATGGGCCGGTCGCCGTTGTTGGCGACCGTCACCACGACGGTTTCGCGCCCCGCGTTGAGTTCGATTTCTCCTGGTGCCGTTACAATCTCGCCCGGAATCATGTTTTTCTCCTTATTAAAAATCACCTGATCGGATCATGGACCGTCACCAGCTTGGTGCCGTCCGGAAAGGTGGCCTCCACCTGGACCTCGGCGACCATCTCGGCCACGCCCTCCATCACCTCGGCGCGGGTCAGAAGGGTGCGGCCGGCGGCCATCAGCTCGGCCACGGTCCGGCCGTCGCGGGCACCCTCCAGGAGCGCGCCGCTGATATAGGCCACCGCCTCCGGATAGTTCAGTTTCAATCCCCTCGCCTTGCGCCGTTCGGCCAGCAGGGCGGCGGTGAATAATAAAAGTTTGTCCTTTTCCCTCGGTGTCAGCTCCATCCTTCTTCTCTCCTTATCGTTATGTGGACCAGATCCTTGGCGGACAGGCGGTGCGGCCGATGAGAGGCGGGCGCAGCCATGTCCACAGCTTCTGAAAAATTTCGCGGGCGGTGGAGGTCGATTCGCCGAGGTAGCGCGCCACCAGCAGCTCGCCCATGAGCGTGAGGCCGACGAGGGACCCGGCCGCGTCCGGCAGCAAACCGCGCAGCTCGGCCAGCTGCTCCCGGCGCACTCCGGTTGCGACCAGGCAGCCGGAGACCGGATAACCGCGCAGGCCGACGGCGCTGTGCAGATCGTCCCGGCCCGCCATCCGCAGCCGGTCGAGAAAAAGCGGACGGCCGTCGCGGTACACGGCAAGAGAGCTGTGCAGTCGGCCGCTCACGAAGGCTTCCTTTTTCGTCGGCAGCCCCAGGCAGAGAATCTCCCAGCCGATAAACCGCGCCTCCTTATCCAGCCGGACTTCGGTTGCGATCTCGCCATTCGCCCCCGGAAAGACGATCGTTTCCTGCGGGAGCCACTCGAGGATGCCGCCCCGCACTTCCAGCCGCTGGTGCTGGCTGGCTGCACGGCCGCCGGAGCGGTAGAATTTGGTGGCCCCGGGGGTGGTGACGAGGGCATGGGCGGACGGGCCGACCGCAAGTTCGAGCCTCAGGGTATCGCCGCCAACCAGGCCCCCCGGCGGATGAAGGATACAGGTATGGCATACCCCATCCTCGGGATAAAGCGGCCGCTGCACCCGCAACGGCCCGTAATGGCTGTTCTCAGCCAGGATCGTCTTGCCGCCTGCCGCGGCATAGGATAGGCGCAGCTCCGCCTGCCAGCCGGCCGCAGCCCCCTCCTTCTCCGGCGCCGGAACGTTCATACCGTCAGATACTCGCGAATGAGGCGATCATCGAGCGTGTCGAGTTCCCCCAGGGCAACCAGCCGCCCCCGGTCGAGAATAGCGAAACGGTCGGCGACCGCCCGGACAAACTTCAATTTCTGTTCGACCAGCAGAATGGTCATGCCCAGATCCTTCTGCAGCCGGCCGATGATCTCGCCGATCTCCTGGACGATGTTCGGCTGGATGCCCTCCGTCGGTTCGTCCAGCACCAGCAGTTTGGGTTCCAGCACCAGCGCCCGGCCGATCGCCAGCTGCTGCTGCTGGCCGCCGGAGAGGTCGCCGCCCCGCCGGCCGAGCATCTCCCGCAGCACCGGAAAGAGCTCGAAAACCAGCTCCGGGATTTTTTTTACTCGCCCTTTGGTGCAGGTCAGGCCGATCTCCAGGTTCTCCCGCACGGACAGCAAAGGAAAAATCTGCCGTCCCTGGGGCACATAGCCGATACCGAGATCCGCCCGGCTTTCCACCGGCAGTCGGGTGATATCCCGGCCGGCAAAGACCATCCGGCCGGAATCGGACGGCAAGAGCCCCATGATGCACTTGAGTAAGGTGGTCTTCCCTACGCCGTTGCGCCCCATCAGACAGGTGCACTGCCCGGCCGGCACCGAAAGATCGATATCCCAGAGAGTATGGCTTTCCCCATAAAACTGGTTGAGTTTTTCGACATGCAGCATAATTATTCTCCCAGATAAACCTCGATCACCTGCCGATTGTTCTGCACCTCGTCCATCGTCCCCTCCGCCAGGATCGAGCCCTGATGGAGGACCGAGACCTTGCGGGCGATGGAGCGGATAAAATCCATGTCGTGTTCGACCACCACCACCGAATGGCTGCCGGCAAGGCTTGTCAGCAACTCGGCCGTCCGCTCCATCTCCTGCTGGGTCATGCCCGCCACCGGTTCGTCGATGAGCAGGAGCTTGGGATTCTGCATCAACAGCATGCCGATCTCCAGCCACTGTTTCTGCCCGTGGGAGAGCGATCCGGCCTTCGCCCGCGGATTTTCGCTAAGCCCTATCAGGGTCAGGGTCTCCTCGATCATCCCCTGCTGCTCGCTGCTGATTTTCGCCGTCAGGGTCGACCAGATTCTTTTTTTTCCTTGCCGGCCATGGCCAGCTCGAGGTTGCCGTGCACGGTGAGTTCCTCGAACACCGTCGGTTTCTGGAACTTCCGGCCGATTCCCGCCTCGGCGATCTCCGGCTCGTCGAGCTTCAGGAGATTGATCTGGCCGCCGAACCAGGCCGAACCTCTATCCGGCCGGGTCTTGCCGGTGATGATATCCATCATCGTCGTCTTGCCGGCGCCGTTCGGGCCGATGATGCAGCGCAGCTCCCCGTCGTCGATATAGAAGTTGAGGTTGTCGATCGCCTTGAAGCCGTCGAAGCTGACCGTGATGTCTTCGAGATAGAGGATCACCCCGTGGCTCAGATCGAGATTCGGCGGGGTTTCGGGCGTAAGGAACGGCAGGATCCTCTCCCGGCTGAGCAGGGACCGGATGTTTTCGCGGTTGATCATGGCCGCGCCTCCTTGCGCCGCGCGAGCCCCAGCACGCCGCGCGGCAGGAACAAGGTTACGAGAACAAAGAGCGCGCCCAGGCCGAACAGCCAGGCATCCGGGAAGGCCGCGGTCAGATAGCTCTTCGCCGAGTTGACCAGGATGGCCCCGGCCACCGCGCCGTAGAGGGTCGAACGCCCGCCCACCGCCACCCAGATGACGATCTCGATCGAGTTCAGCGGCGAAAACTCGGTCGGGTTGATGATGCCCACCTGGGGCACGTAGAGCGCGCCGGCGACGCCGGCAAGGTGAATACCCAGAGTTTGACATTTTCCACCCTGTAGCCGATGAACCTGAGCCGCGACTCCTGATCGCGGATCGCCGTGCAGGCCTTGCCGAGGCGGGAGCCGGTAATAAAGCGGCAGGCAATATAGCCGGCGGCAAGGGCCAGGGCCGACGCGGCGAACAGGCCGGCCCGGGTTGCATCTTCCTGCAGGGAAAAGCCCAAGATATCCTTGAAATCGGTCAAACCGTTATTGCCGCCGAAACCCATTTCATTGCGGAAAAAAGCGAGCATCAACGCAAAAGTCATGGCCTGGGTGATGATCGACAGGTAGACCCCGGTAACCCGTGACCGGAAGGCGAACCGGCCGAAGATAAAGGCGAGGGCGGCCGGCGCCGCCACCACCATCAGGGCGGCAAACCAGAACCACTGAAAGCCGTGCCAGAACCACGGCAGCTCCTGCCAGTTGAGAAAGACCATGAAGTCGGGCAGCACCGGATTGCCGTAGGTGGGAATATGCAGGAGACTCGTCTCCGGCAGCAGCAGGTTACAGGCGGGCACGATGACCGCGGCGCCGAGGAGCAACACGAGCAGCACCAGACCGGGCCGGTCGCCCCTTATACTATCGATAATTTGCGTCATTTTTTTTACTCCGCTGCCCGGCCCCGCTGCGGGAATAAACCCTGGGGACGTTTCTGAATAAAGAGGATGATCAGTACCAGGATAACGATCTTGGCCAATACCGCGCCGCTGTAGGGCTCGAGAAATTTACCGGCCACCCCGAGCGACAGCCCGCCGAGCAGGGTGCCCCAGAGATTGCCGACCCCGCCGAAAACCACCACCATAAAGGAGTCGACGATATAGGACTGGCCGAGGTTCGGACCGACATTGGTAAGCTGCGACAGGGCCACCCCGGCGATGCCGGCGATGCCCGAACCGAGCCCGAAGGTCAGCGCGTCGACCCGGGAGGCCCGCACCCCCATGGATCGGGCCATAGCCCGGTTCTGGGCGACCGCCCGGACCTGCAGCCCCAGCGGACTTTTCTTCAAAAGGAGGAACAGCCCGGCAAACACCACCATGGCGAACACAAAAATGGCCAAGCGGTTGTTGGTCAGCGACAGCACCGGATTGATCATGATCGAGCCGCTCATCCACTCGGGGGTGGCTACGCTGCGGTTCAAGGGCGAAAAAATCGACCGTACCGTCTGCTGCAGAATGAGGCTGATGCCGAACGTCGCCAGCAGCGTCTCAAGCGGCCGGCCGTACAGAAACCTGATCACCGATTTTTCGATGACGATACCGACCAGGCCGGCAACGCAGAAGGCGCCAGGCACCGCCAGGGCCACGGCCAGGCCGATCGAATTCGGCATGAGCTGCTGCAGGACGTAGGCGGTGTAGGCGCCGATCATGATCAATTCGCCGTGGGCCATGTTGATCACCCCGATCACCCCGAAGGTGATGGCCAGGCCGATGGCGGCAAGGACCAGGACGGAACCGAGGCTGAGCCCGAAGAAGACGGTTTCAAGCCTGGCGTACCAGGCGACCTTTGCCTCGATCGAGGTCAGGGTGCGTTTTGCCTCAGCCAGCACATGGTCGTCCTTTTCCTGATCGATAAGGAGGATGAGTTCGTTGCGCACCACCGGATTGAGATTGCCCTGCAGGTTATTTAAAGCTCGAATCCGCGCGGCGGCGTCGGGGCTTTTAATCCCCGCCAGGGCAATCGCGGTGGCTAGGACCTCTTTCACCTCGCTGTTTTTTTCCGACCCGTGCAGCTCCTCCAGGACTTTCGTTGTCTCCGGCGTCAGTTCGGCCAGCATCGCCTTCACCCCGGCCAACCGCACGGCCGGATCGCCGCTGACCAGGCTCAACCTGGCGAGCAGGGTCTTCAGCTGCGAGCGCAGCTGATTGTTGATGGTGATCTTGCCGAGCTCTTCGGCCTGGACCACGCCGAGCGGTTCGCCGGTCAATATGTTTGTTATGTCCACGCCCTCTTCCGCGGGTATTCCGTAGACCGGAACCTGTTCGCTTCTGGTCAGAAAGAGCTGGCCGTCGAGCAACCCCAGGAGGATTTTTTCCGCCCGGGGGTCGCCGCTGGCGCTAATCTTTTCGGCGCCTTCCACTTTTTTTGCGAAACTTTTTTCGCCAAGAAGCAGAAGGCCCTCGGCGAGGCCGGGATGGTCCGCGGCCGCGATGCACGAGACCGGCAGCAGCAGAAACAGCAGGAAAGCTAGTGGCAAAATCAGTCGATCCATGGTCATAACTCGATATGAGCAATTTGTATTCATTCAGCTCTCTGGACAAAGTTCCCCCTCCCCTCGCGCTGACAATAAACCACACATACGCCCACAGTGTCGGAAATTGTAGGGGGAAAA
>CAYTVF010000118.1:4436-13117 GCA_964441345.1 uncultured Desulfopila sp. | reverse complement strand
TGGCGATGGCTTCCAGGCTGGCGAGATGTTCTTGGGGAAGACTGGAAAACAGGGGAAATTTGTCCAACATGGCGTACTCCTCTTCAACGAAAAACCGATTAAAAACTTCAGGGCATATGATCCGGATCATACTCCCGGCTGGAATTCCACGCTATTGTAATAGCCGAAGACAACAAAGCTTACCAATCTCTGAACATGGAAGGAAATGCCATGAAGCGGAATGTTTTGCCAATGGCATTCGCCATTTTTTGGACCATCCTTGCCCTGGTCTCAACGGTCAAGGCCGATGGATTGACACTGAAAAGTTGTCTTGAAAAAGCTCTGGCCAACAATCCGCTGGTCGCCGAAGCCGGTCACGGGGTGAAGGCCGGTGAAGCGGCGATTGCCGGTTCTCGCGGGAAACAACTCCCCCGCCTGGCCGTCGATCTCGCCTATTCCCGCCGTCAGGACCCCGTGCCCTATATCCCGGCCCAATCGTCGACAATTCCCGCGCACTTCAGCAACGAGTTCGCGTCATGGACCGGGCTGCTTACCCTTCCCATTTATCAGGGCGGCCAGCTTTCCGCCGGCGTGGCGCTGGCCGAGGTGAGAAGGGATGTCGCCGAGCTTGCTTTGGCGCAGTCGAAGAATGATCTGATCGCCAACACGGTCAATACGTTCAATAAGCTGCTTCAGCTGCAACAGCTGCAAAATGCCTCACGCGCGTCGATAACCGCGCTTAACGAACAGACTGACAACGCGCGGCTCCTCCTGAATCTGGGGCGGATGGCCAAAATAGACCTTCTCAAAGTTAACGTGCAGCTTGCCAATGAACAGCAGCGTCTTCTAACCCTCGATGAGGCCATAGCCACTACCGGTGCAACGCTGCGCTATCTGATGGGAGACGCTATCGCGGATACTGAGCCTCTGCTGCCGCGGCCTGCCCCTGTCGCGGATATAACGGCCGCCGCTGTCGCCGGCCCCGGTGGTGAACGACCCTGGAGCAATCGACCGGAATACCTGGCCGCATTGAAGGCGGTCGAAGAAGCTGAACTCACACGAAAAATAGCCCATGGAAAAGTCTTGCCGTCCGTCAATGCCGTAAGCGGCTACATCGATCAATACGGCGAGGATCCCTGGCACAATGAGAGCAATTGGTTTTTTGGCCTGCAGGCCAGCATGCCCCTGTTTGATCGCTCCCTTTATGCCGACCTGACACGGGAAAAATTTTTACGGGACAAGGCCGCTGCCCATCTCAAAGCGGTCGAAAACCTGCTGCGGCTTGAAGCCGGCAATGCGGCGGCTTCGCTTCGCGAGAGTGGTGGCCGGATGGAAACTGCCCGGAGGGTGATCGAACAGGCCCATGAGTCCTTCCGTATCGAGCAGGAAAAGTTTACAACCGGTGCCGGTGCTGCCGGCGATCTGCTGCTGGCCCAGGCGGCGGACATGACGGCCGAGGCCAATCTGAGCCAGGCCCGGTTTGATTATGATGCGGCCATGGTGGCGTGGCGCAAGGCCACGGGAATGCTAACGGAATATCTGAAATGAAAAAGAAATCGATCGCTCTTCTGCTGGCACTCGGGGTGGTTGCCGGCGGCTTTTACCTGGTTGACGAAAAACAAAAGAACATCGCCGCGCTCCCCAAACCCCAGCCGGTAATCCCTGTCATTCAGGTTGCCGCGGTGACCGAGGGCTCCCTGGAGGTGACCGCGCACTACCTGGGCGTAATCGAGCCTGTCAGCAAAACCGATCTTTCGTCCCGCATCACGGCCGCGATCCTTGCGATCAACAAAAGAGAAGGCGACCCGGTGTACCGGGGCGAGGAGCTGGTTGTGCTGGACGATCGGGAGCTTCACCAAAGATATAACAGTGTCCGGGCGGAAATGCTGGCCACCCGGCAGAAGCAGGTTGGTGCGAGCAGCGCTCTTCTGACCCAGAAATCGATCCATGAGCGGGACCGGAAGCTCTTTGCCGCCGGGGCGATCTCCCGCGAGGCCCTCGATCGTTCCAAGGCGGCATTCGATGGCGCCGGCTCCATCGTGGCCGCCTATGAAGAAAGCATCAGGGGGTTGGCCATGAATACCGCGGCGGCCGGCACCCAGGCCGGATACGCCCGTATCCTTGCGCCTTTTACGGGAATTTTGACCCGGCGGCTGTTGGAGCCGGGAGATATGGCCGCTCCGGGCAAGCCCATCCTGACCGTTGAGGATACCTCGTCCTACAAGGTGACGGTCGAGATTCCGCAAGAAGAGCTGGCGGAAATCAAAAAGGGAGCAAAGCTGTATCTGCAAAACGGCAATGAGGTCATCGCCGCCGCGGTAACCCGTCTCTATCCGGCTTTAGGAAAGAACAGGCTTGCCTCGGTTGAGACGGTTCTGCCATCCGCTCCGTTTCAACTCCCGTCCGGATCTTCAGTGGGGGTCGATCTGGTGAAGCGGGCGGTGACTGGCCTGATCCTCCCCGAAAATGGTCTGGTGAAGAATGAAAAAGGATATTTTGTCTGCGCCGTGAAAGAGGGGGTGGTGTCTCTCCGGCCTGTCCAGCTTTTGGGCAGCGGCAAAGGCCGAACCGCGGTGCAGGGCGACCTGGCGGTGGGCGAGGAGTGCGCGGTCGGGCAGGAAAACCGGCTCCTGACTCTGACCGAGGGGCGCGAGGTTACCGTCGTCGCCGGAGGTGCCAGATGAGGCTGGTCGAAAGCTATATCCGCAAGCCGCATCTGGTGCTCTCGTTCGTGATCCTGCTGTCGGTGGTGGGGGTGCTGGGCTACCAGCGGATGCCGTTCAACCTTTTTCCGGACACCGATCTGCCCCAGATCAGCGTGGTCACGGTGCTGCCCGGCGGTGCCGCCGCCGATGTCGAAAGCGACATCACCCGGATCATCGAAAAAGAAGCCTCGACCATCGACATGGTGCGCAAGGTCACATCCACCTCCAAAGACGAGGTTTCGGTGGTGGTTGCGGAATTCGAATACGAAAAAGGGCTCGATGCCGCAGCAACGGACGTGGCCAATGTTGTAAGCAAGATCGCGGCGAAGCTGCCGCAGACCATCCGGCCGCCCCAGATTTTCCGGATCAGCCAGGCCACCCAGCCGACCATGACCATCGCGCTAACGCCCGCGGCAGGATCCGCGGCGGACCTGCGCAAGATCCGGGAACTGGCGGATAATCAGCTCAAGGAGGCGCTGCTGGCGATACCCGAGATCGCGGGTGTCGAGGTTTTCGGCGGCTATCAACCCGAAGTCCAGGTGGCGGTCGACGCCGACCGGCTGAACGGTTTCGGCCTGGGATTGCCGGACGTGCAGGCAGCCCTTGTCGGCCAGAATCAGAACATCCCCCAGGGATTGATCATCCGCCGCGAAGGGCAGTTTCTGTTCAAGACCGAAGGGGCGGTGCAACAGCCCGCGGAGCTTCTAAACCTGGTGATCGGCCGCAAGGACTCCGGAATCATCCACCTGCGCGATATCGCCACGGTCGCCCCCGGCGTGCAGGAGCCGCAATCCGCCTACCACGGCAACGGCCGGGAGGCCATCGGTCTGGGTATCCTGCGGCCGGAGAACGGCAATACCCTCGACACCATCCAGGCCGCGGAACAGGCGATGGCAAAGCTTGCATCCCGCTTTCCCTTCATCCATTTTGCAGTGAGCTACACCCAGAAGAATCTGATCGAACGGAGCGTCGACAATATGCTGGGAGCGCTGCAGGAAGCGATCCTCATCACCGTCATTGCCATCTTTCTTTTTCTGGGCAATCTGCGCACCATGCTGTTGTGCGCCATCTCGATTCCATTTACCTACCTCATCACCTTTGCCATCATGTGGCTGTTCGGTTTCGAATTCCACATGGTTACCCTAACCGGGGTGATCCTGGCGGTGGGGATGCTCCTCGACGACGCCATTGTGGTGATTGAAAACATCGAGCGGCACTACCGGAAATCGGCCCGCGACCTGACAGAGGTGGTCGCCGGCGGCACCGATGAGGTCATGCTGGCCATCTTTTCGGGTACCTACGCCACCATCGTGGTGCTGGTGCCGATCATTTTCATCGGCGGCTATATCCAGAAGGTGCTGCGGCCGATGTCCCTCTCCCTCTGTATTGCGCTGGTCGCTTCGTATATCGTCTCGGTTACCATCATCCCCATTTTAGCCCCGCTGATCCTGCAAAGGAGCCATCAACTGAACCGCTTCGAAACGGTCATCGGTCGCGGCAGCGACTCTTTCGTCGGCTGCATCCGCGACTTTTTCTTAAGCGTTCTCGATACGGCGCTTTCCCACCGGTTTCTCTTCATCCTGGTTGCGGTGGTGCTGCTGGTGGTGACCATGAAATTCGTGAGGCCGCTGGTGGGGCAGAATGTCCAGCCGCCCATGGACACCGGCATCATCAAGATCAACTTCGAAGCCGACGCTAATTCCTCCCTGGCCCAGGCGAATGATATCCTGAACCGGATGGAGGATGTCATCCGGCGGCAGGAAGGGCTGGTCTCCTTCAGCGCGGTGCTCGGCTCCGAGCCGGCGGTGGTCTCCTTCGGCAGCGGCAAAAATCCGCAGCAGGGCAATATCACCCTCAACCTGGTGGACCGGTTCCACCGGCAAAAGACGATCTGGCAGGTTGAAGATATCCTGCGGGAAGGTTTCCGGCAGATTCCCGGGCTGAAATCCGTCGATGTGTTTGATTATGGCGCGACACCCTTGTCGAGCGTGCGGGCGGCGGTGGATGTCATGGTGAGCGGACCCGACCCCGGGATCCTCCACGGACTTGGCCAGGAAGTCAAAAGGAGGCTGGAAAAGGCGGGAGGCCTGACCTCGGTATCGCTTTCCTGGGGCAATGACAAAAAGGAGATCCTGTTCGATGTCGACCGGGAGCGTTGCGCTATGTACGGCATTTCACCAAAAGAGATTGCCGCCCAGGCGCAGACGGCGTTGCAGGGGGGGCCGGCGTCGACGTTGCGAATTCCCGGCACGGACGGTTTCCCGGTGCGGGTCCGCTATGCCGAGGACTATCGGGACAGCCTGGCCAAGATCGCCACCATCCGCGTGCATACGGCCGGCGGTGAAATCCCGCTGGCAACGCTCGGCAAACTGAGACCGGTGTATGTCCCGACCTTGCTGACCCGCCAAAACCTCATTAACAGTATCGATGTATTCGGCTATCGCAGCCAGGGGGCGCTCTCCCATATCATGGACAATGTGGCACGGGAGCTGAAAGGGATCGAACTGCCGACTGGCTATACCCTGTCGCAGGAGGGCGACGCCAAGCTCGGCAAAGCAAGCTTCGCGGCCCTGACCATGGCGTTGGGAATTGGCATGATCCTTCTCTATTTCTCACTTATTCCGGCCTTCCAGTCGTTCATTCATCCGCTGACTATCATGAGCGTCATTCCCCTGGCGCTGATCGGCGCCGTCTGGTCGCTGCTCATTACCGGCAAGACGCTCTCCACCGCCGCCTTCATGGGGGTGATCCTGATGGCCGGGATCGTGGTGAAAAATTCCATCCTCCTGATCGACTTTATTAAAACGGCGCGGGCCAAGGGAATGGTGGTGGAACAGGCCCTGCGGGAAAGCGTCAGGGTCCGGACCCGGCCGATCATGATGACCGCCTTCGGCACGGCGGTCGGCATGCTGCCCATCGCCCTGGAACGCGCGATCGGTCTGGAACGGCTCTCCCCCCTGGCGGTGGTGGCCATCGGCGGGTTGATGTTCTCAACATTCCTGACCCTCCTCTATGTGCCGATCTTCTATACGCTTTTTGCCGATGTCCGGGAATGGCCGCCAGGCAAGAATAAATCCGAACTGGGGAAGATGACTGCATATGAAGCCGATATTGAAAAAATCTCCTGAAAAATCCGCAATCGCCATCCACGAATCGTCCGCTCCGAAAACTTTTTTTCAGATGCGACTCAGCTTTCCGGGCATTTGTTTGGCGGGACGGAGTGTTGGGGCTTGGCGTTACAGCCTACCTGGTCATGCAGGGGAATCCTGTTGTTGCAATCCTGGCCGCAGCCATGCTCGGGCTTTCTCTCTACAGGAAAAAGCAGGGCTTACCTGAAAAAACCTCACCCTCCAGTGCCGCTATTACCTTATCGCACCTCAAAACGCCGCTACTGCTGACCTTGGCACTGTCGATCGGAATGGCATGGTTATATTTCAGCAATCGCCCGCTTTTCGACCTTTCTGTGGTGATGGTAAAGGTGGACTTTCTCGCCTTCGGCGGGGGATACGGCTCGATTCCGCTGATGTTTAATGAAGTTGTCGGGGTGCGGCATTGGCTTGACGGCAAAACCTTTATGGATGGTATCGCTCTCGGCCAGGTGACCCCTGGACCAATCGTCATAACCGCCACTTTTGTCGGATATCTGATTGCCTTCCTGCCGGGAGCCCTGGTTGGAACCGTCAGTATCTTCGCACCTTCACTGATCATGCTGACGCTCGCGGTTCCCTACTCCGACCGGATACAAAACAACTCGCTGTTTCAAAGAGGAATGCACGGCATTCTGGTTTCTTTTGTCGGTCTTCTTTTGTCGGTGACGATTCGCTTTATCTTCACCGTACACTGGAATGTACCTCAAGTACTGCTTGTAATGCTTGCTTTTCTGGCTTTACGAATGAAGGTCGATATCCTTTGGGTGGTTTTTGCCGGTGCGATCCTCTCTGCCCTGTTTCTTTAATAATTATTCGATCAGGGGCCACAGCGAGACCAGAAATCGATCAGAAGAAGTACCTGATACGCAATGCAAACTTGCTGTCGTTCTGTTTCTCGCCGTATTCGCTATTCTGATCGCCGGTTAAAAAAGCGAACCGCAATCGGAATTCCGTGCAACAGGAAGAATGGCGGCAGTAAGAGCAATATTCCGCACATCCCCGGAAAAGCTCTTGATTGGTGGCCACCAGAACAATCTCATCGCCGACCGAAATCTTCATCCCTTTGGCGAGCAGGATCGGGCACCACTATTTCACCTTGCTTCAGGAGCCCGTCTCCAACTGCATCTCGTATCCTGCTCTTTAGCAGCGGCACGGTTTGCAGTTCCTTTTCGGGATAGACCGCATTGAGCCGGATATTGGTAGTTTCTATAAAATTGCTGAACATTGCACCGAGTCTGATACGTGGCGAAAAGGCCTCTACCGCCTCTGTACCTGCAAGAGTCTCCGTGACTTTCTCTATCTCGTTCTCCTTCAGTCTTGGATTCAACGCCCTCAAGGTGATAATCCCGCAAACATCAACAGTTGACCTTTGCGTAATATTTATTGGAGTTAAATCAAATACCTGTCTTCTGACCCAGGTCAAATCTTGATCTTCATTTTCCGTATAAAAATATCAGTTGCGATGCCGACTCCAAATGCCCAGCCCATATTCGGTACGGCCAGCGCGATACCCGCGATTAAGAGGGCGATAAAATATTCCTCATTCGTCTTAAGGCTTCTCAGCAACGGGCAGAGTTCCAGGCCGGCAAAAACGAGAAGGACGCCGAGCACCGACTGGGGAATTATTGCCAGCAGGGAGAAGCCAAGTTCGCCGAGCACCAGGGCGATAACAATAAAAAATATACCAATCATAATCGGCGCACCGCCGGTCCTGGCCCCAAAACGGAAATGCGCGGCCAATCCGCCGGTGCCATGACACATGGGCACCGCTCCCAATAATCCTGCCGGAAGATTCATCAGCCCCATTGAAAAGGCAAATTTCCCGGCCTTGGCTTTGGCCAGTTGAGGATTGCCGGTAAAAAGGCTGCTGCAGGTATCCGCGGTGCCAACGCATGCATTGCCGATGGTCAGCGGAATTTGCGGAATGATCAGCATTATTGCGGCAGTCCAGAAATCGCCCATGGTCGGGTTGATGAGATGCATATCCGTGGGTCCGAGAGAAAGGGTGAGCTTGGAATAACCGCCCAGGGCAATTCCGGAAACAATTCCGACAGCAAGGGCAACGAGAGCCGCTGGAAATTTCTTGTTGTCAAGGAGGAGCAGCACCAGGCCAAAGACCACGATACCGATAATCAAATTAACCGGGTATCCGGAAAAATTTCCCTGTATGCCGGACATGAATATGTTTTTGTTTATAATGAGTTCTATACCCTTTTTGAGGAAGATGAGTCCCAGCGTCAGTTGAATGCCCCGGACAACCGCCTGAGAAAAAAGCCTGGCAAGCTGATCGATCATTCCGGACAGGGAGAATACCAGCAGGAAGATACTGAAAATGATTCCTGAAGCCCCGATTACCGATTCGGTGATGACAGCCGGGTAGGCGATAGCTATGGCTCCCACCGCTTTCAGCGGCTGCACGGGAATCGGCAAACGAAAATAGTATCCGGACACCAGGTAAAAAAGCCCGAAGGTCAAGAACACCGAAGATGGGCTCAATTTGTTGATGAAAATCATAGCCACCACTATGGGCAGCAAGGTGCCCAGATCGCCAAAGGCACCGGCCAGTTCAACCCGGTCGAAGCGAAGGAGTCGTGAGTCGGCGGCACCGTCTTGGGCCTCGGGTTTTGAGAAGGAGTCCATCCCTTGCGGGGAAAGCGTCTCATCGTTGAATTTTTTGTTCATCGCAGTCACCTCACTTTCCTTTTGACCGGGTTTATTTCATTGTAACTATTGAGTTGATTTTCAATGGCATGCACTTTGTCTGTTTGGTTTTAGCCTCCCGTCACTTAACGGAGGGGATTGAACGAATTCAGCTTCCCCTCCCTCGACGGGAGGGGATTGAGGGGAG
>CAYTVF010000118.1:0-4389 GCA_964441345.1 uncultured Desulfopila sp. | reverse complement strand
CCTGACCCCCTCCCGCCAGGGGAGGGGGAACTTTGTCAACCCCTCCAGCCAGTGGGGAAAACTTTGTCATTAACACGACTATAGAAATTATCGTGATAGTAAGAAATTTACTCCATTGGTTGTGAGGTTGTCAAGTTTTTTGGGATGCCGTTTTGCAAAATACGCTTATTGTGGTAAAAGCGATAAATACTTATTATCAATATCTCCGTACTTTATAAGAAACTCATGCCTGACAACAAACAAAAAAGCGCACCTCCCCCGCCAAGCCATGGCCGGCTCTTTCCGGTTCCGGACGCCGAAAATTGCCTGGATACCACGCAGCTCCAGGATCTTGAGCAATCCTTTCGCCGGTGGGCCAAATCATCAAAGCGGCCGGACCATCGCCATGCACGGGAACGTATCCTGTTGGTATTTCTAATTATCAGATACACCGGCGCCAGATTAAACGAAGTACTCAGCCTCGATCTCCTGCAGGACTTTGACCGGGACAACAATACAATCCGTTTCTGTAAGCGGCATGGCGGCAAGGAATCCACCGGCAGGGAGGTGCAAATTCCCGAGACGATTGCCGCCGATATCCGGGCAATGACATCCGACTCGGAATCGAAATGGCCGGGCGGCTCCGTGTTGCGGATTGACCCCGCTCATGTTCGCCGCAAATTTTACGAACAGGCGGTGGCCATCGGGATACAAAGCAGTCTGGGGGCTCCCGAAACCATTCGGAAATCTCGTGCAGTGGAACTGATGCGGAGCAATATGCCCCTGCAGGTCGTGCAAAAGATCCTGGGCCATTCAACCCCAAACCTTGCTGCATCTTACGTGGAATTTTCGGACACTGAAATTTGTCAGGTCGCCAGATATTTTGCCGAGCGGGAGAACAACCGCAAGACGAGTGCCCGCAACTCGTTTTTCGGCAAAATCAACACTCTTCACAAAGGAGAGATCCAGACTCTCGTGGAAGTGGTGTCGGTGAGCGGCAACAGCATTACCTCGATCATCACCAACGGCAGCCTGGCACGTCTCGGACTCAAGCCCGGTATGCTGATTACCGCGGAGGTGAAAGCCCCATGGATCCAACTTTGCAAAAACGAGGGCGCACCGCGCTGTTCAGCCGACAATATTTTTCAGGGAACGGTCTGCCGGATCGTCAACAACAGCGCCACGGCCGAGATTGTCGTTCGACTCCCCGACGACACTGAGTTATGTGCCATTATTACTGAAAAAACTCGGGAGCAGATGGAGATTGAAAATCAGGACATCCTCTGGGTGTTTTTTGACGCATTTGCCGTCGTCCTCCATGTCGATTGAGGCCGGTTGCCGGTAATCACAAGGCCAAAATCGTCAGGAGTTCCGGAAAGCACTATCACTTACCTTGCCCAGGAACACCTTGGTGCAGATCAGAACGTTTCTTGCGCTGTCGCCGGCCTGGATGCGCAGCAAACCCTCGCGAGTAATTATTTTCCTCAACAATTCCCGGCCGTTCGAGTGGTTGTAGTAGATGTCGGAGTCCAGAATATCCTCGATGTTGCCGGGTTCCACCTTGTCGATAATCAGCTGGACCCCCAGATTGAGGAAGGGGTCCTTGATCTGCGGGAGTTCGTTTTCCAGGGCCAGCATCCCCTGTTTCGAGACCAGTTCGGACAGTTTTTTCAGCTGCAGAACAAGCGGGACCAGGGATTCCTGATCTTCAAGACTGCATGACGCTTTTGCGGCAAGGGCCAGATCGCGTATCATAGGGTTTCCTGTTGGGGGAGATATTTTAATCTTCCGTGTGCTTTCGCCGCCGGGAAGACCAGGGAGAGGGTGAGGTCCGGGCGTTGCTCAGGCCAGGTTATTTTTTTCACAACGGATTAAAAACAACAGCATAGCTCAGGAACAGGTCTGACGTCAACCTGAACAAAAGAAAAAACACTTCGGCGGGATCCCGTCCCCCGCCCCTCCATCCGCCGTGCAGCGCTGGCGTCCACCCGTCCCCCGCCCCTAACCTTCAGGCAGTGCCCCGCCGGCTTGTGTTTCGCAATCAGCTGTGAGATAAATATGATAGGAGGGGACCGATTCCTGGGAAAACCACGCAGCCGCGGCAATGTACGGCTGCAAAGGGTGCACGGAGTGCACCCTACCCAACCAAGGTCTCTGAATTATTCATAACCATATTAAACAATTCGTGTCGGCCATCACAGGCCGGCCATCACCAAGGAGAACGAGAAATGAACAGTTTACTCACCTCGATTTTTTCTTGCGCCTGGATGTTGAGTATCGCGTTGTTTCCGCCCAGCAGTTTCGCAGAGGCAAAATACCGAATCGTCATCATGCCGAAACTGGTGGGGATATCCTATTACGACTCGGTCAAGATGGGGATCGACGAGGCGGCGGGCGAGCTTCCCGAAGTAGCGGTGACCTGGACCGGGCCCACCCGGGATCAGGTTGAAAAGCAGATCGAGATGATCGAGCAGATCATCCCCGGAAAGCCCGATCTGATCGCGGTGGCCGCCAACGATCTGATAGCCATCGGCCCAGTCCTGGAAAAGGCCAAAGCAGCCGGCATTCATGTGATGAGCTGGGACGGCGACGCCCGGTTCCGGGAGTTTTTTGCCAATCTGGTCGATTTTGATGATTTCGGCAGCCAGATGGTCGAGGCCCTGCAGGAGGAGACGGGGCCGGCCGGAGACATCGTCATCGTTACCACCACCTTTACCGCGCCGAACCAGGCGAGCTGGATCAAGGCGATCAAGAAACATATCTATGCCAAATATCCCGGCCTGAAAATCGTCGATATCCGGGCGGCCGGAGAAAGCACCGAGGAAGCCTATCGCATCGCCCAGGATTGTCTGAAAACCATGCCGAACCTGAAGGGGATCATCGCCCTGGGGGTGCCGAATGTCCCCGGGGTGGCCAGGGCTGTCAAGGAGGCCGGGATGGCCGGCAGGGTCGCGGTGATCGGCAACTCCACCCCGGATCTCATGCGTACTTTTCTCAAGGAGGGAACCGTCAAAAAAGTTCACCTCTGGAATGCCCCCGACCACGGTTACCTCACGGTCTACAGTGCTTATCGTCTGCTGAGGGATGGGGTGGCCCCCGGAAAGGAATTTGCCGCCGGACAACCGGATCGTCTATCACCCCGATATGGAGTCCGGGGCAGCGGCCTCAGCCTGGTTCATCGACCGGATGTTCCGGGAGGGGGAAGGTTCCATCGAGTATGACTCGGGCGCCGTATCTTTTTTTGCCGTCTTCACGACCATCGAGCCAATCGGCTGGCTTCTGGCCATCTCTATCGGCAAGGCGGAGATGCTCGAAAAAAGACGCCAGTTTTTGCGGGCAATCGGCGGGATGACCCTCCTGGCCCTCGGGGTCAACGGCCTGGTGGCAAGCCTTTTCGGGCGGCGGACCCTGAGGCGCATCCGGGCGGCCCTCGATTGCGTCGAGCGGATCGAAAAGGGGGAGCAACACAGCATACGAAAAGGAGTATATCCGCAAGGACGGCAACCGCGTTCCGGTCCTGCTGGGGGGCGCCTTTCTCGGCAATTCGCGGGACAGCGGGGTTGCATTCGTACTCGACCTGAGCGAGAGGAAGCAGGACGAGGTGGAAATAAAGAGGCTCAACTCGGCATTGCAGCGGAAGATCGTCGAACTCCAGGATGCCCAGGATGAGCTGGTGCGCAAGGAAAAACTCGCCATCCTCGGCCAGCTCTCGGGCAGCGTCGGGCACGAACTGAGAAACCCTCTCGGAGTGATGAACAACGCCGTTTTTTTCCTGAATATGGTGCTGACGGATGCGGACGAGACGGTGAAGGAATATCTGGGGATCATCAAGAAGGAAATCGACACCTCCCTGCGGATCATCACCGACCTCCTCGATTTCGCCCGGACCAAGATCCCGCGGATAGAAACGGTGACGGCCCGCGCGCTGATCGATGAAAGCCAGGGCCGGTGTACGATTCCGGCGGCCGTAGAACTGCGGAATGAAGTGGCGGAGAACCTCCCCCCGCTCACAATCGATCCGCTGCAGATGGGCCAGGTGCTGCAGAACCTGATCACGAACGGTGTCCAGGCGATGCCGGCGGGCGGAGTCCTCACCCTGCGGGGAGGCATGGAGAGCCCGGGGATGGTGCGCCTCACGGTGGCCGACACCGGCGAGGGGATAACGGCCGCGAACATGAAAAAGCTCTTCCAGCCCCTCTTCACCACCAAGCCCAAGGGAATCGGGCTGGGGCTGGTGGTCTGCCGCAACCTGACCGAGGCCAACGGCGGCAGGATCGAGGTGGAAAGCGAACCCGGCAGGGGTACGACCTTTACGCTGGTACTGCCGGCGGAGAGATGAAATTCCCCCTCCCCTCGCGCTGACAATTACCCACACATACGCCCATGTTACGGGCCATGTTTGAGTTGGGG
>CAYTVF010000117.1:0-13147 GCA_964441345.1 uncultured Desulfopila sp. | reverse complement strand
CGTGCTTCAGGAGCTGAAACAGGAGCTTGAACCGATTCTCAAACAGGCCCAGCCCGGTGTGACCGGATTCCTGCAAGATATCGAAGGCGGCTACTCCAATGAGAAGTTGGTTCATGTCACCAGGACCCTGTTGACGAGTCTTGAGGAAATGAACGAGGTCGTCGGGGCGATGAAGGCCGCGGTCGAGCTGACCGGCGACATGGAGCCAGTGATAAAACAGGTTTATCCCAAGTCGATTCAGTTTTTTGCCGACCTGGAGGGCGAGTTCCATGTCGATGAACTCACCATCCTCCTGAGAAAGGCCCTCACCAATCTCGATACGATGGGCGAAGGGCTGGATATGCTGCGGGCCGGCGTTGAATTGCGGGATGAGATGGTGCCCATTCTGCAGCTCATGTACCCGCGCATGTTGAGATTCCTCAACTCCCTGCATGAGGGAGAGTTCCAGGCGGAAAAGCTTGGCGACCTCCTGCATACCGTTCTCATCAACATTCATACCCTGAGCGATCTGCTCAACATGGTCCAGCCGATGACCGAATTTGTCAAAGAGGTCGGTGTCTTGCTGAAGGAAACGGATGTCCTCAACGGTATCAATATCTGGCTGGACGGTCTCCAGCAGGGCAGCGGTCTGGTGAAACTGGCCGGGACCATGATCACCGTTATGAAGCGGCTGGATTGCAATGAAAGTCAGATCGAGGAGATCTGTCAAGTTATTCAAGGAATCGATTTCGCCGCGGTGAAACCGGTTGGTCCGCTGGGTATGATCAAGATGGTGAACGATCCTAAGGTCCAGGAGGCCTTCGGATTCTTTTTCATGATGTTGCAGGCCGTCGGTACATGCCTGCAGACGTATCAGAGAGATAAAAAACAACAACGGGAAGCGCTCGCGTAACTGGCATATCAACGGCTGAGGAACTGCGTTACCGGCGGTTATTTAAGCCAAGACAGAAAAAGGAGAACACAGGTATTATGAAAAAACTAGTCATACTCGGTGCCGGATGCGGCGGTACCATGATGGCAAACAAAATGAGAAAGGACCTCGATGATGACTGGTCGATTACCCTGATTGACAAGGATAATGTCCATTATTATCAGCCTGGTTTTCTCTTTGTCCCGTTTGACATCAATAAACCCAAGGATATCAGACGCAGCCGGCGGGAATTCATTAAGCCGGGGATCGATTTTGTTATTTCCGAGCTGGTCAATGTCGACTGGGATAAACAGGAAATCACTACCGCCACGGAAGGCATTTTTAAATACGATATTCTCGTCATGGCGACCGGCTGCGACGTCCGGCCGGAAGAAGTTGAAGGTCTCCAGGAAGGCTGGGGCAACGATATCCACGGCTATTACCGTTTCAACGACTGCCAGGAACTGGGCAAGGCGCTGAAGAAGTTTACCGGCGGCAAGCTGGTGGTCAATATTGCCGAGATGCCCATCAAGTGTCCGGTTGCCCCTCTGGAATTCGCCTTTCTCGCCGACTGGTATTTCTATGAGCGCGGTATCCGCGACAAGGTTGAAATAGAATTCGTCACTCCTCTGGGCGGTGCCTTCACCAAGCCGGTGGCGACCAGTATTCTGACCGAAGCATGCAAAGATAAAAACATCAAGATTACCCCCAACTTTGCCATTGGTTCAGTCGATCACACGCGGAAAGTGATTGCTGCCTATGACGGGACGGAAGTCAACTATGATATGCTGGTTTCCATCCCGCCGAACTTCGGCTCACAGGTGATGATCGATTCGGGTGTTTCCGATCCGATGGGCTACATCCCGGTCGACAAACATACCCTGCAACCGAAAGGCTACGATAATGTCTGGGCTCTCGGCGACGGCACCGATGTTCCCACCTCGAAAGCGGGCGCGGTTGCCCATTTCCAGGGCGATGTTCTCCATGAAAACATCATGGCCTACATCACCGGGGGTGAACAGCACGCCCGGTCGGATGGCCACGCGGTCTGATTCATCGAATCAGGCTTCGGGAAAGCCTACATCATCGACTTCAACTACTCACAAGAACCTTTGACCGGAAAATATCCGTTCCCTGCCGTGGGACCGCTCAGTCTGTTGAAAGACACGGAAGTAAACCATATGGCAAAACTGATGTTCAAATGGGCCTATTTCAACCTTCTCCTGAAGGGCGTCTGGTTAGGACCTCCTAATCTGATGATGGAAGGAAAGCACCGGGGCTGATAAGGTCCCGGCTGCATATCGGTACACTGGGGGTCGGAGTTGCATTGCAACTCCGACCCTTTTTTTTGGTCACTGACTTTTTCGCGGTGATCTGCTACTATCTCCTCACGTTACCGGAGGTGTCAGACCGAGAGATTCCGTGTAAATTCAAGCAACCTTTTCACGAGTATATACCCGATGCGATTTTCCGATATCCCGATCAGAAGGAAACTTATATTAACTTTCATTGTTATCGGCATGTTGCCGCTGGCAATCGTGGGTTTCTTCGGCGATCGGCTGGTTACCCGGTCGCTGCTCGATAAATCCTTCGATAAACTGGTAACGATTCAGGCTCTCAAGAAAAAGCAGGTGGAGTCCGTCTTCAAGCGTTTCGAGAACGATCTGAAATCGCTTGCCGCAAGCGAACGGCTGAGCACATTGATTACTGATTTCGAGAACTACCGGCACGAGACCGACGTCGCCGCCACCTCGCCTCTCGCCGTCGAGACTGCCGGATACCGCGGTCTTGTTGAAAAATACCAGGCAACCTACCTCGAGTATATCGAAACCTACGGCTACCACGATCTGAAGGTGATCTCTTCATTAACCGGCCAGGTAGTCTTCACCGTCGCCGGAGAACGGGACCTTGGGGCCAACCTGATCCACGGCCGGTACAAGGAGAGCGGGCTGGCGGAAATCTGGCGGGAAGTCGTCAACTCCGGCAAGACCGCGGTTATCGATTTTTCCCCGTATGAACCGAGCAACGGAGTGGAGTCGCTTTTTATCGGGACGCCGGTTTTCAATGGGAACGGCACGATGGTCAGTGTGGTCGTATTGCAGCTGACCCCTTCGTTCGTGGGTGCCATTATGGATTCCCGCGACGGCATGGGCAAAACCGGCGAGTCCTATTTAATCGGCTGGTTCGAGGAAACTGGCCGGTATGAGTTCAGAAGCAATATGCTCTCCATGGGAAGCGGCAGCTATGTTGTCGGCTTTGAGATCGAGCTGATCCCCGAGTATTGGAAGGATGCGACTGCGGCGAACTTTACCGGGGGGCATAGCGAGTATCTGGACAGCACCGGCCGGGATGTCCTCGTCGCCCATGACCGACTCAATGTCCCTGGGATCAAATGGTACCAGATATCGAAAATCGACCGGGAGGAGGTTCTCGCTCCGGTTCGCGACCTGCTCTATCAGGGCATGATCCTGACATCGATCCTGTCGGCTTTCATTGTTCTTTCCGCCTGGATTTTCTCAAGAAGAATCGTCCGACCGATCATCGCCGATGTTGAATTTGCCAAGGCGATTTCGACGGGAAATCTCGATGCCTCGCTCGATCTCCGGCAAAAGGACGAGTTGGGCGTCCTGGCCGGGACCCTCAATGAGATGGCCGGCAAGCTCAGGGAATCCGACTGGATCAAGCGCGGCAAAGAGGGCCTTGACGACCATTTGCGCGGCGAGATCGATCTCAAGAACCTGGGAACAAAATTCATTTCCTATATAGTCGATCACATGGGGGGCCAGTTGGGAGCCTTCTATCTCTATCGGGACGAAATGCTGGAACTGATGGCAAGCCATGCTTTTACCGACCGGAGCGGCAATTTCAACCGTCTGAAGCTTGGCGAAGGCTTGGTGGGACAGGCGACCCTTGAACAGCGGATGATTGTTTTTGCCAATGTCAAGGATGGGGCGCCGGAATTTAATTTTGGTGTCGATCAGCAGGCTCCCCGTTATTTCCTGGTGGCTCCTTTAGTCTTTGAACGGGAAATCGTCGGGGCCTTTCTGATCGGCGCGTTTTCCCCCTTTACCGAAGTTCAGCGGCGATTTATTAAAGAAAACCTGGAGAATGTCGCGATTTTTGTCAATATGGCCAAATCGCGCCAGACTATCCAGCAGCTCTATGAGCAATCGCGGGAGCAGCAGGATGAATTGCTGGTCGTCAACAAAGGCCTGGAGGCTCGCACCAAGCAGCTGAAGGAGTCGGAAGCCGAGTTGCAGGCGCAGCAGGAGGAACTGCGGGTAACCAACGAGGAGCTTGAGGAACGTACCGAGTCCTTGCAGAAATCGCAACGGGAACTCCAGGCCCAGCAGGAAGAGTTGCGGGTGACCAACGAGGAACTGCTGGAGAGGACCGAAAATCTGGAAAAGCAGAAGGCGGCACTGCGGCAGAACACGGCGCAACTGGTCAAGGCCAGGAAAGAGATTGAAAAGAAGGCGGATGAACTTGAGCAGGGCAGCAAGTATAAATCGGAATTCCTCGCCAACATGTCCCATGAGCTGAGGACGCCGCTGAATTCCATCCTGATACTTTCCCAGATTCTTGCCGCCAACAAGAATAATAACCTGGATATGAAGCAGATCGACGCAGCCAGGGCGATTCATTCCTCCGGCGCGGAGCTGCTTACCCTGATCAACGAGATTCTCGATCTGTCGAAGGTCGAGGCAGGCAAAATCGAGCTCTGTATGGAGGAAGTACGGCTTGCCGGCATGATCGACGATGTCAGGCGGGTATTCAAGGATCTGGCCGAAGAGAAAGGATTGACCTTCGATATCGTCATCGACCCCGCTCTCCCTCCGACCCTCCTGACCGATTCCCAGCGGGTTCAGCAGATTCTCAGGAACCTTCTGACCAATGCCTTCAAGTTTACCCATAAGGGCGGGGTGCGGCTGACGGTCTCCCGGCCATCTTCCGCCATCACCCTGACCCGCGGCGAGGCGGAAAGCCTTATCGCTTTTGCCGTGCAGGATGACGGCATCGGCATCGCCGAACAGCAGCAGGAGGTGATCTTTAAAGCCTTTCAGCAGGCGGACGGCAGTACCAGCCGGACCTATGGCGGTACCGGGCTTGGCCTCTCCATATCCAGGGAGTTGACCAAGCTGCTGGGCGGCACGATCCATCTGGAGAGCAGGGAAGGCCAGGGCAGCACCTTTACTTTTATCGTACCGGAGCGCCCGATCGCGGCCGCCGGAGTGAAACCCTACGAGGAACACGAGGCGGACAGTGCCGAAATTGCAAATGGCGAGGAACAACGGCAGGCCGGCGAGGCAAATACGGAGAAGCCGGCAGCCGGGGCGCAGGAGGCTGCAAACAATGACCGTCCGGAGGAGGGTGGCCTGGAGGATGACCAGAAACGGTTGAGCCCGGACGACAAGACCCTCTTGATTATCGAAGATGACCCCAGCTTTGCCGGGGTGATGCGCGACCTCGCCCGCGAGCGCGGCTTCAAATGCATTCTGGCGGAATCGGGCGAAACCGGCCTGCACTATGCCGACTACTACCGGCCGGATGCAATCATCCTCGATATCGGCCTGCCGGGGATCGACGGCTGGGAGGTCATGGCCCGGCTCAAGGAAAATCCGGGATTGCGCCATATTCCCGTGCACTTTATGTCGGCGGCCGACAGTGCCATGGATGCGTTGCGGCAGGGTGCCGTCGGTTTTCTGGCCAAACCGGTGACCATCGAAAAGGTGGAGGAGGCCTTCGCCAGAATAAAAAAAATCATCATGAAACCGGTCAGCCGCCTGCTGGTGGTGGAAGACGACAAGATCCAGGCGGAATCGATCAAAAACCTGGTCGGCAACGGCGATGTGGTGACAACCCTGGTCAGCACCGGCCGGGAGGCTCTGGCCGAACTTTCGAGCGGTGAATACGATTGCCTGATCCTCGATCTGGGTTTGACCGATATGACCGGTTTCGAGTTGCTGGACAGGATCCGCAACTGTGAAATTTGCGCGAAAGTGCCGGTAATCGTCTATACCGGCCGGGATCTCACCCGCCATGAGGAGGAGAATCTGCGCAAGTTTACCGAGAGCATCATTATCAAAGGCGTGCGGTCGCCGGAGAGATTACTGGACGAATCGGCACTTTTTCTCCACCGGGTGGAGGCGAATCTGCCCGAGCATCAGAAGGAGAAAATCCGCTTGGGTCAGCGGCAGGAAGGGGTATTCGAGGATAAAACGATTCTGGTGGTCGACGATGACATGCGCAATGTGTTCGCCCTGGCCAATCTCCTTGAGGAAAAAGGGGTAAAGGTCGCGGTTGCCCGAGATGGCCTGGAGTCCCTCGCCCGGCTCGAACAAAACAAGGATATCGACCTGGTGCTCATGGACATCATGATGCCGAAAATGGACGGAATCGAGGCCATGCGCCGGATCAGGGAAAAACCGGAGCACAGGGAGCTGCCGATTATCGCCCTGACTGCCAAGGCGATGAAGGGTGACCGGGCTAAATGCATCGAGGCCGGCGCCAACGATTATCTGGCGAAACCGGTCGATACCGACCGTCTCATTTCAATCCTTAAAGTGTGGCTGTACTGATGACCGTTGTTGCCGAACATCTCGAAAATGAACGGATCGAGATCCAGCTCCTGCTCGAAGGCCTCTTTTTGAAATACGGTCACGATTTTCGCGACTATGCGGGAGCCCATCTGAAAAGGCGGCTGGAGTATCGCCGGCAGACCAGCGGTCTCGGCAGTTATTCGGAAATGCTGCATAAGATCCTTTACGACGAACAATTCCTGCAGCAGCTGCTGCTCGATCTTTCGATCAACATAACCGAGATGTTTCGCGACCCCTGGGTCTATGCCAAGATCAGAAAGGTGGTAGTGCCGCATCTCAAGACCTATCCGTTCATCAGGTCCTGGCATGCCGGCTGCAGCACGGGGCAGGAAGTGTATTCGATGTGCATCCTGCTGTACGAGGAGGAGGTGAGCGCGAAGCGGATCCAGGTCTATGCCACGGACTTCAACGATCTGGTGCTCGATCGGGCCAGGACGGCCATCTATCCCATCGAGGTCGTCAGGGAATATACCGCAAATTATCAAAAAGCCGGCGGCCTGGCCTCATTTGCCGAGTACTATACGGCGGATTATGAGAGTGTAAAAATCACCGCGCCCCTCCGCGACCGGGTCCTCTTTTCCGCCCATAATCTGGCAACCGATGGGGTTTTTGCCGAGATGAACATCATTTTTTGCCGGAATGTGCTTATTTATTTCAACAAGGAATTGCAGAATAAGGCGATAAAGCTGTTTTACGACAGTCTCTGTCCCGGTGGTTTTCTCTGTCTCGGGCCGAAGGAGAGCCTCCGGTTTACCGATTATGGAGACAAGTTTGAAGTGGTCGGCGATAAGGAAAGAATTTATCGAAAAAAGCGGGGTTGAAAATGCTGATGTCAATTCAAGGTTTTGCTGGGTAGAGCCATGGCCCATTACCAGGCGATGGTCATCGGGGTTTCGGCGGGCGGATTCAAGGCCCTGTCCAGGGTGCTCCCCCATCTGCAGCGGACGATACCGCTGCCGGTGCTTATCGTCCAGCATCTCAGTCCCTTTGCCGACACCTACCTGATCGACCATCTGCAGAAGCTCTGTTCGGTGCAGGTCAAACTCGCCGAAGACAAGGAGCCGGCGGAACCGGGGGTGGTGTATCTGGCGCCGCCGGATTATCATCTGCTGATCGAGATGGATAAATCACTTGCCTTGTCGCTGGAAAATCGAGTTAATTACTCCCGGCCTTCAATCGACGTGCTCTTTGCAAGCGCCGCCGAAGTCTTTCAGGAGGCCCTGATCGGCGTCGTCATGACCGGGGCCAATGCCGACGGGGCCCAAGGACTTGCGCGGATTAAGGAATGCGGCGGACTGACTGTAGTCCAGGCGCCGGAGACGGCCGAAGTGGATATCATGCCGCTGGCGGCGATCGAGGCGGCGGCGGTTGATTATATAGTGCCTCTTGACAGGCTCGGGATCTTTTTGAACATAATGGCGATGGGGCAATAGATGAGATGAAAAAAATACCGATTCTCATAGTGGACGATCGGAAGGAAAATTTATTGACCCTCGAATCCCTCCTCGATAAACCGGAACTGGAGCTGGTCCGGGCAGAGTCCGGCAACGAGGCTCTGGCCAAGGTCTTTGACTATGAGTTTGCGCTGATCCTCATGGATGTTCAGATGCCCGGGATGAACGGCTATGAGACCGCCGAGCTGATGCGCGGCAGTACCCGGTCGAAATCGATTCCGATTATTTTCGTCACCGCCGCCCGGATGGATCGGGAGCATATGTTCAAAGGATACGATTCCGGCGCGGTCGACTATCTTTTTAAGCCCCTCGAACCGCAGATTCTGCGAAGCAAGGTCGATGTCTTTCTCGAGTTGCACCGGCAGCGTCAGCAGCTTGAGGAAAAAACCAGGGAGCTTGATGCCAAGATTCTCGAACTGGAGGTGCTGCAGAAGGAACTGGAGGAAAAGAACGAAAAACTGGAGGTCCTCTCCTCGCTGGACGGGTTGACCGGTCTGTTCAACCGCCGCTATTTTGACGACAATCTGCGGAAGGAATGGAAGCAGGCCCTTCGGGAGGGCACCTCATTGTCGCTCCTGATCGTCGATATCGACCATTTCAAGAAGTTCAACGACCATTACGGCCACCTCGAGGGTGACGATTGCCTGGGCAAGGTGGCTCAGGCCCTCTACGAGGCCCTGCTCAGGCCGATCGATATTGTCGCCAGGTACGGTGGTGAAGAGTTTACCGCCATCCTGCCCAATACCGATCTCGAAGGCGCGGAAATGGTGGCCAGGAGGATGATGGAAAGTGTGGCCAGGCTGAATATCCCGCACCCGGCGTCGCCGGTTTCCGAGAAGATAACTGTCAGTATCGGCGCCACCACCATGATCCCGACCACGGCGCAGGCGGCCACCACCATGCTGGAGTATGCGGATAAGGCCCTCTATGAGGCAAAAGAGGCTGGACGCAACGCTCTGCGGGTCAGGCTTTACGGCCGGTAATGGTCCACCGGAACGGGGCCGTCAGGTCGTGAGCGGCCCCGATCATGCCGGCCGTCAGTTCTTAAAACTGTGCACGGGCGCCGGCATCCGTCCCCCCCAGGCGATAAACCGGCTCGATTTGCCGACGTTTCTGACCGGCATGATCGGGCTGGCCCCGAACAGGCCGCCGAAATTGACATGATCGCCCGGTTCCTTGCCGGGTACCGGGATGAGACGCGCGGCGGTGGTTTTGCAGTTGATTACCCCCAGCGCCATTTCGTCGGCGATGATGGCCGAGATGGTGTCGGCGTCGACCGAGCCCGGAATGGCGATCATGTCCAGACCCACCGAACAGACACAGGTCATCGCCTCGAGTTTTTCCAGACAGAGCGAGCCGTCGCCCACCGCTTCGGCCAGCATCGCATCCTCCATCACCGGAATAAAAGCGCCGCTCAGCCCGCCCACGGTCTTGCTGGCGAAGATGCCGCCCTTTTTCACCGCATCGTTCAGCATGGCGAGGATCGCGGTGGAGCCGGGGGCGCCGATGGCATCGACTCCGAGAATCTTGAATATTTCGCCGACACTGTCGCCGACGGTGGGGGTCGGGGCGAGGGAGAGATCGACCACGCCGAACTCGATGCCGAGCGATTTGGAAACCGCCCGGCCGATCAGCTCGCCGCAGCGGGTTACGCGAAAGGTGGTCTGTTTGATCTCTTCGGCCAGCTCGTCGAGTTGCAGGGTGCCCGGTTCGGGATGGTTGTGAATGAGCCTTTCCAGGGCCCGGGCGATGACCCCCGGGCCGCTGACCCCGACATTCAGCACGGCATCCGCCTCTTCGACGCCGTGGATCGCTCCGGCCATAAACGGATTGTCGCCGGGCTGATTGCAGAAAACGACGAACTTGGCGGCGCCGAAGCCGCCCTGGTCGGCGGTATTCTCGGCCAGCTCCTTGATGGTTTTGCCCATCATCGCCAGGGCGTCCATGTTGATCCCTTTCTGGGTCGTGGCGATGTTGATCGAGGCACATACTTTTTCGGTTGCGGCCAGGGCATCCGGGATGGAGGCGATGAACTCCCGGTCGGTGGCGGTCATGCCCTTTTCCACCTGGGCGGAAAAACCGCCGAGGATATCGATTCCCACCTCCGAGGCAACTTCGTCGAGAGCTATGGCCAGCCGGACAAAATCGGCCCGGTGAAAACCGGCGCCGACCAAGGCGATCGGGGTCACGGCAATCCGTTTATTGACCACCGGGATACCGTATTTTCTGCTCATCGCATTGCAGGTGGCGACGAAGTTTCCGGCGTAGCTGATGATTTTCGCTTTGATTTTCTTACAGGTCTCGTCGATATCGCCGCCCCGGCAATCGAGGAGATTTATTCCCATGGTCACCGTCCGGACATCGAGATTTTCTTTTTGAATCATCTCAACGGTGGCAAGGATCTGGTCTGAGCGTAGCATGTGGCTGATTTCTCCCGCCCCGGGATTTCGGGGCTCGAATAGAGTAGATTGAGAGTGGATTGAGAGTAGATTGGTTCAGTGCAGGGAAACCTCGTGGGTTACCTGGAAAATATCGTTGTGCTGGATCATGACCGTCAGATCACTCTGTTGCGAATACTCTTCGAGTTCTTTCTGGAGAGTTTCGACCGACGAGACGGACCGGGTCAGATCGAGTTGCAGGGCCATGGTGTACTGGTCGTTTTTCAGGGTGGTCGCCAGGTCGAGGATGTTGATATTATGCTCGAAACAGAACTGACTGATGCCATGGACGATCCCGGCTTTATTCGGACCCTGAACGGTTAAGATATATGTTTCGATATATGTTTCCACTGGGGAGAACCCCGTGGTCTCTTCGAGAGCCTGGGCGACTTCCTTGATCGACACCTCGAATTTGCAGTCGGTTTTGATGTGCGAGATGGCGGCGAGCAGGTCTTCCTTGGTCACCTCCGGCTCAAAAGATGCGCTGAGAATCATCGTCAGGTAGCCGCAGAGCACGGTCTGGTTCAAATCGGCGACATCTCCTCCCAGCCGGTAGATGGCGCCTGTTACACTTGCAATAATTCCGGGACGGTCCTTCGACATTACCGAAATGATCATCTGTTTCCTCATTCCCTTTACTCCTGTCTTGCGGCTGCTTAATTTTTACGGGTTACTGTCTGAAAGAGCGATTGTGCCCGGTATCAGCGAAACCTGGCATTATTCCATTGTTTTCGGAATTGATCAAGCGGGAAAAATGCCGAACGATGCCGGGCGGGGCGGCTTTATCCGAGCTCGGCCCTGGCCTTTGCGAATTAATGGGTGTATTTTCGCTGTTCCTTGTGTAATTTAGCTTTTCTGTGACAGCGTTGGCGGTGCCGGAAGAATTGATGCCGGATTGGTTTGGTAAACATTTGTTATGAATCCTTGCCCGCATTCAGCATGGATTCCGGGTGGGAGAGCAGGATAGAGCGATGGGGGAAAAAAAATTTTTTGTGGCGGACTTGAAGGAAGGTGAGCGAATTGACGACCTGTTCCTGGTCAAGTCGGCAAAAATCGGGGAAACCCGGGCGGGCAAGCCCTACCTGGTGGTGACGGTGATGGACCGGAGCGGCGAGATTTCCGGACCGGTATGGGATAACGTCGAGGCGCTGCAGACGGTCTGCGTTCCCGGCGAGGTCGTTCGGCTCACCGGCATGGTCCAGTCGTATCGCGATAAACCACAGCTCAGGTTCGATGGTGTCCGGAAAGCCGGCCCCGAAGCGATCGATCTCCGCCTCTTTGTCCCTGTCACGACCCGCAATCGTGACGAAATGGCAACTGAGCTGCACAATCTGATCAGGGGCGTCAGCGACCCCTATCTGAAAAAACTGCTCGGCTATTTTTTTAAGAAAAGCGAATGGTGGGATAAATTTCAGGAGGCGCCCGCCGCCAAAGGCATACATCATGCCTATGTCGGAGGATTGCTTGAGCATTCCCTGTCCGTTGCCGGAATCGCCGATTTTCTCAGCACCCATTATCAGGGAGTCGACCGTTCGCTGCTCATTGCCGGGGCCCTTCTCCACGATATCGGCAAGCTGCTGGAACTGACCATGGAAGGCGGGGTGGTGGAATATACCGTCCAGGGCCGGCTCAAAGGCCATCTCGTTATCGGCAGTGAAATGGTGGCGCAGGCCGCTGCGAAAATAGCCGATTTCCCGGAGGATCTGCTGGCCCAGCTGCAGCATCTCATTCTCAGCCATCACGGCCGGCAGGAATTCGGCTCGCCGGCGGTGCCGATGACTGTTGAGGCCTTTATCCTCAGTTTTCTCGACGACCTCGATGCGAAGATGAACATCACCGAGCAGTTGCGCCGGAAAATGGCCGGTGCCGAAATGAGCTGGACCGAATATCAACGGGCGCTGGAACGTTATCTGTATCTCGGCGGCTTCGATAAAAAGGCTGCCGAACCGGAAGAATCGCGCCCGGATAACGGCAGCCGGCAGCCTTCTCTTTTTTAGGAAGAACGAGTAAGGACCGATGAGCGAACATCCCTCTCTCTCTTTTACCCGGTTGTACGGCCACGATAAGGCCAAATTGCTGCTCAGTCGCTCGCTTCTGGCCGACCGGATTGCGCATGCCTATATTTTCCGCGGCCCGGGCGGCGTCGGCAAGAAGCTGTTTGCCCGGGGGCTCGCCGCGGCGCTCAACTGCCGGGACCGGCGCGGGGTTGAACCCTGCGGCACCTGTTCGTCGTGCAAAAAGTTCAAGTCGATGAATCATCCCGATTTTCTGGTCATACGGCCGGAAAAAGGGGTGATCAAAATAGATCAGATCCGCCGGTTGAGCCAGGAACTTACCTATCCGCCCTATGAATCGAAAATTCGCGTCGTCGTGCTTGAGGATGTCCAGACCATGCGCCGCGAGGCGGCGAACAGTCTGCTGAAGACGCTTGAGGAGCCGCCGGAGAACAATGTGCTGATTCTGACCGCCGATCCATCGCAGGAGATCCTTGCCACCCTGATTTCCCGTTGCCAGGTCGTGCCCTTTGCCAGCCTGTCCATGGCCGATACGGCGGCCATTCTTGTCGCCCACGGGGTGGCGCTGGGTGCGGCCCCGCACCTCGCCCGGCTGTCCGAGGGCAGTCCCGGCAAAGCGCTGCTTTTTCAGAATTCCGATATGGTGTCGATCTGGCGGGAGGCGGTGCGGGTGTTGTCGGATCCGGCCATCGACCCGGATCGCGATGTGGGGATGCTTTTACGGCTGGGG
>CAYTVF010000116.1:8255-13178 GCA_964441345.1 uncultured Desulfopila sp. | reverse complement strand
AGGAGTTGAATATGGGCTATCCGGAACTGAGTCGTGGAGATCGAGGGGAAGAGGTCAAACTGCTGCAGAGCCTTCTCAACCGGGTGGGGGCGATGCTGATCGCCGACGGCGATTTCGGCAGCGGCACGGAGCGGGGAGTCCGGTATGCCCAGGAGCTGGCCGGACAGCAGAATACCGGCACGGTCACCCGGCCGCTGTGGGTCTGGCTGGAGGAAAACCCAGAACCCTATCCGCTTCTCGATACCAATGGCGTGGCCTTTATCGCCAGTGAGGAGACCGGGGGGCTGTCCTACTACCAGGAAGTCTGCCGCTGGCCGCATTATCCCGGCCATGCCAGCGGGGTGACCATCGGCATTGGCTTTGATCTGCGATTCAACTCCGAAGAGCAGTTTCGGCAGCTTTGGCAGAACCATCTGCCGCGGAAGGCGATGGATGAACTGGCTCGGGATATCGGCCGGGCGGGGAGCGAAAAGCGCGTCAAGGAACTGAAGCGTATGGGTATCGAAATCCCCTTTGCCTCGGCGTGGGCGGTCTTCATCGAAAAAACCCTGCCCCTCTACTACCTGCAAACAGAGGCCATTTTCCCGTCCCTGGCCACGCTGCCCGGCCTCTGCCGCTCGGTCCTGGTCAGCATCGTTTTTAACCGGGGCAACAGTCTCGACGGCCCGGGACGCAAGGAAATGCGGGCCATCAGGGATATCCTGGCCAGGGCGGCCGACCCGCACCAGCACAAACGGAGGGTGAAAATGATCCTGGAGGAGGTGGAGGACCAGATTGTCGCCATGAAGCGGCTCTGGAATCCTGCTTCGGGCGTCTACAAGCGCAGGCAGGCCGAGGCGAACTTATGGCGGACCGGTCTGAAGGACTGGTAATCCGCTTGATCAGGGGGGGAGATGAAAAATTCAATCCGAACGGCAGGCTTTGTCCTGGTCATGCTGCTGGTCGTTCCCATCGGCCGAGGTTTTCTCCTGGCCGGGGAAGAACCTCTTGTCACGGAACAACCGGCCACCGCCTTACCGGTCTTTGCCACCGACGCAGCCCGCGGCTTCCCCTATCTGCTCGAACGGATGAAGGGGCGCCGGGCCTTCCTGCTCGGCGATGCCAGTCACGGCACCGAGGAATACTACGCCTTCCGCAAATGGGTGACACGGCATCTCATTGAAGATCTGGGCGTGCGGGTCTGGGTGCTGGAAGCCGAATGGGACAGCGCGCACATGGTAGACGACTACATCCGCGGGCGCTTGCCGGGGGATAAAGGAGCCAGACAGATGCTGGCCGAGGCCTTTACCCACTGGCCACAATGGGTGTGGGCCAACGAGGAAATGGTTGAATTCGTAGAATATCTCAAGGATTTCAACAGCCGGTTGCCAACCGATCGGATGGTCCGCTGCTATGGCATGGATATGCAGTTTGCCATCGGCGCCTCTCTCCGGTTCCTTGCCGGCCAGTGGCCCGAGGGGAGCGTTCTCCGGCAGAAATATCAGGATCTCTATGGTTGGTGGCTGCCCTATCTCGACGATCCCATGCTGTTCAATCAGGCCTATGCCGACGGCCGGGAGACCGGCAGTCTGCTCGCCACCGAGTTGCTCGGGGCCATTGCCGACCCAAGTCCGGAGCAGAGGCGGATCCTCACCATGCTTATTGCCGCCGAGGAGTACTACCGGACCATGTCGCATAACAAATATGAGGCGTGGAATATCCGGTCGCACCATTTCGCCCGGTACGTCCGGGATCTTCTCCAATCACGGGAAGGGGTGCAAGGAATTGTCGCCTGGGCTCATAACAGCCATGTCGGCGATATGTCCGGATCGGATGTCGAAGATACCGGGCTGACCAGCTTCGGCCGTCTTATGCGCGAATCGCTGGGGCCCGGCAAGGTGTTCATTCTCGGCAGCGCCGGATACGCCGGCACCGTTCTGGCTGCAACCGAGTGGTATGAACCGCCCGGTGTCATGACGGTGCCGCCGGCCAGGGAGGGCTCGGTCGAGGCTTTGTTGAACGGGGGGGGATGGGACAATCCGCTGCTGCTGTGGGAGGATGAGGAGCAGGCCCGGTTATGGTCATCGAAACCGTTATGGCACCGCGGCATCGGCGTGGCCTACACCCCGGAGGCCGAAATGCCCAGCTACTATCTCACCGCAAAAATCGCGGTGCGCTACGATGCCCTGGTCTTCTGGCGCAACACCAGGGCACTGCAGCGGATGGTTGCTCCCTGACCCAATCGGGTCAGGGCCGCATGGAGGGAGAATTCAGTTGTTCGGAGCGGGACATTTCCGCTCGCTGGCCGGGTACATATTTTCCAGGATAATGGTGGCGGCAACCACCTGATCAGCTCTCCTTACCTTCATGTCGATCGTATTTCCGACTGCGCCGCGGAGCATTTCGCGCAAGGGCAGGACCGGGTGGTTCGGACCAATCGGTCGGCCGGCCATTTCGACGATTATATCGCCTGCTTGAAGTCCGGCCCTGGTCGCCGGGCTGTCGCTTGCCAGAAAGGAGACCATCGGCTGGTTGAGTTCGGCGCGGCCGATCAGCAGGCCCGATCTGTCGGGGGGAAAGGCGTTGTTGAAGCGCTCGCCCTCTTCCAAAATAAGCTTCTGCTCGGGATAGTTGAGAAACAGGTGAAAATGGCGAAGGGTGGAGTTGCCGAGGTTGCCGCCGACTTCGCCGAGGGCCGTAGCCCCTTTGCCTTTTTCCGCCGGGATGCTGACCAGGGGCTGATCAAGGCGGAACCGGCCGATGGCCAGGCAGTCGAATCTGACATTTGTTTCATGGGAGATTCCCGACATGCCCTGGCTGACCATCTCGACCCCCTTCCTGTCAAGTAAACCATGCTTTTCCGCGAAAGGGTAATGGATGGAGCTGTGGTAGGAGCCGAGATCGACGGTCCAGAGGCTGTTGTACTTGCCATCCAGGGTTACGGGCAGGGAGAAGGTCCGGTACTTGAGGGGCGCATCGATAATCACCCCGGAACCTGAGTAGGTGAAACTCTCCGGGGAGTGAAAGGTCACCGCCTGGCGATCGTAGTCGATTTCGACGACGAACCGGGATAAAAAATCATAGCCCAGGATGCCGTAGATCCGCGGTTCGTAGCTCTTGGCGGTGAGTCCCTGCATGACATAAAATTTCTGGCTGCCGAAACGGATGGGGCCGACCTGATGCTCGGGAATCCTGACGAAAGACAGGTCGAAGAGTTCGCCGAAACCATAGCCTTTTATGCTTCCCTGGATGTTCAGGCCAAGTTTCCCCGCATACTCATGATCGATGAGCGACATCGAGGCGCCGCTGTCGAGCACCCAGTATTCCGTATGGCCTTTGACGGTTACCGGCAGGTAGATGAGATTTTCCATGAGCCGGAAAGGAACCGTGGCGGCCGTGCGGCCATTCAGAAACTCATAATCCTTTTTATTTTCGGGGGGATTGAAGATCTTTTTGTCCACCGGCCGGTCGAAGGTATGGTGGGTAACCCAAGTCTCCTCCTCCTTTTCCCAGGGGAGAAAACGGGAGTGCTGATAGAAAGGAATCAGCAGGCCGTCCACCTCCCGGTAGTCGCCATAGGTGCTGTGGTTCTCCATATCCGGCTGCTTGTACACGGATCGCACCATAAGCATCGTCTCGGTATCGTAGAAGAAATGTCCTTTGTCGCTGTTGATGGTGTTGGTCAGCACCAGCTCGTAGCAGCTCTTCCCGTCATTGGCGGTGGTGATGCCGGCAAATTGCACGGAGAAATAGGGGGAGTGCGGGTCAAGATGCTCATACCGGTCGAGGCGCAGGCTGATCTGGCGCCGTTTCAGGGTCTCTTCATCTTTCAGGATGAGCAGTTGCCCGTTGGTATCGAAAAACCAGGTGAATTCGCCGTTGTCGCCTTCCACCTGGGAGATAACCGAATAATCTTCCTCTGTGCGGTATTGCAGGGGACGGGCATCCCAGTGCTTGAAGGTTCCTTCCAGGCCGTCATAGCGAACCCGGCCCTCGCTGTAACTGCCGATCAATTTTTGCAGACGGTCGAGACCGCCGATCGCTACATAATGTTTGTGGAGTATCTGATAAGGATCGGTCAGTTCGGCGGCAGCCCCCGGCCTGAATATCAGCAGGGCAACGATGAGTGGTAGGACAGACCGGAGAAGGGCTGCCGGCGTTGCGAAGGTTTTGGTTTTCATGGCCGTTACCTTATTGGACTCATTGGATTTATTCTGCTCAGCGGACCATGACCTCGACGCGGCGATTCCTGGGTTCCGCTACATCGTCGGCGGTAGGGACCAGGGGGTTGCCTTCGCCGTGATAGAGGATGGTCAGTTCCTCTTCCTTGACATTTTCGGCGCGGAGGATGTCGTATACCACCTGGGCTCGCTCCATCGAGAGAATGCGGTTGTATTCGTCGCCCCCTTTCCGGTCGGAATGGCCGATGACCGAGATATCCTTGAACTCGCGCTTTTTGATGGCGGCCAGAATGACCGGAATGAGTTTCTGCGATTCTTCCGTCAATTCATTGGAGCTATACTGGAAATAGAGGAGAAAACTCTGCGGCATCATGGGGTGGATCCCCAGGGCGTCCTTAAAGAGTGTCTGGGTTTCCTCCCTGCTGATGGCGGTCGGCTTGGAAGGGACGGACTTTCGGTCGGCGATGTAGATCGCCTTGCCTTCCTCATCGAGGAGTGCCGAACCTTTTTCCGTTTCGATTTCCAGTGCTCCGACCGATCCGTCACTCGCCGGGCTCAAAACGACCACATTCTTTTTCGAACCGCAACCGGTAACCAGCAGGGGGAAAAATAACAGAGTGAATACGATTTTCCAGTTCATAGGATGCTCCATTTCCGGAGTTGAAGATTTTTTTATTTATAACTATTCAGTTTATTTTCAATACCGTGCATTTTGTCTGCTTGGTTTTATCCTCCCCTCCCTTGACGGGAGGGGATTGAGGGG
>CAYTVF010000116.1:0-8216 GCA_964441345.1 uncultured Desulfopila sp. | reverse complement strand
CCCCCCCCCCCCCCCCCCCCCCCGGGGGGGGGAGGGGGGAACTATCGGCGGTCATTCAGAGAACTTTGCTTGAAAGTTGGTCTCTTTCAACATGCTGATTCGTCCGACCGGTGTGTCGAGCTCGACCGCATGGGGGGCGAGCTTGCCGAGCAGGCCGGACTGGTAGACGAAGGTGCCGCGCATCATATGCAGTTTGAGTTCATATTCGTTTCTTGCCGGGGCAAAGTTGAACTTATCCATCGAGACCCGACCGATCGGGCCCATCGAGATGAGGGTGTTGTCTTCGAGCAGGATGCCGATTGCCCCGTCCGAGCCGGTGAGGATGGTGTCGCTCTGGTAAATTTTGTCATTGGGAAAAGCGGGTTTGGTTTTGCCGTCCCGGAGAATGCTCACCAACCCCCGCAGTCCTTTTACCTTGCCGATCATTCTCTTTTCGGCCATGGCGGAAAGGGGGAAGACACAGAGCAGAAGCAGGGCTAAACAGCAAAAAGCAGTATGTTTCATCGAAGTTCTCCTGTTACAGTTCGTTCAGGCTTTTCTCCGCATACCCCTTCAGTTTCTTGTGCGGGGCATTCTGTGCGACGGTACTGAGCGTCGACCGGTATTTGCTTTGTCCCGAAGAGCCGAGCGCCTTGCACAGCCAGGACATGGCGTCGATATGGTCGCGGTCGGAGCTGTCCGCTTTATAACCTCTGAGGAGCGCCCTTTCCACCGCGTCCAGCACCACCGGATCCTTGACCCTGCCTCTCTCTATCAGCCTCGCCGCATCCCGCTGCTCCCGGACGTTGTTCGAATCAAGCAGGCGGAGGTATTTTGCCTGGTCGGAGCTGAGGGCAGGTTTTTGTTCCGGCTTTGGCACGGGCGAAGGGATGAATTCCTTCTGGGGAGGAATGTACTCCTCCTTGGGGACGGGCGCCGCGGCCCTGGCTTTCTCCGGAGGGGCAGTGGGAACGGCGACCAGCCTGACGGCAACCGTTTTCTCCTCGTTCATATCGAGGGTGAGCTGTTCCTTTACCGTCACGTACCCGGGAGCCGATATCTCGACAGTATATGGTCCGGGGGCGAGGGCCATCCCTCTGGAATACGGCGGGGTAATATTGAGGATGCGGATTTTGGCATTCGCCGGGGTGGCATCCACATACAGACGGCCTTCCTTCCTCCGCGTATCGATCATGCTTTTTACCAGCTGGCCGTAGTTGATCGAGTCGGGGCTGTCCTCTTCGTCGATCTTCGCCGTGCAGATCTTCTGCATGACATCGGTTATCGTCACCGTCCCGGTCTGAATGCGTTCGACGTCGAGAACCTCGCCGGTCTTCGGATGCTTTATGACCTGACCTTCCTTGAAGACGATGAATCGCATGCCGTTTTTCACCCCGGTACGAACTCCGAGGTCAAGGGTGACGGAATCTCCGCTCCTGTTGACCACATACCCCTCCAGCGGGAAGTTTTTCATGATCTTCTGGGACATCTCCACCACCATTTCCTGCAACCCGGCGGTGGCGGCGCTTTTAATGTTTTCCGCGGCGATAATCGAGGCGCTCTCCACATCGATGATTCGGGCGTTGATCTCGGTGATGTCCCGCAGCTTCATGACCGATCCGGTAATAATGACCTTGACCCCGAGCAGCTTGCCGATCTGGGTGGCGCTCGAGGCATCGACGACCCCGGTCATGGCGAGCTGCTGCTCGCCGAGTACCTTTTCGAGCATTCTTCTCTCGACGACGTCAAACCGTCCCTCCCGCACCATGGCCGTGATAAACCACTCGGCGACGATCGTACCCATGTCCTTGTTGGTGAACTCTTCACCCTGCAGCTGAAAATCGAGGACGGCAATCTTGGTTTTTTTGAAATCGGCCGACGCGCAGACCGGAATCAAAAGGGCAATGGCCAAAAGATACAGAAGCCTGGTCCAGCATCTCATTTTTCTCACCTTTTCCGGATATATAGGTATATCATCATTGCAGATTCATAGCGACTCGGTTGCCGACCACATTGGTTACCAGAAGCTTGGCGTTGTCAACCGGTTTGCTGTCGACCCTGTCGCAAAAAGTGTCGACGCTGCCCTTGAAAAGAACGGAGAGCTCCAGTTTCCCGTCGCCGAAATTACGTTTGGTAACCGATACAACCCCCTCGGTATCCTCAAGAATCTTGGTTGTACTTTTCTGCAAACCGTAACTTTTAACACCGGAGATGACAATTTCGTAGTTGGCGCCGTTGTTAACAGTATCCTGAAATGACTTGACGATTGCCTCAAAAAGCTTCTTGTCCATGAGCGTGGTCGCCGCCTTGATGGCGGCCTGGGACTTGGCGATGTCGTCGGCGATATGGACGGCCGCCCCGGTCGCGGTTTTGGTCGCAACAATCCGGGCATTGGAACAGTTAACCACCTTGAGCGTCAGATTTGCCTGGCCGGATTTCATCCCGGTGCCTTTGATGACCTCCCCGGCCATAAGGCTTTTTCTGACACTCCCCACCACCACATATTCCGCGCCATGGTCCGCCCCAAGTTTGGCCGCGGCTACCGGGTCGCCCTCGACGGCCTTGCGGATAAAAGGATCGTCTTTCGCCATCAGCGCCGCGGCCTGGGCCGGGTCGACCAGGTCGAACCCTTTGCCCTGGAGATAGTCGATGACGGTGCTTTCCACGTTCTGCCCGTTTTCTTCCTGGATCAGCACCATGGTCCGCGGTTTGTCCATGGAGACCAGGAGGATTTTCAGGGCCATCAGATCGGCGGTGATCGAATCGAGGGAGACCACGGCGCTGATCTTGACATACCAGGTGCTGCCCTTCTGTTCTTCCTTGATCACGGTAAAGCTGCGCACGGCGCCAAAGCTCTGGGTGATGACCCTGTCTTTTTTGAGCATGAAGTTTTCGACTTCGGTTTCTGAACTGAGAACGATGCCGATACCTTGCTCGACCGCGGCTCTTTTGGCCTGGAGCAGGGCGTCCTGTTTCGACGAGCCGTAGCCTTCGGCGGTAATGGTCTTGTCGCCGGTGGACTTTGCGGCGCAGAGTGCGATTGACGGCAGAAACAGAGTAAGAAACAGTAACGGCAACAGGTTTCGCATTGCGGGACTCCGATTGGCTTTTTTATATTCGATACAAGCACATGATAAAAGAATCTTTCCGGATAAGAGTAACATATAAATAGTACCATAAAAAAACAACGGTCGACAATTTATTTCCCCGGAGAAAAAGGCCGAATATCTGCAAACGGAGGGCCGGCTGGATTGCCGGAGGAGAGGGCGCGCTGCCCGGCACTCTTTGGCCGGGCGACGCTAGTTGATTGCCAGGCAATCAGCCGAGCATGCAGTTCTGGTCGATCTGAAAAACCTGCATCATGATGGCATGATCGATCATGCTCACTCCCTGGGAGAGGGCATCGACCATGTCCCGTTCTTCCCAGCCTAAACCCTTCAGTTTGGCGATATCCGCGGCGGTAATCGAAGCCGGTTTCTGCATCGATCTGATGACGAAATCAAGCATGGCGCCTTCGTTTTCTTCGAGCATCGATTTGCTCGGATCGGCCTCCATGGCCCGGATGGTGTCGTCGTCATTACCCAGTTTTTTCAGGAAATGACGGTTGAGGTCGGTGCAGTAGCCGTACTCCAGGGTTCGCGCCGCCAGATAACGGATATGGGCGAGCAGGGCAAAGCTCAGCTTGGGATGTTTGCCGAAATAGCGGATCCGCTTGAGCTGCAGCTCAAAGAGCGCCGGGCTGATACTCATCAGCTGCATCGGCTGCGGGATGGCGCCGACATTTTTCATGAACATCTCATATCCTTCCTTGACGATTCCTTCTGCTTCCGCCGGTGCTACTGTTGTCACGAGTGCCATGGTCGTCTCTCCCTGATAGTATTGAATAAAAGTCCGCCGGTGAAAATCAGCGGCAGACCGCAATGAATTGTCTTGGAAAATACCGGAGAATTATATATAAGTAAAATTAATATATATAATAGCGTTAATAAGGAGGGGTAATCGATAGCCGAAGAAGAAATGAAAAATCTTGAACTCAAGCACCTGCGCATGATCTGCGCTCTGGCGGAAAGCGGCAATATGACCCGTGCGGCGGAAAAGCTGTGCATCACCCAGTCCGCCCTCAGCCAGCAGTTGAAGGATATTGAAACCAAGCTGGGCACCGATCTGTTCTTTCGGACCCGCAAAAAAATGATTATCACCGAAGCCGGCAAACAGCTCCAGGGCACGGCTGTCCAGGTGATAGAAGCGGTCGACCGGGCGGAGCGCACCATTTCTAACAAAATAAAAGGTGAAAAGGGCGAGCTGAGGGTGGGGACCCAATGCATCTTCTGCTATAAATGGCTGCCCCGGGTGATGAGGCTTTTTCATGCCAAATTCCCGAATATCGAGATAGAGGTGGGGAATTCAGCCGATCTGCGCGAAGAATTGGAAGGCAAGAGATACGATCTGATTATCTCCGGGGCGATATCGCCCAATGATATTCATACCTCGGTCCCGTTGTTTAAGGATCAGCTGGTCTGCATCATGAACGGGGATCATCCTCTGGCCGCCTGCGGTTTCATCCGGCTTGAAGATTTCGGCGACCACAATTTCATCTCCCATACCGATAAAAGCCGAAACCGGTTCTATCAGCAGATCTTGAAACCGAGGGACATCGAGCCGAAAAGAATCATGAATGTCGGCGCTCCCCAGGCGATTATCGAGATGGTGGCAGCCGGTTTCGGTGTCGCCATTTTTCCGCGGTGGGCGGTGGCCGAGATCCTGGAAACATGGCAGATCGTCGCCCGGCCGATCACCCCGCGAGGCTTCCCCCTGACCTGGCATGCGGTCTATCTGGCCCACAGCAACATTCCGATTTATCAACAGGAGTTCATCAGAAGCATCAGCCGTCTGAATATTACGGAACAAACCGTCGTGGCGGATCGTCAGGTGATAGCCCGGTAAAAATTCGCTCTGTCACTTTTCAAGTTAATATTCTTTTAGTTATGAAAAATTCTTAGACCATGTTTTGGGAGTAGGATGCACGAAGTGCACCCCAACGTCATTCACTAACAGCTGAAATGGTCGTTTGCACCGTCACCCCGGCGAAAGCCGGGGTCCAGAATAGCATAAAAAGACTGGATTCCGGTTTTCACCGGAATGACGCCGCAGCGTGCGATGCTGCTTAAGTTGATGACATTGAAGTACACCGGTCCCCTATTTTCCGGGCGGCCAATTGGTCTCACGCGAAGACGCGAGGACGCGAAGTTATGGGAAACCGGAGTTTAAACCATTCGCGAACTTCGCGGCTTTGCGTGCTTTTTAAGTTAATGACATTGGAATGCACCCTGATCCTGATCGGTATTTCTTTCGATACCAGCCGGGGTTGCAGCCATTCCTGCTGAATAGAGTTCACAGCCATAATATTTTTTATTCGCAAAATCTGGCGAATAAAGCTATGATATGGCAAATAACTCGCCAAAGGAGACGATTAATGACCATCGATGCATTAATGGGCGACGATGCCGTCCTGCGGGCAATCGGCAAGCGTCTGGCCCGGCGCAGGCTGGAGCTGGAGTTGACCCAGGCGCAACTGGCGGAACAGGCCGGAATTGCCAAGCGTACGGTGGAGCGGATCGAGGCCGGGGAATCGATCCAGACTGCGACCCTGATCCGTATTTTCAGGATTCTTGGCCTGCTGGACAACTTCGCCGCCTTGATCCCCGAACCCGGGCCACGTCCGCTGGATCTTTTGAAGCTGAAAGGCAGGGAGCGCCGCCGGGCCTCGTCGAAAAAACGGCAGGACCAGACCGGCGAGCCCTGGACCTGGGGGGATGAAGAATGAGCACGGTTGCCGAAGTGCAGCTGTGGGGGCGAACCGTGGGTGCAGTCGCTCTTGCCGACGGCGCCGCCGTGGCTTCGTTCGAGTACGATCCCGCCTTTATCCGCAGCACCATTGAAATCGCCCCGCTGGTCATGCCGCTTTCCGGCCGGGTTTTTTCATTCCCCGCCCTCGGCAGGGCTGCCTTCCTCGGTCTGCCGGGTCTTCTCGCCGACTCGCTGCCGGATCGATTCGGCAACGCGTTGATCGACGCCTGGCTCGCCACCGAGGGGAGAAGCCCCGATTCTTTCAATGCTGTCGAACGGTTGTGTTATACGGGCAGACGGGGCATGGGCGCGTTGGAATACATCCCGGCAATCGGCCCGAGGGGGCGGCAGGCCACCCGCATCCGTATTGACAGGCTGGTAGAGCTGGCCTCCGACATTCTCGCGCAGCGCAATACTCTGAATACCACCTTCAGCGGGGATGGTAAGGAAGATGGCCTGCGCGACATCCTGCGGGTCGGCACTTCGGCGGGCGGAGCGAGGGCCAAGGCCGTTATCGCCTGGAACCCGGTCACCGGCGAGGTCCGGTCCGGCCAGGTGAAGGCCGACCCCGGTTTTGCCCACTGGCTGATCAAGTTCGACGGCGTCACCGGCAACAGGGACAAAGAGCTGGAAGATCCCAAAGGTTACGGCGTCATCGAATATGCCTATTATAAAATGGCGACGGCTGCCGGCATCGCCATGAGCGAATGCCGTCTGCTGGCCGAGAATGGCCGCCGCCATTTCATGACCCGCCGCTTCGATCGCACAGCCGGCGGCGGCAAAATTCATATGCAGTCCCTTGGAGCCATTGCCCATTTTGATTACAACCTGGCTGGAGCCTATGGCTACGAACAGGCCCTGCGCGTTATTCGTCAATTGGGACTGCCGATGAGCAGTGTCGAGGAACAGTACCGGCGAATGGTCTTTAATATCCTTGCCCGCAACCAGGACGATCATGTCAAGAATATCGCGTTCTTGATGGACAGGCGCGGCCGCTGGTCCCTTGCCCCGGCCTATGATCTGACCTACAGCTTTCAGCCGACCGGCCGCTGGACCTCCACCCACCAGATGACCATGAATGGCAAGCGCGACGGCTTTACCATGGAAGATTTCCGCGCCTGCGCCGCAACCGCATCGATGAAGCGCGGCCGGGCCGAGGCGATCGTCGGCGAGGTGCAGAGCGTGGTTTCCCGCTGGCCCGATTATGCCGATGAAGCCGGGGTGCCCGGCGACTGGTGGGATAAGGTTGGACGGACGCTTCGCCTGGAGGGATTTGTTTGAGTTCGGGAGAAGGGGGGCATCCGTTCGGAGGGAGATAAAATTGGACAGGGGAAATGCAGGGGGCATGACACAATGGGCCGAATTTTCTATGGATGGCTGAGAGAAATGGAATGGTATTATTTCTAACGCGAAGGTGCGAAGCCGCGAAGGTTAAAGAAAAAAGGCTGCTGATCAGGGTCGGCGCCGCGACATTCAAGCAAGGCATTGGACGCATTGTCAACAATCACAATACCTTCGCGTCTTCGCGTGAATCAAAAGAAATTGCAGGTGGAGCAATGAATAATCGGGCTTTGACACTCATCGACATGCTGGAGCTCTCCCCGCATCCGGAGGGAGGGTACTATAAAGAGATGTATCGTTCTGAAACCAAAGTACTTTCGCCCTGCAGCAGGGCAACGCGAAACGCCGTAACCGATATCTACTTCCTCCTGATGGCCGGTCAGGTGAGCCGTTTCCACCGGGTCCTGCACGATGAAATATGGCACTTTTATGAAGGCGATCCCTTGGAGTTGGTCGAGATCGAGCCGGAACTTACCGAGATCACAAAGATTGTTCTGGCTGGAAAAAGCGATAATCCCAAATACAAACACTGTGTAAGGGGCGGTAATTGGCAGGCGGCCTCTATCAAGGAGGGTGCCAAGGGTGCATATTCACTGGTCGGCTGCACCGTTGCCCCCGGCTTCGATTTTGCCGACTTCGAATTCATGGAACAGAATGGGGCTGTGCAATCGACTCTTCTGGCAAAGTTTCCCGAACTCAAAAATTTACTCTGAAAGGGTGCTTTGCGGGATAATGTCGTCTACCATGGCCTGGCCAGCTATTTCTTTCTGCAACAGTTTCCCCATATGCTCAAGATCAGAATCAGCGCAAACCTCAAGGATCGGGTCCGTGAAGAAATGATTCGCGAGAACATCCCGACCGCAGGAAGGCCCGCATGATTCTGGTTAACGATGATGCGGAACGGCGAAGATGGGGGCTTCAGATTTTTGGCCACGATCCCTGGAATGCGCAACTCTATGATATGATCCTGCATATCGGCAATATGAGTGTCGATCAGGCAGATTGGGGTGGATTTAAATGATCTTTGTTGTTGGCAAAAGGAGATGTTG
>CAYTVF010000115.1:5881-13373 GCA_964441345.1 uncultured Desulfopila sp. | reverse complement strand
CACAAGATACCAAAAAAGCCGAGAAGAAAAAGCCGCAGAAAACTGCAAAAGAGAAAAAACAGGCCAAACAGGAAAAAAAGAACAAATAGGCAGGTAACAGCTTGACAAACGGTGGCGACAGGCCGAGATTTTGGTTATCCCGGCCAATACGCCACCGCGCCTGGACTATTCCAGGGGGTCAAAAGCAAATTTCCGCCCCCGACGGAAAACTCGTACAAAACTCGTACTTGAGTCAGGATGCGCTCCGGGGAAGAAAAATGGCATCCTCCCCTCATATCTTCCGCACCACCATAGTCGAAAAGTAGTGGATCTCCCGATCGACCGCCTCGCGCACGTTCGTCCAGATTTTCTGATCTTCCAGGCTGCAGCGTTCGACCAGAACGGCCTTCTCGGCCAACCCCAGTTCCTCCAGCAGGCCGACCAGCCGGGGCATGACCTTATGGACTTTCATGAAAACCGCCACGTCGCAGAGGCTCAGCAGTTCGCGGATCCGTTCATTCTCAAACGTCGCCGGGATCACCACCAGACGTTCATCGCCCAGGCAGAGCGGCACAGCCGAGGCGGCGGACGATGCACCGACCGCCGAAACCCCGGGGACAATCTCGACATTGAACGGCGAGCCGTATTCCTGCAGCGTTTCACAGACATAAAATCCGGTCGAATAGATGGCCGGATCACCAAGGGTAGGAAAGACCACGTCGCGGCCCTCTTCCAGACACGCCATGATCGTCCTGGCCGCCTCCTGCCAGGCGCTTTTCACTTCCGGATCGGGTGGTTGGCCCCGGTGCACCTGTTTCATCGGAAAACGATGACTGAGGATTGTCTTGCCTGCCCGGTCGACGACGCCCGCGGCAATCTTCAGCGCCATGCTGCCGCCGTTCTCAAAGGCCGAGGGGACAAACCAGACCTCGCATCTTTCCAGAATTTTTGCAGCTTTCAAGGTCATAAGCTGCGGATCTCCAGGTCCCACGCCGACTACATAAAACGTTCCCTGCATCGTCCACCTTCAATCTGAATTTTTCCTTCCGCAAAAAGGGCGGCCACGGCCGGACACCACCTTTATACAAACCACCCTCGCACATTTTTTGGGCGAAAAAGACCGGCCTTTTCCGCCGGTCATCTCACTTCAGCATCTCACTGCAGCATAATCCCTCTTTCCCTGGCGGCATCGGCGATGTTTTCGACGAACAGGGCGGCAAAGGCATCGTTCGCCCCCATCCCTTCAAGGACCGGATGGACCTCGAAACCTGCCGAGGTGAGTTGCGATTTCCATGAATCCTTTTCGGCTCCGGCCATATCATTCACCGCATGGTCCCCGGCCGTAATCATGAACGGCCGCAACACGATTTTTTTTGACTTCGCCTGCCTAAGCCCAGCCATTAGATCCTCCAGAGCGGGAGTCCCTTCAACCACGCCGATAAAGGTCTCGACCCCGGGGTAAGCGGCCCGCATTTTTTTCTCGGTCTCTGCGTATATCCCGGTCGACCAGTTCTCGTTGCCATGGCCCATATACAACAGAATCGCCCCTTCCCGTTTGGCCATCTCCGCGTCGGCCGCCATGGATTTCACCACCCGGTCGACATCGTCGTGATAGCTGTAGGTATCGCCGGGCATGCCCAGCGCCGGACGGCCCATAACGACCTGCTCGAACGGCCGCCACTTGGCCTTGAGGGTCCTGATCGAACCGAGGGCGCCGATATAGCTGGTCAGGTCGTGGGACTGTTCCATGTAAAACATATGGGTGGGCTGGACGATGATATTGCGATAGCCGTCCTCCTGCAGATCGCCCATGGTCTGAATGATGTTTTTCACGCCCAGAATTTCGGCGGGAATGCCCTGATCCAGCCACTTCCGCGCCTCGTCCCGCCGTTTCTTCCACACCGCGCGGACCATATTGGAGGTAAAGGTGATGCGCACCTCGGTGCCCGGATAGGCCTTTCTCACCGCCGCGGTGATGTTGTCGATTTCCTTGACGGCCGACGGCACGGTGGTGCCGAAACCGGCGAGCAGGATCGCCGTCTTCGCTTCAGGCGGAGCATTGCCTGCGGCAACTGCCGATCCGGCCGGGAATTGCAGAAAAAAGAGAGCGAGCAGGACGACTTTGCAGACAGTTTGAAACATGGGATATCCTCCTTGGATGAAAAAGTAAAAAACCAATTGTGATCCGGAGAATACAAAACAAAAAACCCCGAATCATTTTGTATGATCCGGGGAGTCCCTGTTTTCCTCGTATCGATGAAAGCATCCTTTTCCACGGGATGGCTGTACCGTCATTTCAGGCAGGTCTTCTGACTTCCGGATCGTCCATCTTCCACACCTTCCCAGGACATCGTCCCAGTGGCGTTACGTGAAATCTGTACCCGGTTACAGCGGCGGGCCCGTCCTCGACTCACACGAGGTTCCCTTTTTGAGCTTTTTATCTTGCGGTTGCAAAAAGCACCTGAAATGTTAGTCGCAAGTTAACTCTCGGCATCTCAGAAAGTCAACTCTTTTTTCCCGCCGGCAATGCCCCATGGCGAGGAAGGCAACACGCCGCCATGGCGGCAGGAGCTGTGAGAATATCTGCTTGCTTTCTTGCCCATGAGGTGTAGTATCGCCCTGAAATAACCTGATCGATTCTCCGCCGGAATGGTCGGAACAGGTCGATATTGCTAACCGGTATACCTGACACAGTCGCCATGGAACAGGCCCTTCTCACCCAGATCTGGCCGCAGATCATTCTGCCGATTGCCAGAATCGCCTTTTATATCACCATTGGTCTTTTTATCGCCAATTTTATCGAGAGCCTCAACTGGACCCACAGGCTGGCGGCTTTAGTCCGGCCCCTGCTCAAGGCGGGCCGGTTGTCGACGGTCACCGGGGCAAGTTTTTCCGTGGCCTTCGTCTCGGGGGTTTCCTCGAACACCATGCTCTCCGAGGCCTTCGACCAGGGGCGGATGAGCAAAACCGAGCTCTACCTGGCCAACCTCTTTAATTCGTTGCCGAGGTTTTTTCTCCATCTGCCGACGACCTTTTTCCTCACTGCGCCGATGATTAAAAGCGGTGCGCTTTTTTATGTCGGTTTAACCTTCGCGGCCGCCCTCCTCCAGACCCTCCTGGTTGTCTGCATGGGCAGACTGCTCCTGCCGGCCGGCGGGGAGACCGCCGCAATTGTGGTGCCCAGTCGAGCCAAAACTACCTGGAAAGACGCCTTCACCAAAAGCATCAAGCGCTTGAGAAAACGGATCGGCAAGGTCTTGCTGTTCATGATCCCGGTCTATATCCTCTTTTTTCTTTTGAACAAATATGGTTTATTTACCCGGCTCGAAGAGTACATTGCCACCAAGGCATGGTTTTTGTCCTGGCTCAATCCGCAGAGCCTCGGCATCGTCGTCCTGCATGTAACCACCGAGTTTTCCGCCGGTCTTGCCGCGGCGAGCGTTCTCCTGGCGGAAAACAGCCTCACCACCCAAGAGGTGGTACTGGCTCTTCTGGTCGGCAATATCCTCTCGACGCCGATCAGGGCGATCCGCCACCAGCTGCCCTATTACACCGGGATCTACTCGCCGCAACTGGCCCTGCAGCTGGTCGGCGTGAGTCAGGCAGTAAGGGCTCTGTGCGTCATTCTGGTTGCGGTTTGTTATTATTATCTGGCCTGAATTTGCGGAAGAGCGCACAAAACAACACGACCATGGTTCGTCACCCGGATAAAAAATTCTTTCTTCTCACCGTGATCCTGGCGCTCTGCACCGCTGCCGCGATCGTCTTGTCGACGGGGATGGGGTATATGTCCATCGGTGCCGGCGACATTTTCCGGGTGATCGGCGCCCGCCTGCTGGGCGACCCGAGCCTGCTTGACGGCTTGGAACAGACCGTGCCCTATGTGGTGATGGATGTCCGGCTGCCGCGCATCCTCACCGCCGCCCTGGTCGGCGCGGGTCTTGCCATGAGCGGGGTGATCTACCAGGGAATCCTCCTCAATCCTCTTGCCGACCCCTACACACTCGGGATCTCCAGCGGGGCAGCCTTCGGGGCGTCGCTGGCCCTGCTCGGAAATGTAGCGGGATTCGGCCATTTTTCCACGCCCGCATTCGCCTTCGGCGGAGCGATCGTCACCCTGCTGGTGGTCATGCGTCTCTCAACCTTCAATGGCCAGATCTCGGGCCAGACTCTTATTCTGTCGGGGGTTATCGTCGGCGCCATCCTTTCCGCCGGGATCAGTTTCCTGAAATATCTGGCCGACGAACAGGTGGCCATCATTATCTTCTGGCTGATGGGCAGTTTTTCCGCCAGCACCTGGACCGGCGTCCTGATGGTCGGCATCGTTGTCCTGGCGGGCGGAATTGTCACCCTTTATTTCGGCCGCGACCTGAACATCATGAGCCTTGGCCGCAGGTCGTCTGATTCCCTCGGAGTCGAGACGGCCAAAATCCGGGTGATTCTTCTCCTCACCGCCTCCCTGGTCACCGCGATTTGTGTAGCCGTCACCGGCATTATCGGCTTTATCGGCCTGATCGTTCCGCACCTGATGCGCTATCTGGTGGGCCCCGACAACCGCAAACTCCTGCCCGCCTCGATTCTCGCCGGCGCCATCCTCCTGCTCCTGGCCGATACCGTCACCCGCGCCGTGCTGCCGGTGGAGGTCCCCATCGGGGTACTCACCGCCCTCATCGGCGGGCCGTTTTTCTGCGTGATCTTCCGGCAGAAACAGAAGGGGAAAAGCTATGAGTAGCGAGGGACTTTATGCAATCGACGGGGTATCTTTTGCCTACAACACCACCACGGTGCTCGACAATCTCAACCTTATCCTCGAACCCGGCAGATTTTACGGCATGGTCGGCCCGAACGGCTGCGGCAAAACCACCTTCCTCGATCTCCTCATCGGCTGCAAGAAGCCGCTTACCGGGACCATCAGGTATCAGGGAAGGCCCCTCGACTTCTACAGCAAACGGGATCTTGCCCGGGAGCTGGCCCTGGTGCCGCAGGAATTCGATACCGGCTTTGGTTTCACCGTGGAAGAAATTGTCATGATGGGCAGGCATCCCCATATCGACCGGTTCTCCACCCCCTCACAGGCAGACTGGGATGGTGTCGATCGCGCCATGGCCGCCATCGGCATCGGCGACCTGCGTCATCGCTACACCAATACCCTTTCCGGCGGCCAGAAACAACGGGCGGTGGTGGCGCGGGCAATTGCCCAGGATACCCCGGTGCTGTTGTTTGACGAGGCCACATCGAGCCTCGACGTCAAATATACCCTGCAGATTTTTAATCTTGCCCGCAACCTGGTGCGGGATGAGGGCCGAACGGTCATCGCGGTGATCCACAACCTTAATCTGGCGGCGGCCTACTGCGATTATCTTATTTTCATGAAAGACGGGCGGATCAGCCACCACGGCTCAACTCCTGAAACGATGACCGCCGAGACCATTGCCGAAGTGTTCGATGTTCGCAGTCAAGTGACCAGGGACCCCTTCAACCAAGCATTTCAGGTAAGTTTTCAATACTGGGAGTAAGAGGTGGAGATGATTCCAGCGCACCATTTTGCAAGATGTTTTCGATCCGTTGTCATGTTCATTGGCGTTATGCTGCTCGCCTGTCTTGCCCGGCCGCAGGCAGCAACAGCCGTAACGAGCAAGTCTCTGGTCGACAGCTCCGGCCAAACCGTGAATATTCCCCGGCCGTTCAAGCGCATCATCTCGCTGTACGTCGCCCATACGGAAAATCTCTGCAGCCTGGGCGCGGCTGAGCAGCTGGTCGGCATCGGCAGCGGCGACGACTCACCCACCGCCGTTTCGGGAAAACAGAGCTATTCCTACCGCGAGGATCCGGAAAAATTTCTCGCCGCCCGCCCCGATCTGGTCCTGGTCCGGCCGATGATTGAACGATCCTACCCGGAGCTGATCAACAAGCTGCGCCAGGCGGGCATTACCGTGGTCTCGCTGCAGCCCAACACCATCGGGGAAATGTTCGAATACTGGCGCAACCTTGCCCTCTTGACCGGCAGGGAGCAGCAGGCGGAGGAGATGATCGCCGCCTTCACCGCGCGGCTGGCCAAGGTGCAGGACAGCCTGAAGGATATCCCCCCCGAGCAGCGCCCCAAAGTCTATTTCGAGTCGATTCACGGGAAGATGAAGACTTTTGCCCCGGAGAGCATCGGGGCCTATGTCCTCGAACAGGCCGGCGGCATCCACCTTGCCGCCGATGCCCAGCAGGTCCGCGAGACCAATATCGCCTTCTACGGCAAGGAGCGTCTGCTCAGCCGCGGCGAGGAGATCGACATCTATCTGGCGCAGCAGGGCAAGATGAACCCGGTCGACCGGGACACCATCCGCAACGAACCGGGGTTTGAGGCGATCAAGGCGGTGCGCGAGGATAGAATCTATCTCATCGAGGAGGCCTTGGTTTCCCGGCCCACCCTGCGCATCCTCGACGGGATAGAACAGCTCCATACTCTCTTCCATCCTCTCTTCTACAAGAACTGAGGGGCGAACCGATGAACAAGCCGGCCACTCCATCATTCATTGTTTCCGGAACATCCAGCGGCTCGGGCAAGACCACCGTGGCGCTCGGCCTGATGGCCGCCTTCCGGCAGAAGGGTCTGGCGGTTCAGCCCTTCAAATGCGGCCCCGACTTTATCGATCCCGGCCTGCACCAGCTGGTCACCGGGACGGTTTCGCGCAATCTCGATCTGTGGATGAGCAGCGAAGCGTTTACCCGGTCTTCTTTTTATCATAACAGCCGGGACGCCGACATCGCCATTATCGAAGGGGTGATGGGCATGTTCGACGGCGGGCTGTCGTCGAGCGGGTCCCTGTCGGCGACTCTCGGCATTCCCGGAATTCTGGTGCTCGACGTGCGGTCCATGGCCGAGAGTGCGGCGGCCATCGTCAAGGGTTTTGAAACGATCCGGCCGGAAGCGGCGCCACGGGGCGTCATCCTCAACCGGATCGCCTCCGAACGGCACCTGCAGCTGGTAGTTGGTGCCATCCGCGAGCATTGCCGGGCCGAAGTTCTCGGCCACCTGCCGCGGAGTCTTGAATTTACCATCCCCAGCAGGCATTTGGGCCTTGTGACCGGCGACGAGGCCCCCCTCAGTCCGCAGGCGATCCGGCTGCTGGCCGACACGGTAACCGAGCATATCGACCTGGACAGGATTTTGGCGTTGTGCCGGGATGTTCCGGCCGCGGAAAACGGACCGCAGGCGGTGCCGGATGCCAAACTCTGTCGAATAGGCGTTGCCCGGGACAAGGCTTTCTGTTTTTATTACGAGGATAATTTCGATCTGCTGCGGGCGGCGGGCGCCGAACTGGTCTTCTTCAGCCCGCTGACCGATGAGCGGTTGCCCGACGGCCTCGACGGAATCTATCTGGGCGGCGGCTACCCCGAGCTCTACGCCCGGCAGTTGCATGAAAACCGGTCGATGCGCGGGGCAATATCGGCATGGATCGAAAACGACCGTCCCGTCTACGCCGAATGCGGCGGCTTCATGTATTTGACGGAGGGGATCGTC
>CAYTVF010000115.1:0-5853 GCA_964441345.1 uncultured Desulfopila sp. | reverse complement strand
GAAGGCTCGTTTCAACGGATGGTCGGCGCCTTCCCGGTCAGGGCGAGGATGCAGGAGAAAAGGGCGAGCCTCGGCTACCGCGAGGTACGAACGGAGGGTCCGTGCTGCTTCGGGCCGCCGGGGACGATCCTGCGCGGCCATGAATTCCACTATTCGAGCATCGACCCGATGCCGGAGCACATCGCCAGGATCTATGCGGTAAACAACGGCACCAGGGAAGGCTACGCCTACCGCAAGGTCCTGGGCGGCTACATGCATCTCCACTTCGGCTTTTCGCCGCGGGTGGTGAGTGAATTTGTCAACTTTTGCCGGAAATAACACGGAAGGTACACGAAAATCACTATGGTGACATTATGACGATACAACTCCAGAACATCGCACCAACCGAAATCGAGCAGGAGAGTTTTCGCATCATCGCCGAAGAATTCGGTCCCCATTCTCTCGATGACCGGACCTTCAAGGTCATTCAGCGGGTCATCCATGCCACCGGCGACTTTTCCTTCAAGGACAATATGCGTTTTGCCCCCGGGGCGATTGCGGCGGGAATCAAGGCTATTCGCGAGGGCAAGGATATCCTCACCGACGTCACCATGGTGGCGGCCGGGATCAGCAAGACAATGCTCGGCCAATGGGGCGGTCAGGTGTTCTGCCGGGTCGGCGACTCGGCTATCGCCGCCCGGGCCAAGGCCAAATTGAAGACCAGATCCGAGGTGGCCATCGAAGAGTCGCTCGCCGGCAACATCGGCATCATTGCCATCGGCAATGCCCCGACCGCCCTGGTCCAGGCCATCCGCGGCGTCGCTGCCATCGACCCGGCGTCGGCCCCGTTGATCGTCGGCGTACCGGTCGGTTTTGTCAACGCCGCCGAATCCAAGGCCCTGCTGATGGAGGAGAACAGCTGTTACATCACCAGTCTCGGCCGCAAGGGCGGCAGCCCGGTGGCGGCGGCGATCGTCAACGCCCTGATTCGGCTGGCGGCGGAATAGGCCATGGCGAGACGTCTCAGAAGCGGCTTCACCACCGGCTCCTGCGCCGCTGCCGCGGCCAAGGCGGCCGCCGTGGCGCTGATGGAAGGCATCCATCCTCAGGAAATCGCCATCCCCTTTCCCGACGGGTCCAGAAAAATCTTCCTGGTCCATTCCTGCCGGACGGCGGAGGGCGCCGCCACCGCCTCGGTTATAAAGGATGCCAGCGACGACCCCGATGTCACCAACGGCGCAGAGATCGTCGCCACCGTCGGTTCCGGCCACGACCAGACCGACACCGATTGCGTGGAACTGGACAATATCCGGATCTGCCGCGGGGCTGGCGTAGGCGTGGTGACAAAACCTGGACTTTCGGTCCCCGTCGGCGAACCGGCCATCAATCCCGTCCCCCGTCAGATGATTCTGGCGGCGGTGCGCGAGGCGACCGGCGAGAAGGTCACCGTCACCATTTCGGTGCCGAACGGCGAAGAGCTCGCGAAAAAGACCCTCAACCACCGGCTGGGTATTGTCGGCGGTCTCTCCATCCTCGGCACCACCGGCATCGTTCGGCCGATCTCCGCCGAGGCCTGGACGGCGACCATCAAGGCATCGCTCGATGTGGCAAAAGAAACGGGGCTCGCAGAGGTGGTGCTCTCCACCGGCCGCACCTCGGAAAAAGGCGCGCAGCAGCTCCTCGACCTGCCGGAGGAGGCCTACGCGATGATGGGGGACTACCTGGAGTTTTCCCTGAAGGAGGCGGCCGCGAGGGGTTTTCGCACGGTGCATGTAGCCGGAATGTGGGCCAAGATCATGAAGGCCGCACTCCGCATCCCCCAGACCCATGTCCGCCACGGCGCCCTGGAAGTTGCCGAAGGGGCGAAACTCCTGGCAAACCTGGGTGCGACCGGCAAACTGCTCGAAAAACTCGAAGGCGCCAATACCGCGCGAGAGATGTACAGCCACCTGGAGGAGGCGGGTGAGAACGCGCTGATCCGGGCGGTCTGCCTCAAAGCCCAGGGATACTGCCGGGAGGTGACCGGCGGCGAGGTGAGGCTGTATCTGATCAACCATAAGGCGGAAGTCATCAGCCATGTTTAAGCTCTTGGTCATCGGCGTGGCCGACCCGGTGCTCTCGGCCCGGCAGGAAAGCCTGCTTGCCACCTGCACCCTCATCGTCGGAACGCGGCGTTTCGAACTCATGACTGACTGTTTTTCGGCTAAATTCCAGCATATTACGCCACTCACCGAAGCCCTTGCGGCAATCGCCCTTTATCTGCCGCAAGGCAACGTGGCGGTCCTCGCCTCGGGCGACCCCCTCTTTTACGGCATCGGCCGCCGCCTGCTCGCCGAATTTCCGGTGGAAGCGATTGAAATCCACCCCGCCCTCTCTTCGGTCCAGCGGGCCTGCGCCCTCTTCCGATTACCCTGGGACGACGCGGTGGTTACCAGCCTCCATGGCCGCCCCTGTTCCCACCTCCCCGGCCTCCTGCTCGGCCACGGCAAACATCTGGTCTTAACAGATGCCGAGCACAGCCCGGGCCGCATCGCGGGAAAACTTCATAAATATCTGCAGTCGATCGGCGAGACGGACCTGGTACAGACCATCCGGATGCTGGTCGCGGAGAACATCGGCCTGCCCAACGAACGGGTCTTTCGCGGCACCCTCCGGGAGGCGGCGACCCGGCAGTTTGCCGAGCTGAACATCCTCTGCCTGCTCGTGCCCGAATCGCCCGGTCTGCCAAACTTTACCTTTGGTCTTGGCGAGGATGATCTTTTTCACAGCCGGGGCCTGATCACCAAGAACGAGGTCCGGGCGGCGACCCTGCATGCCCTGCGTCTGCCGCCCGCCGGAATCTTCTGGGATATCGGCGCCGGCAGCGGCTCGCTGTCCATCGAGGCGGCCCGGGCCAATCCTCGGCTGACTGTCTATGCCGTCGAACAAAAGGATGAAGAACTGCAGAATATCAAAAAGAATATTGTCAAATTCCGCAGCTTCAATATAGTTCCGGTCGCAGGGACAGCGCCCGAGGCGCTTGACCGGCTGCCTTCCCCGGACCGGATCTTTGTCGGCGGCAGCGGCGGGTCACTTACGGCAATCGTTGAACTGGCGGCCGACCGTCTCGCCGAAGGCGGCATACTGGTCGTCAACGGCGTCATCGACAGGACCGTCCGGGAGGCGCCGCCGCTCATGAAAAAGTTCGGCTTTACCGTAAGCAGTTCCGTCATCAGCGTGTCCAGGACGGAACCGGACGGCGAAATAAATAAATTCAATCCCATAACCACCATGACAGGAAGACGATGAACGAACAACAAACCCGGCATACCGTACATTTCGTCGGCGCCGGCCCCGGCGATCCGGAACTGATCACCGTGAAAGGCAGCCGCCTGCTCCGGGAAGCGGATCTGGTCATCTTTACCGGCAGCCTGGTGCCGAGGGCCCTGGTGGAAGGACTGCAGGCCAAGGTTCATGATTCCGCCGGGATGAACCTGGACGAGGTGTTTGCCCTGATCGACGAGGCCTGGCGGGAGGGCAGGAAAATTGTCCGTCTGCATACCGGCGACCCGGCCATCTACGGGGCGATCAACGAGCAGATCGCGCTGTTGCGGGAGCACGATATTCCCTTTGCGGTCGTGCCGGGAGTCAGCTCCGGGACCGCCTCAGCCGCGGCGCTGGGAACCGAACTCACCCTGCCCGAGGTCTCCCAGACGGTCATCTTTACCCGGCGCGGCGGCCGGACGCCGGTTCCGAAAAAAGAAGATCTCGCCTTGCTTGCATCTCACCAGGCGACCATGATGATTTTCTTAAGCGTCGGCATGATCGACGAGGTGGTGGCCGAGCTCATGGCCGGCGGCTATCCGGCGGACACCCCGGTGGCGGTGGTCGAAAAAGTCAGCTGGCCGGACGAACGTCAGTTGCGCGGGACGCTTGCCACGATCGGCAAACAGGTGAAGGAGGCGGCAATCACCAAGACCGCCATCATCGCCGTCGGCAAGGTTTTGGCTGAAAGCCCGCCGCCGGCGCTTTCCAAACTCTACGACAGCGCCTTCACCCACGGCTATCGCCAGGGCACCGGCATGCCATGAAAATCGGCATCGTCGCCATAACCGAAGGCGGCAAAAAGTTGGCCGCTGAGCTTGCCGAAAAACTTGAGGGTGCCCGTCTCCTTGGTCATCAGGAGGGACAGAAGATTGCCGAGACCATCGCCGCCGCCTGGAAAAGCTTCGATGCGCTGATCTGCATTATGGCGGCGGGCATCGTGGTACGGGCCATCGCCCCGCTCCTGCGGGACAAGCTGCACGACCCCTGCGTCGTCGTCATGGACGAGAAGGGCCGCCATGCCATCAGCCTTCTCGGCGGCCATCTCGGCGGCGGCAACGCCTTGGCCAATACAATTGCCGAACATACCGGTGGAGAGGCGGTGATTACCACCGCTTCCGACACGCAAGGGCTGGTCGCTCTCGATCTCTGGGCCAAGGAGCAGCAGCTGGTTGCCGACCGGCAGACATTGACCGCGGCGGCAGCCGTCCTGGTCAACCGCGGCGAGCTGCGGCTTTATGCGGAGGTGGCGGTCGACTCCCTGCCGCCCGGCATTATCCCGGCGGACGAGGCGGCCTTCGCAGATGCGATCGTCTCCAACTCCACCCGTTTTGCCGCACCGGCCTTTTTCTTCCGGCCCCGCAACCTGGTTGTCGGCATCGGCTGCAACCGCGGCACGCCCGCCGGAGAATTCGAGGAGGCCCTGAGCGAGCTCTTTACCGAGTTGCAGCTCAGCAGGCACAGCATCCGCAGCCTCGCCTCTATCGACAAGAAAAGCGACGAGCCGGGACTCCTGCAGTTTGCTCTGGACAATCACTGGCGGATCGACTTTTTTACCGATGAACAAATCAACAATCTTTCGAGCCTTATCAACCTGGATATTTCCCAGGCCGCCCTGAAGGCGGTCGGCGCCATCGGCGTGGCCGAACCTTCGGCCTTACTCGGCGCCCAAAATACTCTTCTTCTCAGTAGGAAAAGAAAATGGAAAAATGTAACTATGGCAGTGGCAGAGGCACCCTTTTCGTTGTCGGCACAGGTCCCGGCGCCGTCAGGCAGATGACGCTTGCGGCCTGCGAGATCCTGGAAAAGGCGGAGGTCATCGTCGGCTATAAAACCTATCTCGAACTGATCCCCAACTTCCTGGTCGGCAAAGAAGTGATCTCCTCGGAAATGATGAAAGAGGTGGAACGCTGCCGCATCGCGCTTACCACAGCTGAGACCGGCAAACAGGTCGCTCTGGTTTCCGGCGGAGACCCAGGCATCTACGCCATGGCGGGACTCGTCTACCAGCTAGCCCGCGAATCGGGCTTTGCCGGGACCATCGAAGTCGTTCCCGGGCTTGCCGCCATCAACAGCTGCGCCGCCCGCCTCGGAGCCCCGCTCATGCACGACTTTGCCGCCGTCAGCCTCTCCGATCTCCTCACTCCCTGGGAGCTGATCGAAAAACGCCTCAGCGCCGCGGCCATGGCAGATTTTGTCACCGCCATTTACAATCCAAAATCAAAACGGCGCACCGACCAGATCGTCCGGGCCAGGGAAATCTTTCTTGCCCATCGCGACGCTTCGACGCCAGTCGGCATCGTCACCGCGGCGACCCGTGAAAACGAAAAAATCGCCATCACCACGCTGGCCAACATGCTGGACCACGAGATCACCATGCAGTCGACCCTCATCATCGGCAACAGCCAGACCTATACCTGGAACGACCTGATCATCACCCCGCGGGGCTACGGCAACAAATATGAACTCTGATTTGAGGTCAGTGTTTCCCGTTCAGCATCTTGTCGAGCTTGTCTCCCAGTTCCGACAGACTGTACGGTTTTGACAAGGCATCGTCGAAGCCGTACCTGG
>CAYTVF010000114.1:0-13518 GCA_964441345.1 uncultured Desulfopila sp. | reverse complement strand
CGGGGCAATCCCGCAGCTGGAGCGCAACTATCCGGCGCTGTTGGCCTGGCGCCGGGAATTCCTCGCCGCCCGTCCCGGTCTGCATATCTGCGGCTTCGGCTGGGAGGGCATCGGCCTCAACGACATGATGAAGTGCGCAACCCGGGTTGCCGAAGAGATCCTCTCCTCACCCGGCCGGGGGGAAAAAATTGCCGAAATAAAAGGTGTCTATTTTTAATCGGAGAGAAAAAAAATGCCTGGCCGAAACACCGGCCAGGCATGGTAAAATATCAAGCTGATACGCGATTACCTGCACATTTCTGTTAGAGCTGCTTCACCTTGTTGCTCAGAATCTCCAGCTGTCCGCTGACCGAATTATCCCTTGCCAGCTGATTTGCCACAACCTTGATCGAATGCAGCACGGTGGAATGATCGCGGTTGAAGGCCCTGCCGATGTCGGCCAGCGACTCCTCGGTATATTTGCGGGCCAGATACATCGCAATCTGGCGGGGAAAGGTAATGGATTTCTTCCGCGAGCGCGACTGCAGGTCCTGGATGCTCACATTGAACTGACCGCTCACCAGTTCGCAAATGGTCGATGCGGTAAGCGCCTGACTTACCCCGACAATGGAGGAGACCACCTCCTTTACCAGATCGATATCCACATGGCCGCCGGTGAGCCTTGCCTTGGCGCGAACGGCAATCAGGGCCGATTCGATCTTGCGCACATCGCCACGGATATGGTTAGCCAGGTAGCCGATCAGATCCTCATCGAGAAACAACTGCTGCAGATGCGCCTTCTTCTCAACTATCCGGACCCGGGTTGCGATGTCCGGGGCCTTGATCGAGGTGACCAGCCCCGAGGACATCCGCGACAGGAATTCGTTGTCGATACCAACCAGATCACGGGGGGCGCGATTGGAGGTAAGAATGACCCGCTTGCCGGATTTGATCAACGAATCGAGAATTTCGTTGAGCTCCTCCTGGGTCTTCTTCTTACCGGTCAGGGCATGAATATCCTCCACCAGCAGAATATCGCAGTTATCGTGGTATTTCCGTTTGAAAGCATCCATGGAGTTGGTCTGAATCCCGCGCACCATCTCGGCCGAGAACTGCTTGGCGGTGAGATAATGCAGCCTGGTCATCGGCGATTCGGTGAAAACCTGATGAGCCACGGCATGGGTCAGATGGCTTTTGCCAAGACCGGTGTCACTGTTGATATACAGGCAGGGACCAACCATCCCGTCCTTGGCAACCATCGACCGGCAGGCCGACTCGGCCAGAATATTACTCTCCCCGACCATAAACTCATCGAAGGTGTAACGGGGATGAAGTGCTTTGAATTTGGAGTTGTTTTCAGGAATATGGGGAAGCCTCATCTGCGTTCCACCACTGGTTTTCCGCAAACCACCGGTACCGCCGGCCTGGCGGCCCTCTTCACATAAGGCTACCTTCGCCGCCGGCAAACCGCTCTCCTGCATTTTTTCTTCAATAATGCCAAGAAAATTCTGCTTGATATAGGCACTGAAATATCTATCCGGAGTCGAGAGGTAGAGACGATCGCTCTGCAGCTGGACAAACTGAATCGGTTCAATCCAGAGATTGAATACGTTCTCCGCCAGCGTCTCTTTTAAGCTCTCTTTGACCTTTTCCCAGACCATAGACCTTCCCCTCGTTGACAAAAAAAAACAAATACGACCCGAATAAAGCAATTCGGAAAGCACAAACAAGCCGCTTCACCTTGTTGGGTGTAAAAAAAACGGCTGAATATCAGCCTTATCTCACGCTACCTCAGAAGTGTCATGCAGACCCGCACGACGGGTGTTTTCCTTGGGCGGAGAATAAACTCCAATTCTCCTGCTCAGTCAAAGACGATTTACCGATATTTTCTTATGAGAGCGGCGTGTTATAACCGCTCCCCGGAATCCCCCGAAATGGTTGAATCTGTGATTTTCATCAGCCGGGGAGCCCGGTTTTCCGAGCATCTCGGAACTCTCATCTTTTATCGCGACATCTGGCACCCTTAGCCTTTTATCCACAAAGTTATCAACAATTTCAGCGAAATCTAAAGCTCAACCATTCTTCGTTTTCATGCATTTTTCTCTAATTTAATCAATATTCCGTTACCTGATTGAGGGTATCTGCGTCATTTCGCGGGCTTCAGGATATATACGAAAAAATAATAATTTCCTAATATCCGGTCTTTGATTTCATCCGTGCCGGCCACCCCCGGCAATACCCGCCCGTGCCAAAGTGAGCACCTTCACCTCACTTGCCCCGTGGTGTCTTAACACCCTGCTGCACTCGCTGACGGTTGTCCCCGTGGTGAAGACGTCATCGACCAGACAGACGATCGCATTTTTTGGATCAAAGCCTGCGCCCGGCTGAAACGCGTTCTTTAAATTTTTCCGCCGATCGATTCCCCGCAGTGCGGTCTGCGCCACGGTACTCCGGGGCCTGATCAGCCCATCCGGGCGAATCGCCCGCTCGCGTTCCGGAAAAAACAACCGGGCAAGAACCGCCGCTTGATTCAGCCCTCTGGTACGGAGCCGCGCAAGGTGCAGGGGCACCGGCACGATCCATTCACAATCGGCAAAGGAAGACAGGTCATAGCCGCCGATGAGATCGAGGAGAGCCCCGGTGACGGAGGTGTCGCCACCATACTTCAGCTTATGGATCAATTGCCGCACCGCAGTTTCATAGATGACGAGGGAGCGGGCGGAACTGTAAGGCGGAAGCCGGCGGAGACACTCGCCGCATAGATGGCCGCCGCCTTCCCGGTCGGGCAGTTCCATCCCGCAGACCGGGCAGAGGGGGTGGCGCAGGAATCGTATCCGACGCATACAGTCGTCACACATCTTCTCCATGCGGCCGACGGCCAGTCTCACGCCGCATACTCCGCAAACCGGTGGAAAGAGCAGGTCCATGCAGCTCTTTTGCAAATGGCAAACCAGTCTCATCGGGTTGACTCCGTCATAAGGGACTCGTGGCACGGCTCATCTCCCGCCCACCGTACTGGAAACTAGCGGCTTGCAGCGGGGCCGGAAGGGCAGAATTTCGAGTACTCTACCATCCCTTTCCTATATTTTTCTTGCAGGACGACATGCAAGCTTTGCAATTGCATCGAAACATGGCATAATACGGACAATTTTTGCCAGCCGATAGCAACCGCAGAGTAAAAACAGCTTTATCGACAAAAAACAAAAAACAAAAAGTATAACATTTCATCCACACGCACTTTTTCAGTTTCGCCGGCGGTCGGCTGCGGCCGTCTGCGCTACCAATTACAGGAAGGTATCCATGACTGTATCCAGGAAGATGGTCCGTTGCGCCCCGGGAAGGCTTTCCCTCTTCAACCGCCTTGCCCTGCTCGTACTGCTCACATTCATCCATGCCCTGCCTGCATGGTCGGGAAGTGAAAAAATCCGTTTTCTGCCCCTCAATATCCATAGTCCATACGATGCCGAAACAATCCAGACAAAGACCGACAGCGATCTCCGGTCGGTCCTCGCCACAACCAACATCGCCCTGATCCCCCGCGACGAAGCGGAAAAATTAGTCAGTTATAAAGACGCGTGGCCGCCTTCGGCGAAAGCTCTGCAGGCGATTGCCGACAAGACCGGCGCGGAGAATATCGCCGCCGGCAATCTCACTGTCTTCGGCAACAAAATAAGCATCGACGTCAAGCTCTTCGACCTTCTCTCGCCCGGCAACCCGACGTTCTACCTCCAGACTGTCGACACCGCCGAGGGTGTCAAGGATGCCCTTATAAAAATCGCCGGCGAAATACGGAACTATCTCGACAAGGATTTCCGCATTGCCCTCATTGCCCCCGAAGGAAACCAGCGCATCGACTCCGGCGCCATCCTGCGCAAGATAAAGACCAAAACCGGTGACGCTTACGACCAGGCCACTCTCCGCAACGACCTGAAAGAAATATATAAAATGGGGTACTTCAACGATGTGCAAATCGACATCAGCGATACGGCGGCCGGCAAAAAAGTACTTTTCCGGGTTGTCGAGAAACCGCTCATCAATTCCGTCATTTTTGAAGGCATCGATGAACTGAAGGAAGAAGACGTCAAAGCGGCTGCCAACATCAAGGAACAATTCATTCTCAATCCGGTCAAAATCAGCGAAGCGGAAGAGGCGATCCGGCAACTTTACAAGACCAAGGGATTTTACAACAGCAAGATAACCACCTCCGTCACCTATCCGGATGACAAGGGTGCCAATGTCCTGTTCAAGATAGATGAAGGGAAAAAAATATATATCAAGGAAATCTCGGTAGAGGGCAACACTACTTTTACCGACAGCGAACTCCTCGGCGAGATCGAGACCGGGGAAAAATGGTTCATGTCCTGGCTTACCGACACCGGCCTGCTGGACATGAACAAGATCCAGCAGGATTCCCAGCGGATTGTCGGCTATTACAATAATCACGGTTTTCTTGAAGCCAAAATCGGCGAACCGCAGATCAGGCAGGAAGAGGAATGGCTGTACGTAAAATTCGTGGTGGAAGAAGGCCCGCGTTATCGCGTCGGCACCGTCGATTTTACCGGCGACCTGCTCGGCGATAAGGAGAAAATGCTTTCCCTCGTCGCCGTGCGCAATCAGGAATATATGAGCAGGCAGCAGATCAGGGAGGATATCCTCAAAATCACCGACTACTATGCCGAAGCCGGCTATGCCTTCGCCAGCATCAGGCCGGCAACCGTCAAGACACCGGCGGGCGACCGGATGGACATTACCTTTAAGATCACCAAGGGCAACCTGGTCTATATCGACCGGATCACGATCAAGGGCAATACCCGCACCAGGGACAACGTCATCCGCCGCGAACTCCGGATCGCCGAAGGCGGAGTCTTCGATTCCAAGGCTCTGCGCGAGAGTACCCAGGCCCTGCAGCGGCTGATGTTCTTTGAGGAGGTGAACATCACCCCCGAACCATCCCTTGACCCCGACCGGATGCACGTGGTGGTCGACGTCAAGGAGAAAAGCACCGGAACCTTCAGTATCGGCGCGGGGTACAGTTCGGCCGACAAGCTTATTGTCATGGGTCAGATCGCCGAGAACAACTTCCTCGGCCGGGGCGACACCGTCTCACTCAGCGCCAATGTGAGCGGCAACAGCTCCAGGTATAATCTCGGCTATACCAATCCGCACCTGAACGATTCGGCGCTTTCCTGGGGCCTGGATCTGTTCAACACCGAACGCGAATACGACGACTATACCAAAGATTCCACGGGCGGCGGCCTCCGCCTCGGCTACCCGATCTTTGAGAAATGGCAGGTCTTCGGCAATTACAGCTATACCGATACCGACCTCACCGATGTTTCGGAGGACGCTTCCTATATCATCAGGAACTCCGTCGACCTCCATGTCACCAGCGCCTTCAAGGTGTCCCTGGTCCGCGATACCCGGAACAAGCGATATGGCGCATCCGAAGGTTCGCGCAATGTGGTCAGCGTCAAATACGGCGGCGGCCCGCTCGGCGGCGATGCCGAGTTCACCAAGGTGGAGGGATCGAGCGGCTGGTATTTCCCGATGCCGCTGCGGACAATTTTCCATGCCGCGCTGAATGCCGGCCAGGTATTTGAGAACGAGACCGACAAGCTGCCCGTCTACGAACGCTTCTACCTGGGCGGCCTCAACTCGATCCGCGGCTTCAAATACGCCAAGGTGAGCCCCATCGATGAAGAATCCGGGGATCGCATCGGCGGCGACAAAATGTGGTACACCAACACCGAAGTGGTCTTTCCTCTCCTCGAAACGCAAGGGTTGATGGGCGTTGTCTTCCTCGATGCCGGACAGGTGCTGAACGATGACGAGGATTGGGCCGATGCCAGCGACTCACTGAAAAAGGCTACAGGTCTTGAGGTTCGCTGGCTCTCCCCCATGGGTCCCCTCCGCCTGGTCTGGGGTTACAACCTCGAACCCACCAACGGCGAGGATGATTCGGTCTGGGACTTCAGCGTCGGCGGCGTCTTCTGATCCCGGTCCCTGCAAGGTATCAAATTCTTACTGCCGGTTATGCTCCCGCATAACCGGCACTTTTGTTAATGATGTACACAACACTCTTTCATCTCCTCGCCAAGGACCACACCGTTGCCGTGGCCGGACTCCGCGGTGCCGGTCCGGCCTGGCTTGCAGCCCAACTGGCCGAACACCACCCCTGTTGCTGCATCGTTCCGGATGAGCACCTCATCGGCGTTTTCGAACAGGATATCGGCCTGTTTACCGACCGGCAGATTCTCCAGTACCCGGGCCATGAAATTCCACCCTATACTCCGCTCTCGCCGGATCAGCGAATTGCCGCAGCCCGCCTCTCCACCCTCTATCGGTTGAAAACCGGAAGCAGCGGCATCATGGTCGCCTCGATCGAGGCCTTGCTGCGGCGGATTATGCCGGCCGAACTGCTGACCGGAGTCGCCGAATACCTTATGGCCGGCGAAACCTGCGATCAGGACGACCTGTTAAAAAAGCTCGTTTACCTGGGCTATGAGAAAACCGCTTTGGTCCAATCCGTCGGCGATTTCTCGGTGCGGGGCGGTATCATCGATATTTATCCGCCATCCTTTGCCCTTGACCCAGGCGGCGTCCACGAGGGCCCGATCCGCCTTGATTTTTTTGGCGACACCATTGAATCGCTGCGCTCCTTCGACCCATTCACCCAGCGCTCCACCGGAGAAATCGGCGAGGCCACACTGCTGCCGGTCACCGATGTCCTTCTCGACACCAGCAGTCCGGCCCGATTGAAGAGGCTCGCCGGCCTTATCCACGAATACAGCGATAAAAACAGCTGGGACAGTGAGGAAACGGCACGGATGGCGGAACGCGCCGCCAGTGGTCAGCGTTTTGCCGGCATGGAATTCTTTCTGCCCTTGTTCTATCAGGAGCAGCCCTTGCCCAGTTCGACGGTCCTCGATTTCCTGCCGAAAGACGCAGTGCTGCTGCTCATCGATCCGGAAGGTATTCATCAGAGCATGAACCTCACCCTGGAACGGATCCACCAGAACTATCAGACTGCGCGGCAGATGGCCGCCCCGGCCCTGCCGCCCGCCGATTTGTTTGTACTGCAGGACGAGATGCAGAAGCAGTTGAGCAGTTTCAGGCGGCTCCACGTCACCGATTTTTCCCGGCCGGACGAGCAGATGGTCACCATCGCCACCGGCAATCATCAGCTGCTGAAACAGGAAATTGCCCTCAACCGGGCCAAACTTGGCATTCTCGCCCCGCTCTCCGCGCAAATTTTTGGGTGGCAGAAAAACGGCGACCAGGTGATTATCTGCTGCCGGTCGTCCAGGCATACCAAAAACCTGGCGGAACTCCTCGGCAAACACAGTCACCAGGTCGAGATTCTGCCTTCTCCCCTCGATCTACTCACCCTCGGCAACCGCGGCGATAACCGCCACCTCCTGCTCTGCGACCACCCTCTCTCCGAGGGATTCTCGCTGCCCGAGCAACGCATCCACCTCCTGTCCGAGAGCGAGCTGTTTGGGGAAATGCGTCTGGGCGGCAAGAAAAAGACCAAACAAAAGGAAGATCCGCTCCTCTTCACCGAGCTCAATTATGGCGATGTCGTCGTCCATCGCGATCATGGCCTAGGGTTCTATCGCGGTCTCAATACCGTTGCTTTTCAAGGGGTGATCAACGACTTCGTCTGCCTCGAATACAAGGACGGCGACAAATTGTATCTGCCGGTCGACCGGCTCAACCTGCTTACCAGGTATCAGGGGCTCTCCGACAAAGAACCAAAAATTGACAAGCTCGGCAGCCAGAACTGGAAAACCACCAAAACCAAAGTCAAGGAAGAGGTATGGAAGGTCGCCCAGGAGCTGCTCGATATCTATGCCAAGCGGGAACTGCGCGAAGGCCGGCAGTTTTCCCCGGCCGGACAGCTTTTCCACGAGCTGGAGGAATCCTTTCCCTTCGATGAGACACCCGGCCAGGATCAATCGATCAGCGACGTGATCGGCGACCTCACCTCCGATCGGCCGATGGACCGGCTGGTCTGCGGCGACGTTGGCTACGGCAAGACGGAGGTCGCCGTCCGCGCCGCCTTCAAGGTGGTTGAGGATGGCTACCAGGTGGCCATTCTGGTGCCGACCACCGTCCTCGCCGAACAGCATGCCAAGACATTTTCCGAACGGCTGCAGGGTTTCCCGGTCACTATCGCCTGCCTCAACCGCTTCCGTACGGCCGCGGAACAGCGAAAGATCCTGAAAGATCTCGGCAAAGGCAACATCGACATCGTCATCGGCACCCATCGTCTCCTGTCCAAGGACGTACTCTTTAAAGAACTCGGGCTGGTGGTCATCGACGAGGAACACCGGTTCGGCGTCGCCCACAAGGAAAAACTGAAAAAACTGCGGGCCGAGGTCGATATCCTCACCCTGACTGCCACGCCCATTCCCCGCACCCTGCAGATGTCCCTCCTGTCCATCCGCGACCTGTCGGTCATCTCCACCCCGCCTATCCACCGCCAGCCGGTGAAAACCTTTGTCGCCCGTTACGACGAACTGGTCATCAAAGAGGCGGTAAGCAAGGAGCTGCGCCGGGGCGGCCAGGTATTTTTTGTCCACAACCGGGTCAAATCGATTCACCGGATGGCGGCCCTCATCCAGCAGCTGGTGCCGGAAGCATCCATTGCCGTGGCCCACGGCCAGATGGCCGGCAAGGAGCTGGAAGAAATTATGGTCTCCTTTGTCAACAAGAAGATCAACGTGCTGGTCAGCACCACGATTATCGAATCCGGCCTCGATATTCCATCGGCGAACACCATTATCATCAACCGCGCCGATATGCTCGGCCTTGCCGAAATCTATCAGCTGCGCGGGCGGGTCGGCCGCTCCAGCACCCAGTCGTTCGCCTACCTCCTGGTCCCGTCGCTCGACAGCCTGAGCAAGGATTCCAAGGAAAGGCTCCGCGCCCTGATGGATTGCAACGATCTCGGCGGCGGCTTCAAGCTGGCCATGAGCGACCTGCAGATCCGCGGCGGCGGCAACCTTCTCGGGATCAGCCAGAGCGGCAATATCGCGGCCATCGGCTATGACCTCTATCTCGATTTGCTGCAGAAAACCGTGGCCGATCTGAAGGCCGAGGCAACCCACGACGATACGCGCAGCCGCGATGAGCTCGACCCGGAAGTGAATCTCCAGCTTTCTGCCTATATTCCGGAAAGATACATTCCGGATATCAGCCAACGCTACATCACCTACCGCAGAATGGCCGCGCTGACCACCGCCCCGGCGGAAATGCAGACGGACCTGGAGGAAGAACTGGTAGACCGGTACGGACCCTTGCCCATCGAGACCCTTACCCTCTTTCGAATAATCGCCATTAAAAAAGATCTTGCCGCTCTGCGCATCGGTAAGCTGGAACAGGGCCGCGACAGCCTGGTCCTGTCGTTCCTCGACGACACGCCCCTTGCCCCTGGGAAGTTGCTTGCTTACCTTGAAGGGACTGGAGCAAAGAAACTGGCCACGCCCCCGAAATTAACCCAGGACGGACGCCTCATCGTTTTCGGCAAGCTGACGTCCACAGAACACGTTTTCGAAACCATTTTAAATATTCTCCATGAACTCGCCAAACTTATACCCGCAACCGTCTAGCGCCCCGGCGCCGCCGGATTTTTCCTGGCAGGAGATCGATGCGATCTTTCTCGATATGGACGGCACCCTGCTCGACAAATACTACGACGATTTTTTTTGGGAGCAGTATGTCCCGGAGGTCTACGCCGGGCAAAATACCCTTGACCCCGGCCAGGCCCGCCGGCAGTTGCTGGCAATATATCGAAGTGTGGAAAACACCCTGCTGTGGACCGACCTCGATTACTGGTCCGATCGCCTCGATCTGGATATTGCGGCGCTCAAACAGGAGGTCAGCCATCTCGTTGCCATCCATCCCCATGTTGTCGATTTTTTCACCTATATGCGCACACTTGGCAAAAAATTGTATCTTGTCACCAACGCCCACCCCAAAGCCCTGCAGGTCAAAATGGCCCAGGTGAAAATCGAAAACTGGTTTGAACGGCTGATCTGCTCTCAGGATGTCGGCGCAGCCAAAGAACAGCCCGAGTTCTGGCAGAAATTGCAGACCCATCTCCCCTATGACAAAACCAGGACCCTCTTTGCCGACGATACCGAAAAAGTCCTCCACTCCGCCGCCGCATACGGCATCCGGCACCTGGTCCATATCGCCAAGCCGAGTTCCAGACTCGACCCGCGCCACTCTCTCCACTTTCCGTCGATTCTCACCTTCGCGGAACTTATGTTTTAGGGGGATTATAGAGGGGATTATACTTGCAAAGTTGCTTCGGGATGACTACCAATAGTGGGTATCGATTGATCCTGAAGTTTTTTGTTTTTTGAACAATATCTTTTTTTTATTTTTTGGAGAACTGGAGATGAAAAACTTAACATTGCTTTTGCTTCCGGTAATTGTCTTTACCTTCTCTTCCTGCGCCGACAGCCAATTCAGCAAAGGAACGCAGGGAGCAGGAATGGGCGCCGCAGGCGGGGCCCTCATCGGCCAGGCCATCGGCCACAATACGGAAGCGACCCTGATCGGGGCCGCGGTCGGCACCCTTCTCGGCTATATTGTCGGCAACGAGATGGATAAATTCGACCGGCAGCAATTGAACCGCACCTATGAGGTTGCGCCCTCCGGCCAACCCACCACCTGGCGCAACCCGGACAACGGCAACGCCTATCAGGTCGTTCCGCAACCGGCATATTATCCGCAACCGAGTCAGCCGGATAGACCGTGCCGAAAGGCGGAAATCCTCGCCACCATCGACGGCAGGACCGAAAAAACCTACACCACTGCCTGCCGCAACAACCGCGGGCAATGGGAATTGCAGAATTAATCCGCTGCGGCCGAGCCTCCTTCCGTTCTTGGAAGGAGGCCTAACCGCCCGCCCTTTTCTTTTTTTTTCACGACCATATCCTCATATCCCCATATCCCCCCTCTCCCATGCCCGCATCGCCATCCGGCCAGTCGAACAGCCTGGCCTCATTCGCCTTGATCCTGGCTATGTTCCTCTGGGCAAGCTCCTTTATTGCCTTGAAATTTGCCTTTCGCACCTATGATCCCCTGGTGGTCATTTTCGGCCGCATGTTTATCGCCAGTATCTGCTTTCTGCTCATCGGCAGACGGGTTACCCAGGCGCTGCACTACCGCCGGGGCGACTATAAACCGATCCTGTTCATGGCGTTGTGCGAGCCTTGCCTCTATTTCCTGTTCGAGGCCAAGGCGGTGGCAAACACCACCGCCTCCCAGGCGGGTCTGATCACCGCCATGCTGCCTGTCCTGGTGATGATCGCCGCCGGCTTGATCCTCAAGGAGCGCATCACCGGCCGCTCCGTGGCCGGATCGATCATTGCGGTATCCGGCGTTTGCTGGCTGACCCTCCTCAGCAGTCCGACCGCCGATGCCCCCAACCCGCTCCTCGGAAATTTCCTTGAATTTCTGGCAATGGTCTGCGCCACCGGCTACACCATCGCCCTCAAGTCTCTCACCGAGCGGTACTCTCCCTTCTTTCTCACCGCCATGCAGGCCTTTGCCGGCTGTCTTTTCTATTTTCCGCTGCTGTTTATGCCCGGGACAGAACTTCCCACGGAGTTTCAACTTGGACCCAGCCTGGCAATTGTCTATCTAGGCGCGGTAATCACCCTGGGTGCCTACGGCCTCTATAATTATGGCCTGAAACATGTGCCGGCCAACAAAGCCGCTTCCTATGTCAATCTGATTCCGGTCTTTTCGGTAGTCATGGGCTGGATGATTCTCGGCGAAACGCTCTGCACCGGTCAGATTGCCGCAGCCGGGGTCATTATGGGCGGCGTCTACCTGACCCAGCGCTAAAAAAAAGATTGACAAAAAGCAGTCAACAGTGAATGATCCTGAATCGATTGAGCGCTTGGTCGGAAATCGTATCACAGCAAGTTGCATGTAATATTTTTGCTTCAACTTTTTGATTTGGTGCAACAATAAAACGACTGAGCGCTCGGACGAAAGGCCGACAATCTATGATCTGAGTTGCCTTATTTGGCAATATTGGGGCTGACCGGAATTTTTCATTTTCCGGCAGTCTTTATGAAAACGAAGTTCTTAGTCATCTTTCTCAAAAGGAGGAGCGTATGGCCGCAGAAGAATTAAAACCCCGGTGGGGACAACCTCTCACCGGAATTATCTCGTTCATTGCCTTTTTTGGCATAGCCTGGATACTCTGGTATTTCCTGAGTGATCCGCGGGGGCCGCTGCACACCTTCCCCTACCCTTTCGTCATGTATCTGGCGATGATGATCCTGGTCGGCCTGTGGCAGCATATGTTCCTCGGCGACTGGCCCTTCCACAACCTTCCCCAGCCGGCCCGTGGAATCGTGGAAACCTTCGTCAACCTGGCCCTCGTCTGGTTTGTCATCCATATCGTTTTTTATCGGGTTCTGGGACTGGGCTTCAATTTCCTCAGTCAGAGCAACCTTGAGGCCCTGGCCGGCGGCGGCTCGTATCTGGCCCAGTTCAAGGATGCAGCCGGAGCCATGGTCACCTGCGGCAAGGAACTCTCCCTGGAGAAGCTTGTAGCCGGTACCGCCCGTTACGGCGAAAGAGCGGTGGTCTGTTTTGTCCTTATCGGCTTTTTCAGCTACCCCTTCATCACTATCCTTTTCGGCAAATGGCCGGTCCGTCCCAGCGACCTGAAACAGCCCATGGCCGGACTCGCCGAATTCGGCTGGTGCTCCATGTGGACGATGTTTTTCTACGTCGTTCTCATCGTGCCTTTCTGGGGGATGCTCTACGGCAAGGTTTTCGGAACTTCTTATGGCATGAATTTCCCATGGTGGACCTCGATCGCCGGGACGTCGCATGTCCACTGGGTCTTCGGCTGGTGGGAATGGATGATCGTCATCCTGTTCATGACTCCCAATGTATGGCGGATGAAACCCTGGTCGGCGATCAAACTCGCCCAGCCGCTGAAAGGGCTGGTGTCCTTCTTCATCATCGTGGTTCTCGGCTACCTGATAGCCACGGCCTGCGTGAAATTCGCCCCCCTATGGCTGCCGGACATGACCGAGGCGCTGAAGGCCAACAACAATGACAGTATGGTCCGCTTCCTGTGGTACCACGCCGCGGAGATCGCCGGTTTCACCCTGATCCCCTTCCTGGCCTGGCACCATTACTTCGACGACAAGGTGCCGATGCCGGATGTCGACTCCTGGGGCGCCTTCTGGTACAGGACCCTCGGCATCGGTGTCTTTTGTGTGATCAACTATATCTTTTTCTACTACCTCAACTTTGGTCACTGGGGTCTCGGCAATCACCACATGGCCCACGGCATCGCCGATAGAATGCTGCACGGCGAATCGCTGATCTGGAACTTCTGGTGGGTTATCCCCCTGCTCTGGAATGAATGGTTCTTCCATAAGTGGCCGTTTTACACCCATGACCATTGACAATTATCAGCCCCGATAACGCGATAATGCAGGTATCCATTCAGCTCTAGGACAAAGTTCCCCCTCCCCTTGCGGGGGGGGGGTA
>CAYTVF010000113.1:10780-13519 GCA_964441345.1 uncultured Desulfopila sp. | reverse complement strand
TCCGCCTGCGCATAGAGCCGTTCCCTCTCCTCCTCCGGCACCAGAGCCTTGATGGCCATGGCGATCAGGATGATGCCGACGATATCGATGGCCAGCCGCGACATGGCGAAACGAGCCCCGAGGGCGGAGCTTTCAAAAAGGAGCATCGGCACCTTGGTGGTGGACCAGGCGCCGATAAAGATCAGGATGTTAGTGAAACCCGCTCCTTTTTTCATCAGCACGGCGGCGACCGGAAAGGCTCCATACAATGGACCGGCGGCAAAGGAGCCGAGGAGAAAGGCGAGAATGGTACCCTTGGCGCCCGATCCCGGGCCCATGAAGCGAACCATCTGTTCACGCGGCACCCAGACATCAAGCAATCCGAGCAGGACAAAAATCGGCGGGATGACGAGCAGCATGGTCTCGGCCTGAAAGCCGATGATCTCGACTGCCTTGGCCCGGTACAAAGGCAGGATGAGAAGAAAGAGGACAAAGAGAGCTCCAGTCGCCAGAACAGCCGCATAGCGGCGGAGAACAGTTTTCGTGTTCATAATTGCACCATCCAGCCGACGAATACCGCGGCAATCAGGGAAAAGACGTAGGCAAGGACATTTCTGAGAAATGCCGCCCGCTTGCCGAAGAACTGGATCTCCAGCGGCAGAGTAACCACCCCTACCATCATCAGGCTCGAAACGAAGGCGGCGATCTGGATCGCCCCTGCCCCGCCCTGCATCAGGGCCGCTGCGGCCGGAAAGGCGACGAAACCGGGAATGAGGGTGACCGCGCCAACCAGGGAGGCGGCCAGCACCCCCCAGACTCCGGAGTTCTTGCCGAGGACGAGCGAGATGGTCTCGGTATCGAGGAGTGCCAGGGCCATGGCCACCAGAAGAAGGACAACAAGAAACTGGGGGAGGATGTTTTCAAAGCCCTTGAATGCTTTCTTCATGGCGATCCGGGTCTTTTGCCGGTTTTTCAGAAAGGACCAGACCAGACAGATCGTGGCGATCAGGTAAAGAATCAGAGTGTCCATGTTTTTCGTGGGTTTATTGGTGTGGATAAAGTGGATTATTCGGTATTTTCGGCAACTTGCTCTGTGCCATATTCTTTCCTTGCAGAGGGTTAGGCTTCGATAAACGGCTGAACAATAAAATAGACACCGAGCAGTCCGATCAGCATACCGGCAATGCGCCGAAAGATCCTGCCGCCTTCCTGCCAGGCGGTGTTGGCAAGCAGCCGTTTGACCATGGCGGTCGAACTGCCGGCGACGGCAATGGGGATGCAGTGGCCGATTGCGAATACTCCAATAAAGATAATGCCGGTGAGCAATTTGTCCTGAACCGCGATGATGGCCAGAATCGGGGCGATGAAACCGAAGGTGCAGGAACCGGATAAAACCCCATAGGCGAGACCAAGAATCAGGGCTCCGGAGAGCCCCTTTATGGTCAATTTCGCCATGAGCCCGCCGGTGAGCGAACATTTCGCCACTCCCAGCATGTCGAGAGCGACCCAAAGCAGCAGAAGCCCGACGGCGATGGTCCAATACGGCCCGACATCGCCAAGCATACGGCCGAGCTGCGTGCAGATCAGACCGATGGCGGCGATGGTAATGAACAGGCCGGTGGTAAAGACAACGGCATACAGCGTCGCCTTACGTCCTTCAACCAGGTGATTCTGACCACCGACATAGCCGATGATCAGCGGAATGGAGGCCAGATGGCAGGGGCTGAAAAGTACGCTGACCATCCCCCACAGAAAACAACCCACGGCCCCCAGCAGGAACCCCTGACTCATCCAGGAGTTGATGGTGAGAAAAAATTGATCCATGCGTCATTTCACTCCCAGCTTTTCCAGTTCGGCAACGATGGCGGCTTTCTCCATGAAGCCTTCGTGCCTGAGTACTTCTTTGCCTTCAATATCGTAGAAAATCTGGGTGGGAATAAGCTGGATGCGGTATTGCCTGCCGGCCTCGGGGTTTTCCCAGACATCGATAAAGACGATGGCGGCCCTATCCTGGTATTCCTTTTCCAATTCCGCCATGATCGGAGCCATCATCTTGCAGGGGATGCATTTTTTTGCCCCGATATCGACCATGGTCACTTTCCCCGGGACCGGAGCCAGGGGCGATTCCTCCGCCTGTGAGGCGGGAGCAAACAGTGTCATGGCCAGAAAGAGGCAGAATATGCCGAAAATGCCGAAACCGGTGCCGACAGGTGCATGAAGAGTTTGTCCCATTCTTTTCGCGTCCTTTTTTAAAGATATCTTTCGGCCTTTTTCATCACCTGGGCAATGTTTGGTTCAGTAAGGAAGGTCTTGCCTTTTTCAAAACCGATATCGGACAGGCGGAGGTGGTTGACCTTCTTGAATCCGGCCTCTTCCAAAGATTTCCTGGCGCAATCGAGAGGACAGCCGTCGATTGCCAGGATGGAGACCGCCGCCTCGGTTGATTTGAGAATTCCGCTGACCTTGCCGCCGATCCCGGCAAGGCAGAACATCTTGCCCAGTCCGTCGCGGGTCAAGTTTCGTGCCGCTCGGTCGGCCAGTTCGCCGACATCGGCAGCGCCGGAACAGGAAAATATCAGGCGGGGACCAGTGCTAGCACTGCTGCAGCTGCAACTACATGGGGTTTGCATCGGTATCATGGTGTTCTCCTTTAATTGAAAAAAAAAGTAACTATTCAGTATATTTCAATAGCATGCACTTTGTCTGATTGGTTTTGGCCTCCCCCCCCCCCCCCCCCCCCCCCGCGAGGGGAGGGGGAAG
>CAYTVF010000113.1:2269-10753 GCA_964441345.1 uncultured Desulfopila sp. | reverse complement strand
CCCCCCCCCCCCTACCCCCCCCCCGCAGGGGGAGGGGGAACTTTGTCAATAGAGCTAAATAGATACAAAAAATCAGCCTATCCATCCTTCGACTTCACTTTGCTTCGGGGCGACTCGCCAGCCGAGCAGGCCGTAGAGCAGCACCAGCGCAATCTCGTTGACCATCGGGGCGGCTATGAGAAAAGAAATGGTCACGCCCAGCGTAATCCTATAAAATATTTTTGTGAGGGTTATTGCTTGAGACCGAGCATATTCTTCACTTCATTGAGAGATGGAACTTTGCCCACACTCTTTACCTCGCCATCGACAACCAGTCCGGGGGTCATCATCACCCCGAAGGCCATGATCTGATTGATATCGGTAATTTTTTCGAGCTCATACTCAATACCGAGTTCCTTTGCCGCCGCAACCGCGGTTTCAGCAAGTTTGGTGCATTTGGCACATCCTGGTCCAAGAACTTGAATCTTCATTTTGCTCTCCATTGAAAAATTATCCGAAAACTATCCCAAAAAGCATTCCACAGAGTGTGGAGATGACGATGACGAGGATCACGAAAACCACCGTTTTCTTCAGTCCCAGCACGGTGTTGATGACCAGCATGCTCGGCAGGCTGAGGGCCGGTCCGGCCAGCAGCAGGGCAAGCGCCGGGCCTTTGCCCATACCGTTGGCCATCAGTCCCTGCAGGATCGGCACCTCGGTCAGAGTGGCGAAATACATGAAGGCGCCGGCGAAGGAGGCGAAAAAGTTGGCCATGAGCGAATTGCCGCCAACGGCGCCTGCCACCCATTCGGCAGGGATAATGCCTTCATGGCCGACCCGGCCGAGCAGGAGGCCGGCAACCAGAACGCCGAACAGCAGCAGCGGCAGGATCTGCTTGGCAAAGGTCCAGGAGGAGGCAAACCAGTCGCCGCCTTCCCCCTGGTCGGTGCTGGTAAAGACCGACAGGCCGATGAAGCCGGCGGTAAAGGCGATGATCGGTTGATCCGGAAAGAGAACTGCCAGAACGATGACCGGAATGGCAGTCAAGCCAACTTTCCAGGCCCGCATTTGAAACCAGAAGATCAGGATCAGGCCCAGGGCGGCGCCAAATCCCGCGGTGATCTGCCATTTGGCGGCAAAGACCGCGGCCCAGGCTCCGCTTGTCTCCTGCGGCCGGCCCCAGTTGGCGAAGACCAGCACCCCGATCATTGCCGCGAAATAGAGGCTGGTCTGCCAGAGAGGCCGCTTGACCTCCTCGACCGGCATGGCCATCTGGATGGCGAATTTGGCCTTTTCCTCCTTGCGGAAGATGAAGGCCATCGAGGCCCCGATGACGATGCTGAGCAGAACGGCGCCCGCGGCTCGGGCTATGCCCATTTCGGTTCCCAGCACTCGCGCCGTAAGAACAATGGCCAGAACGTTGATGGCCGGCCCGGAGTAGAGGAAGGCCGAGGCCGGGCCGAGCCCAGCCCCCATCTTGTAGATTCCGGCAAAAAGTGGCAGGATGGTGCAGGAGCAGACGGCGAGGATCGTGCCGGAAACGGAAGCCACCCCGTAGGCCATGATCTTGTTGGCCTTCGGCCCCAGATATTTCATCACCGAGGCCTGGCTGACAAAGACCCCGATCGCCCCGGCAATGAAAAAGGCCGGGACCAGACAGAGCAGGACGTGTTCGCGGGCATACCATTTGACTAGGTGGAAGGCCTCGAGGATGGCGTTGTCAAAGCGGACTGAGCCGATAGGCAGGTAAAAACAGGCCAGAAAAACACCGGCTATTAACAGCAGATATTTCCACTCACTCTTCCAGTTCATGCGATTTCACCATTTGCTTGTTTGACATAATAACCAAATATTAAATAAAAAAAGAAAAAAATCCGCTGCGTTTATTTCAACAGTTTAATATGGGTCTGAGCGGTGGCCTGCAGAACGGCCTCGATACAAGGCATAAAATTGAGAATACAGGGGACCTTCAGGCGGTAAAACACCTGCTTGCCACGTTTCTCATCGATCACCACCCCTGCCTGTTTGAGAATGGTGAGGTGTTTTGAGATAGTCGAAAAATCGGCATCGATATCCTCCGCCAGTTCGCAGACACATTTCTCGCCCCCGCCAAGCTTTTCGGCCATCCACAACCTGGTTGGATGTCCCAGTGCCTTCAGGACGTTGGCTTTCGCCTCGATCAGAGCTCTTTCCTTTTCGTTCATTCACCATACCTCTTTTTTACATATGGTAAAATAACCAATTATATTTGTCAACAATGATTTAAAAAAGTCCTGGCCATTGCAGCATATCTTTCGTACCCTTAAAGACAGTTCCATGAGCTCTTTTTTGGGGTTCATCCGGCAAACAAGTACCTGGGATACGATCTTGTTGAAGAGATTTTTTGGGGAAATGCACTCTCGAAATCGCTATCGAAATCGAAATCGAAATCGATTTGGCATACCAAGGAAAAGGCATGGGAAATAGAACTCTGATATACACCTTCAATCTGGAAGGTGATAAGAAAGAGGTTTTTATACTGGAACTCGATCCAACCACCCTCGAATTGATCGAGAAAAGCTCAAATCCCCTTCCGGAATGGACCAGGCTCGAATATCATCAATGCCCCCATTGTCCGTTACATACGGAAGCGGTTACCTATTGCCCATTGGCTGCCTCTATTGCCAGTGTCGTGAAACAATTTCAAAACATTATTTCCTACGATGAAATCTTTCTCCAGGTGAAAACCGACGAACGGGTGACCTCGCAGAAAACCACGACCCAACGGGCTCTCGGTTCGTTCATGGGGGTGGTAATGGCGGTCAGCGGCTGTCCGCACACCGCCTTTTTCAAACCCATGGCCAGATTTCATCTGCCGCTGGCCACCGAGGAAGAAACGATCTACCGGTCGACATCGATGTATCTTCTTGCCCAGTATTTTCGGTTACGGGAAGGTCTGGACCCAGACTTTTCCCTGGCCGGCCTGGACAATATTTATAAGAACATTCAGATCATAAACTCTTGCATCATCGAGCGCCTGCGAGGAGCAAGCAAGGCCGATTCCTCCGCCAATGCCATCATCCTCCTGGATATGTATGCGCGGATAATGCCCTATGTCATCGAGGATGCGCTCGAAGACATACGGTATCTTTTTGCCCCCTATATGAAGTAAATATCATATTTGCCCATCGTTCTGCTGTTCCATATACGCAAAACAGATATCATGCCATTTCCGCAGCTTATCGCCCAGACCTATTGCTAAGAGATATTCTTCATTGAATTCAGGCATCATAACATAAGGGTAACATAAGGGTCAAATCTTTAACCGTGACACATCAGTTTGTCAAAGATAAAGATTTGACCCTATCGATCTCTATCGATCTCTATCGATCTATGCTCCCCCTCCCTGTAAAAAATTATCCAATCATTTTTCATGCCAAATTTACTTTGCCGGGGCCGTGGTTTTAGCCTCCCCTCCCTTGACGGGAGGGGATTGAGGAACGAAGTTGCTCTTTGCGGCTTCCCCCTCCCCCTACCCCCCTCCCGCGAGGGGAGGGGGAACTTTGTCCATAGATCTATGTGGATACAAAATAGTTTCCCAAACCACCGCCCGACCCCGCCTGGCCATTTCCGTCCCCTTCCTTGCAAATCGCCCCCGGATAATTACCTTAGAGTGTAGTGTCGCCTATCAAGAAAATTCTTCTCAAGGCAACTCGATGGGAGGTGCGTATGCTAACTTTAAAGTCCATAGCGGTTGAAGCGGTGCCGACAGCCCTGGCGAAAGCGCAGCAATACCGGCTGCTGAATGAGCCCAATGAGGCGGAGAGCATCTGCCGGGATATTCTGGCGGTGATGCCGAACCACCAGGAGGCGCTGAAGACCCTGCTGCTGGCCCTGACCGACAAATTTGGCGAGTGCGGGTTGAATCCCTCGTTCGACCAGGCCAGGGAGATCGTGGTCAAACTCGATACTTCTCACTGCAAAGCCTATTTTTCCGGCATTATTCTTGAGCGCCGCGCCAAATTCCACCTCAAGCAGGGCGGGCCGGGAGCAGGCTCTTCTGCCTATCAGTGGCTGGTCAAGGCGATGGATTCGTTCAACGAGGCGATGACGGAATGCGATCCGAAAAACCAGGATGCGGTGCTGCGCTGGAACTCATGCGCACGAATCATGAACAGCAATCCGGAGGTTCATGCCGACGAGGGTGACAGGGCGGAGATGCTGCTCGACGCTTTTTAAAACTCCGCACTGAATGTCATAATCTCAAGGCTGAAATTGTCGCATGCACCGTCACCCCGGCGAAAGCCGGGGTCCAGAATATCATTGCCTCCGGCCTTCACCGGCGGTGTTTCTTGATCAACTCCTTGGTTTCGTTGATTCTCTTGGTTATGAGAATCGAACGCGGGCAGGCCTCGGTACACTTGAAATGATTCTGGCAAGGCCAGACGCCGGTTTTATTGTCCAGCAACTCCAGGCGCTCGTCCCTGCCCCGGTCCCGCGAGTCGGCGATAAAGCGATACGCCTGGGCGATGGCTGCCGGACCGGTGAAACCCGGTTTTTCGTCGAGCACCGGGCACGCCGAATAGCAGGCGGCACAGAGAATGCAGTTGGTCGTATCGTCGAATACCATCCGCTCTTCCTGGGACTGCAGCCGCTCCCGGCCCTTAACCTCCTCCTCGTTGATAAGATAGGGTTTGATAAAGCGGTATTTGGTAAAAAAGTCCGATTGATCGACGATGAGATCGCGTTGCACCGGCAGGTGGCGCAGGGGTTCGATGGTGACCGTGTCGCCATCCCTTTCCGCCACATCCTTCACCAGGGTTTTGCAGGCCAGCCCGTCCTCGCCGTTGATGCGCATGGCGTCCGAGCCACAGACACCATGGGCGCAACTCTTGCGAAAGCCGAGACTGCCGTCCTGGAAACGTTTGATCTGCATCAGTGCATCGAGCAGCCGCTCATTGGGGTTCGCCTCCACCTCGTACTTCTGGAAGTGCGGCGCAGCATCGGTTGCCGGATTGTAGCGCTGTATGTTGAGAACAATCTTCATTTCTGCTCCTTTGCCTCCATTGCTTTTCCGAGTCTTAATAGGTGCGAGGTTTTGGTTTCCAGATGGAAGTATCCACGGCCTTGTAGTCGAGCCGAACCGTATCCTGATCCAGGAAGGCCAGGGTGTGCTTGAGCCAGGTATCGTCGTTCCGTTCCGGGAAATCCTCACGGCTGTGGGCGCCGCGGCTTTCCTGACGGGCTACCGCCGAGGCGGCGGTGATCAGACAGAGGTCGAGCATATTGCCCAGCTCGATGATCTCCAGCAGGTCGCTGTTGAAGCTCTTGCCGGTATCCTGGACCCGCACGGCCCGGTAGCGTTCGCGCAGCACCTGGATTTCGCCTATGGCCGCCCGCATCTCCCCTTCGTTGCGGTAGATGCCCACCTTTTCCATCATGACGGTCTGCATCTCGTCGGTGATCGCTCCCCCGTGCGGCCCGGCCTGGCCGTCGGTGAGCCGGGCGATCCGGGCACGGGCCTGGTCCGCGGCGTCCTTAGCCGGCATTACCGGGTTTGCCTGCTTGACGTAGCTCGTGATGTGCCGGCCGGCGCGCCGGCCGAAAACCACCAGGTCGAGCAGGCTGTTGGTGCCGAGGCGGTTGGCGCCGTGCACCGAGATGCAGGCACATTCGCCGGCGGCATACAGGCCGTCCACCACGGTCCCGCTCGCATCGCCCAGCACCCGGCCGTGGACATCGGTGGGGATGCCGCCCATGGCATAATGGGCGGTGGGCAGGACCGGGATGGGCGCATCGGCCGGATCGATACCCAGGTAGGTCTGGCAGAAGCTGCTGATATCGGGCAGTTTAGTCCGCAACAGTTCTTTGCCGAGATGGGTCGCATCGAGCAAAAGATAATCGTCGATCTTACGGTCGCCGCGGATGCCCCGGCCGGCCCGGATCTCGGTCAGCATGGCGCGGGAAACGATATCCCGGGGGGCGAGATCCAGCAATCCAGGCGTATAACGCTCCATAAACCGCTCGCCGTCGCGATTGCGCAGGATGCCGCCCTCGCCGCGCACCGCTTCGGTTATCAGAATGCCAAGCCCCATGATGCCGGTGGGGTGGAACTGGAAAAATTCCATGTCCTGGAGCGGGATGCCCCGCCTGGCGCATACTGCCGGACCGTCGCCGGTGCTGGCATAGGCGTTGCTGGTGACCTTGAACATCCGGCCGAAGCCGCCGGTGGCGAATAGAACCGCCTTGGCGGCGAAGATGTGGACCTCGCCGGTGGCCAGTTCGACCACCACCACGCCGCTGCAGGTATTTTTGTTCTCGTCGAGGAGCAGGTCGACCACCTGGAACTCGTCGAAGAAGTCGACGCTGTTTTTAATGCACTGCTGGTAGAGGGTTTGCAGGATCATGTGGCCGGTCCGGTCGGCGGCATAACAGGCGCGGCGCACCGGCCCTTCGCCGAAATTGCGGGTGTGCCCGCCGAAGCGGCGCTGATCGATGCGGCCGTCGGGCGTGCGGTTGAAGGGGAGGCCGCGGTTTTCCAGATCGTAAACCGCCTGGATCGCCTCTTCGGCCAGGATTTGCGCGGCCTGCTGGTCGACAAGGTAATCGCCGCCCTTGACGGTATCAAAGGCATGCCATTCGGCTTTATCCTCCTCGACATTGCCAAGCGCCGCGCTGATTCCGCCCTGGGCTGCGCCGGTATGGCTGCGGATCGGATAGAGTTTGGAGAGCACTGCCGTCTTCGACTTCTGGCTGGCCTCGAGTGCCGCATACAGTCCGGCGCCTCCGGAGCCGACGATGACCGTGTCAAATTGATAGATCACGTGTTTCTCCTCCTGGTAAATGTTATGGTTTACGGGCAGCAATTGACGTTAATTTGCAAGAATCGCATTCAACGGTCCACCGTGCCCTCCGGTCCGTTCTCCTTTCTTGCCGGGATGGTCCGGCCGTGGAGGTCGACTCCCGGCCGGCCCAGTTTCTCGTCGAGGTAGTCCGCCGTTTCGCGGCCCTGGAGGTGCTCCAGGTGATGGGCGGTGGCATGCAGGTCCTCCTGCGGCGTGCCGATCCGCGCCAGATAGGCCTCCCACAGCCGGTGGGCGCGGAGCACCTTGGCGGCTTCCTTCTCTCCCTTTTCGCTCAGGCCATAGTTGTCCTGCCGCTGTTCGAGCAGGCCGTCCCGCACCATGTGCCGCAGGGCCTTGCCGAGCCCCTTGCTGCTTTCGGCATACTGCCGGATAATGGCCGGGGTGGCCGGTTTGCCGTGGCGGAGGATAGTGGTAAGGATATCCTCCACCGTCTGCTGCGGCACCATCCGGCTCAGGCGCAGCCAGCGGGCCAACAGGCCGTACGTGGGGGCGACCGTCAGGACCACGAGGAACTGCAGGGTGCAAAAGAGCATGACCGCCCCGCCGCCCGCCGAATCGAGCCAGACGCAGAGATAGAGCCCGCCGATCACGCTGGTCACCCCGAACAGCGCCGACAGCATCATCATCCGGTCGAGCCGGTCGCAGAGCAGATAGGCGGTGGCCGCCGGGGTGATAAGCAGGCCGACGACCAGGATAACCCCGACCATGCTCACCGCGCTGACCACCACCAGCGACACACAGGTGGTGAGGAGATAGTCGAGAAAGAGTACCGGCAGGCCGATCGAGGCGGCCATCACCGGATCGAAGGTGGTGAGCTGGAACTGGCGGAAGAAGAGGATGAGGATGGAGAGGACGAAGGCCGCCACCAGGGCCCCGACCCACAGATCGGCATCGGCCACGCCGAGGATGTCGCCCATGATGAAGTGCATCAGGTCGATATGGATATAGTGGCGAAAGATGGAGACCGCCACCACCCCGAGGGCAAAGATGCCGGTGTACATGATGCCGATGGCGGTGTCCTCCTTCACCCGGGAAATCCGCGAGACGAAGCTGATCAGGGCGACGGTGACCACCGCGGCGAGCAGCGAGCCGAGCAGCATCCCCGGCGCATGGGCCTCAAGACCAAACAGCATCTTCATCACCAGGTAGCCGCCGGCCACCCCGGCAATCATCGCGTGGGATAAGGCGTCGCCGAGAAAGGCCATGCGGCGCAGGACCACCAGGCAACCGACCACGCCGGCGACCACGGCGACGATGGAGCCGCCGAGGAGGGCCTTCTGAAAATAGGTTTCCAACAGAGGGGCAACGAACAATTCGTACATCATGCGCCCTCCCCGCGAAAAACAGAACTGAAGATCCGCAGCCGTCCTTCGTAGACCTTGCTCAACAACTCCTCCTGCATGACCTCCCTGGGCGTGCCGTAGGCATACATCCGCTGTTTGATGAGGATCAGCCGGTCGAAATATTCGGCGGCGGTGGCCAGATCGTGGTGGACGACCACCAGGGTCTTGCCCGCCTTCTTGGCCCGCTCCAGGACCTCGAGAATCGCCCGCTCGGTGGCCGCGTCGACCCCGGCAAAGGGCTCGTCGAGCAGCAGGATGTCGCTGCCCTGGGCAAGGGCGCGGGCGAGGAAGACCCGTTGCTGCTGGCCGCCGGAGAG
>CAYTVF010000113.1:0-2259 GCA_964441345.1 uncultured Desulfopila sp. | reverse complement strand
TTCGCCGATCTGCCGATCGGCGAATTCTTCCATCCGCACCATGCACAGGGCCTCGTGGGCGATCTCCCGGTCCTCCGCGTTGGCCGAACCATACCAGGGGATCCGCTGATAGCGGCCCATCATCGCCACCTCGCGCACGGTTACCGGAAAATCCCAGTCCACCGCGCCGCGCTGCGGCACGTAGGCCACCCGGCCTCTCACCTTATGCACCTCGATGCCGCCGATTTTCACCGAGCCGATATCCGGCTTGATGAAGCCGAGGACCGCCTTGATGAAGGTCGACTTGCCGGCCCCGTTCGGACCGATTACCCCGACCATCTGGTCCCGCTCGATCCGCACCGTGACGTCGAGGAGGGCCGGTCTGGCATTGTAACTGACGGTGAGGTGTTCGACCTCGATGGCATACTTGACGGCTTGATGAGATTGAGGTTTTGACGCAGTGCCATGGCGCGAATCAGTGGTCATGACCGGCCTCCTTTCCCTTGGCAGTAAAACCTACCGTACCCGAGATCAGCTCCCCGTCACCGCCCCAGATACTGTGGTCGGCAAGGACCACATCCCGGTCAAGGATGCGGATGCGCAAGGCGTGGTCAAGGCTGCTCTCCGCCACCGGCGGGCTCGCTTTGACGTGGATCTCGTTTTGGCCTGAGATTACCCCTTCCACCGCCGCGACGGCAAAAGGCCGGCCGCGCTGCAACTCCGCCGCAGGTACATTCAGGAGCCGGCCGTTCAGCCGGATTTCCAGCGGAGAAGCCGCGCCTTCCCCGCTCTTGAGGGCGAAGGGGTCCTCCTCCAGGGAAAAGGTCGGAGTCAGCTCCAGGGAGAATTCCCCCGCGGATCCCTGCGCCACCACAGCTTCGGCGGCGGGAACAGCCACCGCCCCATCCCGCCAGGCAATGTACCGGTATAACCCGCCGACTATCACCACCCAAACCGCTATAACCAGAAGAAATCGCATCGCTGCCTCACTCTCTGTTCTCTCTTTATCCGTTCTCTATTTTAGGGCGCCGACAATGAGCAGCACGTTTTCCCGCATCATGCCGATATAGGTCTCGCCGGCGCTGCCCGCCGGTCCCATCGAATCCGAATACAGCTCGCCGCCGATCCTCACCCCGGTTTCCCGGGCGATCTCGCGAATCTGCTTCGGGTTGATGGAGGTCTCGACAAAGATCGCCGGCGCCCCCGCCCCGCGGATCGACTCGACCACCCGGCGATGGCGCTCCGGGGTCATGCCGGCTCCGACCTCCGCTCCGGTCGACCAGCCGACCGGGGCGATGGACAGGTAATCGTTGCCCGCGTTCAGGCGATACTCGCGACAGAAATAGTTGAAGGCGTCATGGGTGGTGACCAGAATGCGTTTTGCCATGGGAACCTGGTCGACCTGCTCGCGCACCCAGGCGTCAAGCACCCGCAGCTGCTGGAGGTAGAGCTTGGCCCGCGCCTCGAATTCGGCCTTTTTCCCGGGGACCAGGGCAATCAGGGCACGGGTGATGTTGTTGACATAGACCGCCGCATTGCGCGGCGAAAACCAGGCATGGGGATCGACCACCGTCTGGCCCTGGGCATCGATGTTGAGCGGCTGCATCCCCACGGTCGCGGTGATCAGCGTTTTGCCGGCATCCTTGGCCAGGGTGGCCATCCAGTTTTTCCCTTCGAGGTGCAGGCCGTTTTCGAGGCAGAGGTCGGCGGCGAGGACGATTTTCACATCGTCCGGGGTTACCTGGTAGGTATGGGGATCGGCCCCGGGAGCGAGAATGGATTTGACCACCACATCGTCACCCGCCACCTGCCGGGCGAAATCGGCGATCTGGGTGGTCGAGGCGACCACCAGGGGTTTGTTCTCCCCGCCAGCCGCCTGCTCCGCAACCATCAGAAACACAGCCGCCATCAATATCGACAACATCCTTCTCATTTCCCCTCCCCCGCAAGAAAACTTTGGTTCACTGGTAGAAACAACTCCTGACGAACTCTTACAGAATATTCCATTCATCCTATGAGATTCTTACAACATTTGTCTAGGAGATTCGTTCTCAGCTTGGCACTTCTTTTGAAACGAAGAGCCGCAAACCACCGCCAGAAAATTTATCCTGCAATGAATAAGCTTTTGCCGCCATAATTGGGCCAGTGCATATAATATACGCGAAGTTATGCGGACAACGGCTTCAGTTTGTTTCAATAGTATGCCCTCTGTCTGATTGGCTTTAACCTCCCCTCCCTTTGACGGGAGGGGATTGAGGGGTGGGTGAGTTTGGAACGAAG
>CAYTVF010000112.1:0-13692 GCA_964441345.1 uncultured Desulfopila sp. | reverse complement strand
GGATCATGCGAATGGCCAATTCTTCAGTGCGTGCCGGGGTTGTTTGGAGAGCAGGAGCTTGTGGCGGAGCGGCAACTGCAGCCGGCATCGTCGGCATCTGCGGCATCTGCGGCATTTGTGGCAGAGGTGGCGGCGTTGCCGGTGCCGAGCGCGACCAATTGGGTTGCGGAGGAGCTTGACCGTACGATTGCGGTGCGTGCCCTCCGGCTGCCGCTTGATTTTGTTTGTCCTTGAGAATTTCAAAGGCACCTACCCCGAGGCCGATAACGGTCATCAGCCCGGCGCCGGAGGTAAGGCCGCCGAGCAGGGAGCTTTTGCTTTTCGTATGGTGCGACTTTCGGTGCGATTTTCCCGTTCCGATTACTTCACTTAAAACTTTACCCAGTAATTTCTCGGCGTTGAACATAGTGTTTTCTATCAAAAGTTGAATGGTGGCATGGGCTGCTGTCCCGCATCCCGGCTGGAGGGTACGGCGGGGCAGCAGATATGGTGACGACTGAAAACATGACTGAAAATTATAACAGTCTTTTCGGGAAAGGCAAAATGAATAGTCGGCAGCGGTCGTTTGATTGCCAGGCGGGGTGAAGATGAAGGCCGGCGAACAATTTTCTTGATTGCAAATCCCACAATGTGGTATTAAAAGAACTGAAAATTTACATATAAGGATACTATGCGTAATCACAATATCATGTTTGTATTGGTAATAATGGCGGCAGTCGGCCTGCTGTTTCCTTCGAGCGGCAATTCTTTCGGTCTTTTTTCCCGATATGCGGAAGTCAAGGAGAGTAACGGCGAGGTCCGCCTGGCCTTGAGCGATGTGAGTGACGGAAAGGCCCACTACTATTCCTATCAGGATGGGGAGAAGGCCATCAAGTTTTTCGTCATCAAGAGCCGCGACGGGGTCGTCAGGGCGGCGTTCGATGCCTGCGATGTCTGTTTTCCGGAGAAGAAAGGATACACCCAGGAGGGTGATTTCATGGTCTGCAGCAACTGCGGCCGCAAATTTCATTCGACCCAGGTCAATGTGGTTGAAGGCGGCTGCAATCCCGCTCCCCTGGCAAGGGAGGTGGTTGGCGAGCAGCTGGTGCTGAAGGTTGCCGATATCCGGCCCGGCGGGCGATTTTTCTAAGAGGGCGGGATGAATATCTTCACGATTCCCGCCAGGAATATCCGAAGAAAACCGTCGAAGACCCTGCTCCTGCTGCTGGTTTTTTCGCTCGGCGTGATGTCGATCGTCACGCTCTATCAGGTGTCGCTGGTGGTGGGGCTCAATCTTGAGAAAAAACTCACCGCCTTTGGCGCCAATATCGTCATTTCCCCGGCCCGTGAGACCCTCAGTATCGCTTACGGCGGCTTTCAGATGGGGGAAATGCTGGTCGATATCGAATACTTGCCGGAAGAGGAAACGATCAAGGCGATCCGCTCCATCGACCTCAAGGACCGGATCAGCGCCGTGGCCCCGAAACTGGTAACCATGGCCAGGGTGGAGGGTACCGCGGTGGCCGTGGTCGGCGTGCGCTGGCCGGAGGAGCGGGGGATTAAAAGCTATTGGGCGGCGGATGGCCGTTTCCCGGAACGTCCCGACGAGGTCCTGATCGGCGGCAAGGTGTCGGCCAGACTTGGCCTGGCAAAAGGAAGCAGGATAACCTTGCTGGGCCGGGAATTCACCGTCGCGGGGACTCTCTATGAAACTGGCAGCGACGACGATACGGTCATCCTGATGGATCTCGCCACTCTCCAGGAACTCGCGGGGAAGCCGGGCGCGACCAGCTTTATCGAAGTCGCCGCGCTCTGTGCCGGTTGCCCGATCGAAGACATCGTCAGCCAGATCCGCGGCCGGTTGCCGGCCACCGAGGTGAAGGCCCTGCAGCATATCGTCAATCAACGGATGGCCTCGGTGCACTTCATCCGCAATCTCGCCCTGGCCGTCAGTCTGGTCATTCTGGTGACCGCCGGAGCGATGGTCGGACTCTCGATGCTGTCGGCAGTCAACGAGCGGAAGAAGGATATCGGTATCCTGCGCTCACTCGGTTACGGCAAGGGCCAGGTCTTCGCCATCTTCTGCCTGGAGGCCGGCTTCATCGGGGTGCTGGCCGGGATCGTCGGCTATCTCTCCGGTTTTCTGGCAAGTTTCAAGGTGCTTGAGCTGCTTGCCCTGGCCGAAGGGGTTACCCCGCCATTCTCGTTTCTCCATCTGCTGCTGGTCGGGGTGTTCTTCGGTCTGGTGACCGTGGGGGCCGCTCTCTATCCTTCCTGGAAAGGTGCCGGCATCGAACCTTCCGCCGCTCTCATCGCCCTGTAGGAGGGAGCCATGCTGATTGCCAGGAATATCGTCAAGAATTTTACCGTTGACGGCAAAATGGTACCGGTGCTGAAAGGGGTGTCCCTGACGGTGGGCGCGGGCGAATTTGTCGCCGTCGTCGGCCGGTCCGGTTCCGGCAAGACGACCCTGCTCCATGTTCTCGCCACCCTCGTCCAGCCGGACGGCGGCGAACTGCATTTTCACGACGAGGATCTGCGCCGCATGCCGGAGCAGCATCTCAACCGGCTCAGGCAGGCCGACTTTTCGATGATTTTTCAGTTCCACCATTTGCTGCCCTATCTGACCGTGCTGGAGAACAGTCTGCTGTCATTCATGCGTTCGGTGAAACCGGTGGGCAAGGAGGCGGTGAATAAAGCCTATCATTGTCTGGAACGGGTTGGCCTGGCGGATAAGGCCGACCGGTTGCCGGGCAATCTGTCCGGCGGGGAACAGCAGCGTGTCGCTATCGCCAGGGCCCTGGTGAAATCGTCAAAGGTGCTCTTTGCCGACGAACCGACCGGCAGCCTCGACAAGGCCACGGGCGAGCAGATCATGGAGCTGCTGGCCGGTCTGCATCAGGACGGGATGTCCTTGGTGATGGTCACCCATGATCCCGAATATGCAAGGCTTTCCCAGAGAACAGTGGTGATGGAAGATGGCCTGATCGGAGGTTAGGGGCTCGCCCGGCCGGTTTGACCGGCGAGGATACGGAGCCATCCGCTCTCAACCGGCCAGGTTGAGGACGCGCCTGGCATTGGCGGTGGTATAGCTGGCCGTCAGGTCGCGCGGCTCCCCGCGCAGGGCTGCCAGGGCGTCCAGCACCTCGGGCAGATATTCCGGCAGGTTGGCCTCACCCTTATGGCCGGCCGGGGGGATGTCCGGTGCGTCGGTTTCCAGCACCAGTGCTTCCCGCGGCAATTCGGCCGCAACGTTGCGGACTCGCCTGGCCCGGTCATAGGTGAGGGTGCCGCAAACGCTGATGCAAAAGCCCAGCTGGATGAACTGGCGGGCCTGCTGCAGGCTGCCGTTGAAGGCATGGACAATCCCGCCCCAGGGGAATCGTTTTCTTCTGAGGGTCGCCAGGACCTGGTCATGGGCCTTGCGCACATGGAGAAGAACCGGCAGCTGGGCCGCCGCGGCGATCCGCAGCTGGTCTTCGAAGAGCAGCTGCTGGGCGTTGCGGTCAATGGAATCGACGAAATAATCGAGGCCGATTTCACCGATTGCGGCGATCCCGCCCCGGTGTGCCAGTGACGCCAGTTCCTCCAGATGCTCGGGACGGTGCCGGGCAAGGTAGAGGGGGTGGAGGCCCGGCGCGGCGTAGACTCCCTCTTCCCGCCGGCTCAGGGTTATAAGCCGCTGCCACCCCGCCCGGTCCACTCCCGGAAAGATCAATGAATGCACGCCTGCCGCCCTCGCCCTGGTCAGCGTTTGGTCGAACCGGGGGAAACACTCCTCGATATCCAGGTGGCAATGGGTATCAACTAATTCCATCTGTTTAATATTTTTTGTATTTTGTAGTCAATTTGTTACTGGATATGCAGCGATGTACGTGATCCGGTTGGAACCGTGGTCATTATACCACCTTCCGCGCTACAGGCCAGGGACGATCAAAGAGGCAGGCGGCAGATCACCGCATTTCATTTCTATCTATCTGATATACTCTTTATTTCCGATGGGATAAAAAAATGTTGTCGTGCCCAGGGAAACAGGATAGGGTTTTTCCTGTTTGAGTATCGTGATGTGCGGAAGGTGGCTGTATTACAAAGAGTTTATGGCTGAAACAGAACCTCGGCAAGGTATCGCAATCACCAGGAGGAAGGCGTGTGATCGGAACTGCGAAAACAGGGCATGCGGAGAATTGCTCCGATAAATATTCCGATAAATACTCCTTACTTGTGGCCGACGACAACCTGACCAACCTGTTGTGCCTCCAGCAGATTCTTCTGGCCAATGGCTACGAGGTCATTGCCGCCACCGACGGCCATGAGGCCCTGCTGGCTGCCGAACAGAAGCAGCCGGACCTTATCCTGCTCGATGTCATGATGCCGGGCATCGATGGTTTTGAAACCTGTCGACGGCTGAAAGCCAACCCGGCCACCGAGGATATCCCGGTCATATTTGTCACGGCATTGTCGAATACCAAAGACATGGTCACCGGCCTGGAACTTGGCGGGGTGGACTATATGGTCAAGCCCTATCGCAATGCCGAGGTGCTGGCGAGGATCAAAACGCAGTTGAAGGTTGTGGTTCTGAACCGGGAGTTGCGCCGGAGCTTTGACTTCCAGGAACGTGAGGTAAATAGACGGACTGCCGAGCTGGAGGCAGCCAACCGGGCCTTGAAAGAAGCGCAGCGGGAAATTGTCAAACGCCGCCAGTTTCTTGAGGCCGTGCTGGAAAATGCCCCCGATGCCATCGTCACTCTTGATGAGGTGCACCATGTGATCGACTGGAATCCGGGAGCGGTGCGAATGTTCGGCTTCAGCCCGGAGGAGGCCAAAGGCAAACATCTGGATAACCTGGTAGCCCGGGGCGGAAGTCTTGCCGAGGCGGGGGAGAAAACCCGGATGGTCTTGAGCGGCCGGGCGGTTGAACCGTTTGAAACGATTCGCCAGCGCCGGGACGGCACTGCTCTTCATGTCATTGCCGGTGGTTCCCCCATCATGATCGATGGCTTGTTGGCAGGCGCGGTCGCCGTCTATACCGACATTTCGGCGATGAAGCGGACTGCGCAGGAGCGTAAGGAGTATGAGCGGCGCATCCAGCAATTGCAGAAAATGGAGGCAATCGGCACCTTGGCCGGAGGAATAGCCCACGATTTCAATAACATTCTGTCGGCCGTTTTTGGTTATGCCGAACTGTCGATAATCCGCTCACGCGGCAATCAGGTCCTGCAGCGTAACCTCAACGGGATACTCGAGGCGGCAAAGCGGGCCAAGGACCTGGTGCAGCAGATTCTCCTTTTCAGCCGGCAAGGTGAGCAGGAGCTCAAGCCGCTGCAGATCAGGCCACTCATCAAAGAGTCGCTGAAAATGCTGCGCTCGTCACTGCCGACGACTATCAAAATAAAGCAGCAGATCGAGGGCGATCTGGAGAATGTGTTGGCTAATCCCACCCAGATTCATCAGATAATCATGAATCTCTGCGCCAACGCGGCGCAGGCCATGGAAGAGGATGGCGGGGTGTTGACAGTCGGCCTTTCCCAGGTCGGGCTGACGGAAGAGAATGTCCGGCACCATCCAGGCCGCAAGGCGGGCACTTACCTGAAGTTGCGGGTGCAGGACACCGGCCGGGGAATTCCCGCCGAGCTGCTTGACAAAATATATAACCCCTATTTCACCACCAAGGCGAAAGGCCAGGGGACCGGCCTCGGTTTATCGGTGGTCCACGGTATTGTCCAAAGCTACTCAGGGCTGATCGAGGTGGGCAGCGAGCCAGGACGCGGCACTGTCTTCGATGTTTTTCTGCCGGCAATTGAGCTGGAAGCCGTGCGGGAAGAATTGCCGGTGATTCAGCTGCCGGGCGGCAGCGAGCACATTCTCCTGGTCGATGACGAAGCGGTATTGATTGAGGTGCTGGGCGACATGCTGCGCCTGCTCGGTTACCGGGTGACTGCTACAACCAGCAGTGTCGGTGCCCTGCGCATGTTTCAGGCGAGTCCCGCCGATTTCGACCTGCTCATTACCGATATGACCATGCCGGAATTGACCGGAGATCGCCTGACGATAGAGGTTCGGGCCGAGCGGCCTGACCTTCCGGTGATTATCTGCACCGGATACAACCGGCGGCTCAGCGACAACAATCCGGAAACCCTCGCAGTGCAGGCTATTTTAATGAAGCCTGTCGAGCATATTCAGTTTGCCCGGACTGTCCGGGCAGTATTGGACGGCAAAGAGAGAACCCTCCCGGTTGGGTAGCCATCCGACCCGCTCCCCGCTGCCTGCTCCCCGCTGCCTGCCGGCAAAGGAAAGCGGCTTGCGTGGCTGCCGGTAATGGGCTACTATGCCGGTTTACCAAAAAACCAGGATCTTGAACGTACATTCGAAACGGAGGCACGGCATGAATACACCACACCAATCGCGCATCGCGTTGATGCTCCTTCTCCTTTTTTTCTGCGGGTTCATTCCCGAAAATGTTCAGGCCGCGCAGAAGGTGACCATCGGACTGAACCTGCCGTTGTCGGGGGACAGACAGGCGACGGGCGTCAGTTCCAAAGAGGGTGCGGAGCTTCTCAAGGATCAGATCAATGGAGCCGGCGGACTGAAAATCGGCGACAGCCGGTATGAACTTGAATATGTCTATGCCGACAACGAGTCCAATCCCCAGAAAGCGGTCGCCGCCACCCTCGAACTGATCACCAGGCACAATGTCTTGGGGATAGTCGGGCCGAACGCCAGTTCGAATGCCATTCCGGCCGGAGGGATCTGCGAGTCGTTCAAGACACCGATGATCTCTCCCACCTCGACCAATCCGCGGACCACCGAAGGCCGGCCTTTCGTCTTCCGCGCCTGTTTTCTCGATAATTTCCAGGGTGAGGTGATGGCAAACTTCGCCATCAAGGAATTCAAGGCCACAAAGGCTGCCGTTTTGTACGATATATCGAGTGCCTACCCCAAGGGGCTGGCGGAATATTTCAAAACGGCCTTTGAGGCCAAACAGGGCCCCAATTCCGTGGTCGCCTTTGAGAACTTTCTGTCGAGCGAAAAGGATCTGACCCTCCATCTCGATAGAATCGTCGCCTCCGACGCCGATGTGCTGTTTTTGCCCCAGTATGCCCATGAGATCCCCTCGATCATCGGCCAGGCCAGGGCCAGGGGCTGGAAAAAAATCATTTTGGGCGGGGATGCCTGGGAATCGTCGGATCTGATGGAGAAATGCGGCGACAAGTGCAAGGGGCTGTTTTTCAGTTCCCATTTCGGGGCGGTCGGTGCCAAGGGCAAAACCCAAACCTTTGTCGAACAGTATCAGGCAAAATACAACCATCTGCCCATCGGCTATGCGGCTCTCGGCTATGACGCCGCCAACATCCTGCTGACCGCTATCTCCAATACGGGCGGCCTTAAACCGAATCTTCTGGAAAACCGGGTGGCCATCAAAGACCGGCTGACGGCGATCAGAGGTTTCGAGGGCGTTTCCGGCACCCTGGACATGAATGCCAGCGGTGACCCGGCCAAGAGTGCGGTGATAATCAAGATAAATGATAAGGGCGAGTTCGAGTCGTATAAAATCGAAAATCCCTGATGCTCGGGCAAAAAATCAAAGGCGTGAAAATTAAACAAGGGCAGGATATTCAATGACGCTCGGTTTTCTCGAAGGAAATGAGGCGATTGCCAGGGGTGCGCTGGCGGCGGGCTGCCGGTTTTTTGCCGGCTACCCGATTACCCCGGCCACCTCGATCTATCACCAGATGCTGCAGCTGCTGCCGCCGGCCGGGGGCGTGTGCATGCAAGGCGAGGATGAGATCGCCTCTATCGGTTTTTGTCTCGGTGCCTCGATGACCGGCCTGAAGGTCATGACGGCCACCTCGGGACCGGGGATCAGCCTGTACAGCGAACAGATTTCTTTTGCCATCGGCGGTGAAATTCCTCTGGTTATCGTCGATGTGCAGCGGCTCGGGCCCTCGACCGGGTCCGCCACCAAAGGGGCCGACGGCGATATCCAGTTTCTCCGCTGGGGTAACAGCGGCGGGCTGCCGGTGATTGTGCTGGCCCCCGTCGATGTCCGGGATTGCTATCTGTTGACGCTCCATGCCTTCAACCTGGCCGAGCAGTACCGCTGTCCGGTTTTTATCGCCTCGAACAAGGAGATCGGCATGACCAGGGAGAGCGTCGACCTTGACGGGTTGAACCTCCCCGAGCCGGTCAATCGGAAGCTTTGTCCCGCCGATCATTCCGGTAGGCCGTTCGCTCCTCTCGCAGGCGAGTTCGTCCCGCCATTCCTGCCTATAGTAGCTGGAAGGGTGGCTGGGGGGGGAAGTCGTCTGTCCCGCCAGACCTCGTCCAGCCATGGCGAGGACGGTTTTATTACAACCGATCCAGTGGTACTCGAGGCCGGAATTCTCCGCATGCAGGACAAGCTTCTTGCCGCCGGCCACGACTTTACCTTCTTCGAATATGATGGGACGGCGGATGACTCCGTGCTGCTTATTGCATACGGGGTGACGGCCCGGGCGGCACGAGCTGCCCTGCGGCAACTGCGCGAGATGGGCCGCAAGGTCGCGCTGCTGATCCTGAAAACCCTCTATCCGGTGCCGGAAGAGGTCATCCGCCGCCACCTGCATGGCAGAACGGAAGTAGTGGTAATTGAGATGAATTTGGGCCAGTATGTCCGTGAAATCGAGCGGCTTGCAGGCTCCGTGCCGGTGCGGTTTTACGGCCGGATGAACGGCGAACTGATCAGTCCGAAAAACATAGTCGAGCAGGTGATGGTATGACGAGTCTCTTGAACAGGGAGCGGCCCCCGGTATTCTGTCCCGGCTGTGGTCATGAGGCGGTGGTCCGCAGCCTGGACCGGGCCCTGCAGATGCTGGAGCTCGCCGGCGATCAGGTGGCGATAGTCAGCGATATCGGCTGTTCCGGGCTGTTCGACACCTTTTTTCATACCCACGCCTTCCATGGCCTGCATGGCCGGGCATTGACCTATGCGACCGGCATCAAGATGGCCGGACCGGAGCTGAAGGTGATTGTTGTGATGGGCGACGGCGGGCTGGGCATCGGCGGCGCCCATGTCCTCAGCAGCTGCCGGCGTAATCTCGACCTCACCCTCTTGATCCTCAATAATTTCAACTACGGCATGACCGGCGGGCAGTGCTCGGCCACCACACCTTCAACGGCGCGAACCGCCTCGGGTTTTCTGGGTGAATTGGAAGCGCCGCTCGATATCTGCCGGGTCGCCGCAGCCGCCGGCGCCCCCTATGTCGATCGAACCATGGCCACCGGCAAAGAATTGGCCGAACAGCTGGCCGCGGCCATCCGCTATCCCGGCTTCGCCCTGATGGATATCTGGGGCCTCTGCCCGGGCCGGTATACCAAGCGGAACCGGGTAACCCTCGCGGAGATGGCAGAGGAGATGAAAGGCATGGGGGGCGGCGGTGGACCGATTGGCGCAAACGAGCGGGAGGAGTACGGTGCCCACTATCGGCGTCTCGGCGCCGAGGCGCGTCCGGCCCCGGCAATTCCCCGGGTGGCTGTCGTCGGTGCAGCCCCGGTTACCGAACGCAGCGAGGTATTGCTGCTTGGCTCGGCCGGGCAATACATCAACACCATCGGCGAAATTCTCTGCCTTGCCGGGATGAGCGGCGGCCTGCAGGTGACCCAGAAGAACGATTACCCGATCACCGTGCTGCGCGGCCACAGCATTGCCGAGGTGGTGCTGGACCGCCGGCCGATCGATTATACCGGGATCGGCACGCCGGCCGTGGTGGTGTGCGTGGCGGCCGAGGGAGTGGCCAGGCGGCGGGCAGTGTTCGGTGCTTTAGGCGAGGATGCCGTCATCGTCAAGGAACGGAATCTCACGATCCCCGATACCCGGGCGACGATCATCGATATCGATTTCGCAAGCCTTGCCATCAAGTCTTCCGAGTGGGCGCTGGCGGCCCTGGCGGTCCTGGCCGGCAAGGACATCCTGCTTACCGGCGAGATGCTGGCCGCCGGGATAGCCCATCGCTATCGGGGTAAAATGCTGGACGAGGCCATGGCCGTCGTCACGAAAATCAAGGCCGGATAAATTTCAATAGGTCTTCGGATGATAGCAGGCTACCCGGCAGCCGTCAATCTCGCTGATCTCCGGTGCTTTGTCCCGGCAGATTTCGGTCATCGACGGGCAGCGCGGATGGAAGGTACAGCCGGATGGCGGGGCGATGGGCGAGGGGAGCTCACCCCGCAGGACAATGCGCTCCTTCACCCGGAACGGATCGGCCACCGGGGTCGCCGACAGGAGAGCCCGGGTATAGGGATGATGCGGCGTATTGAACAGATCATCCCTGCTGCCCGACTCCACCGGCTTGCCGAGATACATGACCATCACTTCGTCGGCGATGTGCTTGACCACCGACAGGTCGTGGCTGATAAAGAGATAGGCGAGCTCGAACTGTTCCTGCAGGCGGGCGATAAGATTGAGGATCTGGGCCTGAATCGAAACGTCGAGCGCCGAGACCGGCTCATCGAGCACGACGATCTGCGGATTGAGCATAAGGGCTCTGGCCACGGCGATACGCTGGCGCTGGCCCCCGGAAAACATGTGGGGATAGCGGTCATAGTGTTCCGGCCGGAGGCCGACGAGGCGGATGATGTCCTGCGCCGCCTCGCGCCGTTCCTTCTTCGCCATTTTCGTATTGACCAGCAGCGGTTCTTCAAGGGCGTGGCCGATTTTCTGCCGCGGGTTGAGGGAGCCGTAGGGATCCTGAAAGACGATCTGCACCGTTTTGTGGAGATCCATCTGGGTCGCCCGGTCGGCTTTGGTTACATCGATGCCGCCGATGTGCAGTTCGCCGGATGTCGGTTTTTCGATCATCGTTACCAGGCGGGCCAGCGTCGACTTGCCGCAGCCTGATTCGCCGACCACCGCCAGCGTCCGGCCTTTGACGAGGGTAAAGGTCGCCCCGTCCAGGGCCTTGAGGATGGCGGGCTTTTTGAAGGTACCGCGATCCACCTGATAATGGCGGGTGATATGTACCGCTTCGAGAACAACGTCGCCTTTCATGCCACCACGCCCATGTCATGGGTGATGAGGACCAGCGACATGCCCTTTTCCTTCTGCAGTTTCAGCAGCAGATCGAGGATCTGCGCCTGGATGGTGACATCGAGGGCGGTGGTCGGCTCATCGGCGATGAGCAGCCTGGGGTTGCAGGAGATGGCGATGGCGATCATCACCCGCTGGTTCATGCCGCCGGAGAGCTGATGGGGGAAGGCGGCCAGCCTTTTTTCCGGTTCGGGGATGCCGACCAGGTCAAGCAGTTCGATGGCCCGCCGCTTCTGCTCGGCCCGGTTCATGCCGAGGTGGATTTTCAGCGTTTCGGTCAACTGAAAGCCGACGGTGAAGCACGGGTTGAGGCTGGTCATCGGCTCCTGGAAGATCATCGCCATCTGACAGCCGATGATCTTGCGCATTTGCGCTTTGGCGATGGTGGTAAGATCCTGGTTGTCGAAGCGGAGGACATCGGCGGTAACGGTTGCGGTCCAGGGGAGAAGGCCCATGAGGGCCAGCATCGCCACCGATTTGCCGGAACCGGATTCGCCGACGATGGAGACGATCTCGCCCGGTTCGATAGTGAGCGAGACCCGGTCGACAGCGGTGAACATGCCGCCGGCGGTCTGAAAGGCCAGGCTGAGATTTTTTATTTCGAGTAATGACATAGTGTACTTACGAACGTTTGAGTTTCGGATCGAGGGCGTCGCGAAACTGCTGGTTGGGGGCATGGGGGGCTATGAAATCGGCAAAGACGGCAATCAGGATGACACAGATGAAGAATATCAAACCCATAACCGCGCCGCGGTTTTCACTGAAATAGGACCAGAACTCGGCAAGCACCGCTCTCGTTCCGGTCGGTCGATCATCAACAACTTCCTGTAAGGTTATTTCGGTCATATTGGTTTTAAGAATAGTTTTTATTCCGTATGGCGAATTTGCGGGTTGATCAGACCATAGAGCAGATCAACCGCCAGATTGACAAGCATGACGATTGCGGCGATGAGCAGGAGCCCACCCTGAACCGCCGAATAGTCCCGGCGAAAAATCGAGTCGACCATCCATTTGCCGATGCCCGGCCAGGAGAAGATGGTTTCGGTGAGTATCGCCCCGGCAAAGAGCACCCCAACCTGCAGGCCGATGACGGTGATGACCGGGATCAGCGCGTTGCGCAAAGCATGCAGGCCGATAACCCGCTGCGGTCCGAGACCCTTGGCGCGGGCGGTCCGCACGTAATCCTCGCTGAGTACCTCAAGCATCGCCGACCGGGTCTGCCGGGCGATGACCGCAAGCGGAATGGTGGCGAGGACGATGGCCGGCAGGATTAGATGGGATACGGCGGAAGCAAAAGCGCCCTGCTGTCCGGAGAGCAGGCTGTCGATCAGCATGAAGCCGGTGACCGGTTCGAAATAGTAGAGCAGGGAAATACGGCCGGAAACCGGGGTCCAGCCTAAGATTCCAGAAAAGAAAATGATCAGCAGGAGGCCCCACCAGAAGATCGGCATGGAATAGCCGGTCAAGGCGCCGGTCATCACCGCGTGGTCGAAAAAGGACCCACGCTTGGTGGCGGCGATCATGCCGGCCGGCAGGCCGAAAAATACGGCAATGAAGATCGCGCACAGGGAGAGTTCGACGGTTGCCGGGAAGAGAGTGGCAAATTCCTTCAGCACCGGCTGCTTGGTGATAATCGACGTGCCGAAATCACCGCCGGCGAGTTGCTTAAGGTAAAGGCCGTACTGAACGATGATCGGTTTATCGAAGCCGTATTGGGCCATGAGTGCGGCATGACGTTCCTCGCTTATCCCGCGTTCCCCGGCCATCAGCATCACCGGGTCGCCGGGCAGGGTGCGGATGAACACGAAGGCCACCAGGGTCACGCCGAAAAAGGTAGGCAGAATGACAAGCAGTTTTCGAAGAACATAAAGAAACATGTATGAGTCTCTCACAAATTATCGCTAAAAAAAAGGCCGGGCAGATACTTCTGCCCGGCCTGTAAGTTCGTCGCCTATTTCAGGTCAACGCCGTAAAAGATGTTTAAACCGAAGGGATCGATGCGGAAATCGACCACTTCCTTGCGGACCGGCTGGAAGACCACCGAGTGGGCAATGGTCGCCCAGGGGGCCTGCTCTTTGAAGATGACCTGGGCCTCGCCGTAGAGTTTGGTCCGTTCGGCGGGATCGGCAACTACTTTAGCCTTCTGGATCAGATCTTCAAAGGGCTTGTAGCACCACTGGGCGCGATTGGCGCCGTCAACGCCATCGCAGCCGAGGAGGACGCCGAGGAAGTTGTCAGGGTCGCCGTTGTCGCCGGTCCAGCCGAGCAGAACGGCGCCGTCACGGGTTTTTTCCTTAGAACGTTTAAGGTACTCGGCCCACTCAAAGGAGACGATTTCCACGGTAACGCCGACCTGGGCAAAGTCGGACTGGATCATCTCCGCCATTCGCTTGGCATTCGGGTTATAGGGGCGTTGCACCGGCATCGCCCAGATCTTCATTTTCAGATCGGTGACTCCGGCCTCGACGAGGGCTTTTTTCGCAGCCACTGGATCCAGTTATATTAATAATTGCAGGTTCTTTGCTGGACCTGCGCCTAAACGCTTTAGTTGACGTAAAGGTTAGGCGTGGCCCGCGCATGAAAACTGAAAACCCGTCTTTACGGACGACCCGCACATACTAGAACGTTAGAGCAAAATAGTAAAACAGAAT
>CAYTVF010000111.1:9542-13744 GCA_964441345.1 uncultured Desulfopila sp. | reverse complement strand
CAGTTTTTAAACAGGAATTCATGAATCTTAAACCGATAAAACCGAAACGTATTTCCGATCAGGTCTTTGAACAGATCCGGGAATTGATTTACAAGGGCGAGTTCAAGCCGGGGCAGCAGATTCTTCCGGAGCGGGAGTTGGCCTTATCCATGGCAGTGAGCCGGACCTCCGTGCGAAACGCCATCAATAAACTTGTCACTTTGGGGTTGCTTGAGCATCGCCAGGGGCAGGGGACTTTTGTGAGCTCGCCGGAACACCGGGGGGGAAACCCTTTGACGGCCGTTATGGCAACAGATGAGGCGACCCTCGACGACCTGCTCGAGGTGCGCATGGGGCTGGAATGCAATGCGGCGATGCTGGCCGCGCAGAGGGCCACCGATACGGACCTCAAGGCGATGAAGAAAAGCCTGGAGGAGATGACCGACGATCTGGCGGCAACGGATAAAATCGGTACCGGCCCGGATACCGCCTTCCATATGGCCGTGACGTTTTCAACGAAGAATCCGGTCCTGATCCACCTCATGCGAAACTTCTATGATTTTCTCTTTGTCGGAATAAAGAAGAATCTCACCCATATGTACATGGACCGGGGGGCTCTTGAGGATGTCATCGTTCATCACCGGGACATCTACGATGCGATTGTGCGACGGTCGCCGCAGGAAGCCCACGATGCCATGCGGACTCACATCAGGTATGTCCAGGAGTATTTTCGCACCCGCTGAGCTGTGCGAAGTCGGTGTATTATCGACGACGGCTTGGTGCGCTGCGACTTTTGCATGACAAAGTCGCAGCGCAGTTTTGTCGATATCCTCGTTATTGGATCAAACCGTAAAATTTCGGATAGATAGCCACGCTTACCAGGACGATGACCTGGAGAAGGATGAAGGGAATGACACCTTTGTAGATATCGGTCGTCCGCACCTCCGGCGGACAGACTCCCTTGAGATAAAAGAGCGAGAAGCCGAACGGCGGGGTTAAGAAGGAGGTCTGCAGGTTCATGGCGATCATGATGGCAAAGAACAGCGGCTCCAGCCCGATTGCCTGGGAAATAGGCAGGAGGACGGGGACGACGATGTAACAGATCTCGAAGAAATCGATAAAAAAGCCGAGAAGAAAGATGGTCATATTGGCCAGGAACAGAAACGTCCATTTCTGCCCGGGCAGGTTGAGCAGGGCCTCCTCGACAATCGTATCCGCCCCGCTGTAGAGGAAGACCATGGAAAAGGCGGTTGCCCCGATGAGAATGGCGAAGACCATGGCGGTAACTTTTACCGTCTCAAGCGCCGACTCCTCAACGACCTGCCAGCTCAGCTTCCGGTACATGGCGGCCAGGATCATGGCGCCGATGCAGCCGACGGCGGCGGATTCGGTGGGAGTGGCGATACCGACGAAGATCGAACCCAGCACCAGAACGATGAGTGTCATCGGCGGCAGGATGGCGGTAAGGGCCCGCCCGAGATTGCCAAACGCGGTGCCTTCCATGGCCGGCATGGCCGGTGCGGCGTTTTTGTCAATAAGCGCGTAAAAGAGGATAAAGACGATATAGAAGGCCACCAGGATCAGGCCGGGAAACACCGCGGCCTGGAAAAGATCGCCCACCGGCAGCTGGAAAATGTCGCCGAGAACGATCAGGACGACCGAAGGCGGGATGATCTGGCCCAGGGTGCCGGCGGCGCAGATGGTTCCCGTCGCCAGTCTCTTGGAATAGCCGTATTTCAGCATGACCGGCAGGGAGATCACCCCCATGGCCACCACCGAGGCGCCAACCACCCCCGTCGACGCGGCCAGCATGGTCCCGACCAATACCGTACTGACGGCGATTCCACCTCTGACCCGGCCGAACAAGGTGCCCATCGCCTCCAGCAGCTTTTCGGCGAGCTGCGATCTCTGCAGGACAATGCCCATGAAGATGAAGAGGGGGATGGCCATCAGGATGGTGTTGTTCATGATCGAATAGACCCGGAAGGGCATCATCGAGAACATCTGCAGGAATTCATCGGAAATGGCTGCGATACTGATGTCCGGCGCTATCTCGACAATCGCCGCCAGGATGCCGAAGAAGATGGATACGGAGCCGAAGGTGAACGCGACCGGATAGCCGACGGCGAGCAGCAGCAGGGCTGAGCAGAACATTATTATGCCGATCATTTGCTTTCCTCCGGGGTGCCATGTTGCCGGGGGTGCGTCTTGTCCGCCCCTGCATTTCTAAGAATATTGATGTTTTGAACCGTGTAGCCGAAGGCGGAAAAGATCAGCAGAAAAAACGACAGCGGGATCATGCCCTTGATCAGATAGCGGTACGGCAGGCCACCTGGGTTCTCGGATATTTCACCGATCCGGTAGGAATCCTCGACAAAATCGAGGGAACCGAAGAGGATGAGCAGCGCCAGGGGCAGCAGAAAGAAGACGGTGCCGATGATATTGATGAGTGCTTTGCTGCGCAGCGACATGCGATCATAAAGAAAATCGACCCGGACATGTGCTTCATCGATGAGTGAGACCGAAACCCCGAAGAGAATGACGATGGAGAAGAGATGCCATTCCAGCTCCTGCATCGCCACCGAACTGTTGTGGAAAGAATAGCGCATGACCACATCGAAAAAGACATTGACGGCCATCAGCAGAAAAACAATCGAAAGTATCCTTCCCCACAGACGATTCAAACGGCGGTAAAAATTTTCTATTTTGATCAGCATGTTGATGCTCCTACTATCATCCGGTCAGGGGTACCGGACTCATTAAACATTTCACCCATTCTCAATCGCCTCCATTCGCACAGCGGACAGTTGCCCCACCATGGCATGCCGGATACATGTTGTAAATAAAAAAAACCGTCCATCCGCCTTTTACGGTGAATGGACGGTGAAATCGGCAGTGCTTACGCCAAGGACCGGGATGGATTACTTCTGCTCAACCATTTCGGTAGTCTGGAGATAGTACTGGGTGGACATTTTACTCCATTCGCGGGCCTTTTTGATATAGGCCTGCTGGGAGTCATAAACCTCTTTGAACTCCGGATTCTGGGCGGCATAACCTGCCATGACCTCATCGTTGGCCTTCTTCATCGCCTTGAGAACCTCTTCGGGGAAGATCATGACCTTGATGTTGGGGAATTCCGCCTTCATCTGCTCCCAGGCCTTGGCGCTGGCATCGAAATTATCGGCCAGCATGTCGGCGGAGACAGTCTGCATGGCGGCTTTCAGCACTGCCTTGTACTGCGGCGACAGTTTGTCGAATTCGGCCTTGTTGATGAGGAACTGCATGTCGGAGGCAGGCTCATGCCACCCGGCGTAATAGTAGGGCGCGATTTTATGGAAGCCCATCTTGATATCCATGCCGGGGCCTACCCATTCAAGGGCATCGATGGTGCCGCGATCGAGGGAGGTATACAATTCACCCGGGGCAATGTTGGTCACATTGACGCCCAGCTTGGCGAATACCTCGCCGGCAAGGCCTGGAATGCGCATTTTCAGGCCTTTCAGGTCATCCACCGTTTTGATCTCCTTGCGGAACCAGCCGCCCATCTGGACGCCGGTATTGCCGCCGGGGAAGGAGTAGACATTGAACTTGCTGTAAACCTTCTCCTGCAGTTTCATGCCTTCATCATAGTAGAGCCAGGCCATCTGCTCGTCGGAGGTCATGCCGAAAGGCACGGAGGTGAAGAAAACGGTGGTGATGTCCTTGCCCTTCCAGTAATAGGAGGCGGTGTGGCCCATCTCGAACTGTCCGCCTTTGACCATGTCGAGAATTTCCAGGGGAGCTTTGTGCTTTTCGGCACCCTCCACCTTGATCTCGAAATTGCCGTCCGTCATCTCACTTACCAGTTTGGCGAGTTTCGGGGCCGGCGAGGCCAGCGGGGTCAGGGTGCTGGCCCAGGTCATGGCCAGTTTCCAGCGGACTTTCTCGGCGGCCAACGCCGGCGATGCAACCAGCATACAGGCAGCGAGCGCACAGGCGATCTTTCCAATACGTTTCATACTCTCCTCCCAAAAAGGTTCAAAACATAGCCCGAACGGGCTCGACAGCACACTGCCCTCCCCTTGCAACCGGCAGTATGGTTTTTAATCCCCTGATATTTAATACGAAAGGTGGAAGAAGGCAACAGCCGATAACAGTCTCAGTTATTTGCGGGTGAAAAAATATTGATAAATGGATTGTATCCATTCAGCGCTATGGACAAAGTTCCCCCTCCCCTTGCGGGA
>CAYTVF010000111.1:8656-9486 GCA_964441345.1 uncultured Desulfopila sp. | reverse complement strand
CCCCTCAATCCCCTCCCGTCAAGGGAGGGGAGGCTAAAACCAATCAGACGAAGTGAATACTATTGAAATAAACTGAATAGTTGCAATGGATTAACAGGTAATCGTACCCCCGGCTCGGCCATAATCTAGGCCGAGCGTGGCAGATGTGAGGTTCTCACAAAATCTTCTTGCCGAACAGCGAGGAGGCCAGATTGACGGCCATTTGCGCCGTGCGGTTCTGGATGTCGAGGATGGGGTTGATCTCCATGATATCGACGGAATGCAGTTTTTCGGTTTCCGCCAGGATTTCCATGATCAGCTGGCCCTCCCGGTAGGTCAAGCCGCCTTGCGACGGGGTGCCGACGCCCGGGGCATCGAGGGGATCCATGACATCGAGATCCAGACTGACGTGGATTTTGCCCAGATGCTTGAAGCTTTTCAGGACCCTGGTCAATACCGCGCGAATGCCGACCTCGTCGACATCCCGCATGGTGAACACCGTGCAGCCGGAGGATTTGATCAGTTCCTTCTCCTGCCGGTCGAGATCCCGGACACCGATGAGGACCACATTTTCCGGCTTCACCTTCGGGCCCTTCCTGCCGATATCGACCAGTTCCCGCGGGCCGAGGCCCTGGAGGACGGCCAGCGCCATGCCATGGACGTTCTGGCTGGCGGAGGTTTCCGGGGTGTTGAAATCGCCGTGGGCGTCGATCCAGATGAGGCCGACTTCCGTGTCGTGGGTCACTCCGCCGACGGTGCCGATCGAGGCGGAATGATCGCCGCCCAGAAATATCGGGATCTCGCCGCCTTCGATAGCCTTTTTGCCGAGCTCATAGGCGCTCCGGCAGGCG
>CAYTVF010000111.1:0-8630 GCA_964441345.1 uncultured Desulfopila sp. | reverse complement strand
GCCGCTCCGCAAGACTGGTGCCCGCCAGGGCGTAGTGGCCGGGAATGGTGATGTCGCCGCTGTCGAAGGTGGCATGGCCGAGTTCCCGGAGCATTCTCGCGAGGTTGGCATAGCGTACGGCGCTTGGGCCCATGTCCACCCCGCGGTGGTTCTGGCCGAGATCCATGGGTACGCCGATGATACGGACGTTCTTTTTCATGCATGGAACCTTATACTTTTACCTTATTCTTTCCTCAGGTGATTCCACAGATTGACAATGAAATCCTGGACATTGGTAAGAATAGCCTGGGCCTGGGCGGACCCGCGATTGGCCAGTTTGTCGGCGCTGAACTCGGACATGTCGACCACATAAAAATAGACCGGGCGGACCGAGCCGTCGGCCATGACCTTGTAGCCGGGGGTCATATTGCCGAAGGCGATCGAATGGAGCTGAGTGGCCATGGTGATCACCGTGGTGGCCTTGCGGGCATGGACCCGCATCAGGTCCTGGGAGTCGTAGACGCTGCTCACGGTTTCCGGCAGCGGCCCGTCGTCCCTGATCGACCCGGCCAGTACGTAAGGGATGTTGTTCTTTTCGCAGGCGTACATGATCCCGTTGCGGATCCCGAGCGTTTCGATGGACGTCGCGATGGAACCGGCCCTGCGCACCGCATTGAGAATGTCGAGGTGGTTGTAATGGCCCATCGGCTGCAGGGTCTGGGTGTAGATATTCTGTCCCAGGCCGGTGTTGTAGATGGCGGCCTCGATGTCGTGGGTGGCAAGGGCATTGCCGGCCATCAGGGCGTGGCAGAAGCCGTTTTCGATAAGCCCCTGCATGGCCGACCGGGAATCCTTGTCGAAGGCCACGGCCGGGCCGAGAACCCAGACAATATGGCCATGGTGCCGGTCGTGCTTGAGAATTTCATACAGGGCGTCATAGGAATAGGAAAAAGGCGTCTCCCGTGTGCCCCGCGAGCGGAAGGCGAACTTGTCGGCATTGGCGGAGACCTGCTCGAAGCCCTTTTCATGGACGAGAATGCCGTCCTCGCCGTTCTCGGTCCGGCCGGTTACCACCATATCCCCTTGCCGCAGTCGCCTTGCTTCGACCACGTCGATCCTGTCGTCTTTGACGACAAAGACCGCATCCATGCGGCTCTCCGGGGCGAGGACCCATCCTGGCCCGTCGATTTTTATATATTCCGGGTGGTTGGAGGTCGCATGATAGTTATCCGGCGCAATACCGTCGGCGGGCGCGGGCTCGAGGGTGGCGGCACGGCTGTTTTTTAAGCGCGGCTGATTGAAATCCGGCGGGGTGTAGATGAAATTCAGTTTCATAACTGGCCTCGATTCTTTTGGTTTCTCTGATTGTATACAATATCAGCCATTATAGGGGACAAACCGGGAAAATGCAACTTTAGTTGCCATACTCAGGCTCTGTTCTTGACCCTGCCGCAAAATACTTTTACAATATAATATATCGAAATTTCAGGTTGTTTTATCCGATATTGGAACTGTGTATGAATCGATCCGCATATCTCACGACCGGTCTGGCGATTAAGGTCTTTTCCAGTCTCTCCAGGGCGGATATCTATATGCACGGCCAGGAAAATATCCCGGCCGGGCCGACCATTTTCGTGATGAATCACTTCACCCGGGTCGAAACGGTCCTCCTCCCTTACTATATCTTCAACCTGACCAACAAGCCGGTCTGGTCCCTGGCCGCTCCGTTGTTGTTTAAAGGAGGTCTGGAAAAATACTTCGACATGATCGGGGTCATATCCACCAGCGACCCGAAGCGTGACGAATTGATCGTTAAAAGCCTGCTTACCGGGGAGGCCAACTGGGTTATCTTCCCCGAAGGCAGCATGATCAAAACCAAGAAGATCATGGCCGGCGGCAGGTACATGATCGCCCATCCGAGCGGCATGCACGAGCCGCATACCGGGGCCGCGGCTCTTGCCCTGCGGGCCGAATTGTATCGCACCCACCTCCTGCGTACCGCCCGCACCAGGCCCGACTTGTTGCCGCCGATGCTGGCAGCTCTGGGGATCGAGTCGATCGATGCTATCCAGCTGCAGCCCACCACCATCGTGCCGGTTAATCTTACCTATTACCCGATTCGGGCGGCGGAGAATGTCGCTTCGGATATTGCTTCAAGGCTGGTCAAGGACCTTTCGGAGCGGATGGTGGAGGAGATCATGACCGAAGGGACGATGATGCTCTCCGGGGTCGACCTCGACATCCGCTTCGGCAAACCTCTGCGGATGGCCGAACTTCTCGACGAGCAGTGGCTGACGGTGGACATGGCGCGGGACTCCATAACCGGGTTTTCCGTAACTCCCGAGCTGAAAGAGAAGATGCGCGGGACAGCTTATCGGGTGATGCAGCGATATATGCACGATATCTACAGCATGACCACCATCAACCATGAGCATCTCTTCGCCTCGTTTCTCCAGCTCTATCCCTTGCGCCGCATCAAGGAGAGTGAGTTCAGGCAACGCATCTTTTATGCCGCCTCCCTCGTCACCGGCAAGGAGGCGGGCAAGGATGTTTTTTTCCTGCACAAGTCGCTTCATGAAAATCAGGCCCATTTGCTCACCGACGACCGATACCGGAAATATGCCAATTTTCTCAAACTTGCCGAGGAAAAAGGGGTTGTCGGCAAAAGCGGCGAGTATCTCAACACCGACCGTTCCAAACTCTCCGGGCCGCTCAGTTTCCATAAAGGCCGGATAGACAACCCCGTGGAGGTCATGGCCAACGAGGTCGAACCCCTGAAAAAACTCCGGTCTCTCCTGCGATTAATGGCCTGGCAGCCCATGATTTTCATGAAAATTGCAATTGTCCGTTATCTCCTCAACTCGGAAAAATCCAGATACGCCGAGGCCTGCCGGGGCATCGGCCGGGGGGCCGGGGAGAAAACCATGCCCGGCCAACCCTTCCTGCTGCCCCATTTTCGGCGGCGACTGGGGGTGGTGCTGGTTCATAGTTATCTGGCGATTCCGGAAGAGGTGAAAGCCCTGGCGCTTTTTCTCAGGCGGCGGGGAGTCTGGGTGTATGCGCCGCGCTTGCCGGGGCACGGAACCTCGGCCGAAGACCTGGCCACGAGAAAATATCAGGAATGGCGGGAAGCCGTTGAGAACGGCTATGTGCTGATGAAAACTCTCTGTGACCGCGTGGTTGTCGGCGGCATTGCGTTCGGCGGCAATCTGGCCCTCGATCTGGCCGCGCGGGTTGATGACCTGGCCGGGGTTTTTGCGATATGCCCGCCCTATGGTCTCAGCGATTATTCAGCCAGATTCATGCCGCCGACAGATGCCTGGAACCGGTTGCTGCACAAGGTGAAAGGTGGGGAGCGGAATGGTGTTTTTCTCGAGTTTTCTTATGGCAACCTGAGTGTAAACTATCCGCGCAACCCCGTTGCCGGGGTAAAGGAAGCTGGTGAATTCCTCGATTCGATTGAAAAAAGCTATCGAGCAATCAGGCAGCCGGCCTTGATCGTGCAGGCGGACAGGAACCCGGTGGTGGACCCCAGGGGGTCGAAACGGCTGTATGACCAGATCGCTTCGAAAAACAAGGAATTTTGCCTGTTGAGCGATGATCGCCATGTGCTGGTGACCGGGGAGAGGACGGAGAAGGTGTTCAGTAAAATCGGCGCCTTTATCGATGAGATCAAGGGGTGAAAACATTTCGGTTTGGTTTTTATATTAACGAGAATTGCGAAGGGGGCTGGTTTGCCGGGTCAAGGAGAAAGAGAATGGCTGTGGACGGAATACCTGGAACAATTCCCCATGGCCTCGGTACACGGCATCCGCGAGGGGTGTCACCCCCGCAAAATGATTCATGGCACCAGCCGGAAAAAGGCGGTTGTTCTTATCCATGGACTTACCGATTCGCCTTTTTTTATGAGGTCTGTCGCCTTCTATTTTTATGACTCCCTGGGCTATAACGTCTACGTCCCGCTGTTGCAGGGCCATGGCCTGAACGATCCGCAAGGCATGGCCGGTGTCGCCCTGCCGGAGTGGAAAAAAAACGTGCGGTTCGCCATTTCCGCGGCAAGCCTGGGTGGGGCGCGGGTTTCCGTCGGCGGCCTTTCCTTGGGCGGGATCCTCAGCCTGTATATGGCATGCACCGAAGCGGCGGTAAGCGGCAATATCTATCTCTTCGCGGCGGCGCTCGGGCTGTCGCCGGGATCCCTCTGTGTTCCCGGTTGCCTGAAGGAGTTTCTGCTCCGCCTGCCGTTTGCCGGGTGCTGTGATAACGGCAGGCCGCTCATCGGCAATAATCCCTATCGGTACCGCCGGGTCAGCCTGAACGGTGCGATCGAGCTGTCCCGCCTGATCGGGGAAATGGATGTGCTGTTGCGGAAGTCCGGCACAGTGCGGCAGGCCAGGCGGACATTTGCCGCCTGGTCGGAATACGACAAGGTCGTCAGCCTGAAAAAACTGCGAAACCTGGGCCGGATGATCGGGGAAGATCTCTTTAACCCGTTTGTGATTCCGGCGGAAAAGCGGATCGATCACTCCAGCCTGGTACTGAAGGAACCGATCTTCGCCCTCGATGCGCAACCGGGGCAAGGGCCGCTGGAGCGGGCTAATCCCTGCTTTCGGCAGATGGTTGACGCCATCGGCCGTTTTGAGGCAACCGGTTGAACATGGGCATCTACCGGTTATTTGTCATACATTTGCCGGATATGTTCCGCCAGATGCTGCTCGATCACCGATCGTCTGAGCTTGAGGGTCGGGGTGAGGAACCCATCGTCCACCGTCCAGGGTTTCAGACTGAGAGTCACATCTTTGATAAAGACGAAGCCGGGAAAGCGGGCGAGGAGCTTTTCCAGTCTGCCGAGGATGGCGGAGCGGACCTCCGGCAGATCGAGCGATTCCGGTTCCGGAGAAACACCGAGCTCCCTGGCCAGTTCCTCCCAGAGCGGGCCGTTTAAAACGGCAAGCAGGGTGAGAAAGGGCCGTCCTTCGCCGAGAACGAGACTGTGTTCGAACAGAGGGTCCATGCTGATGGCCATCTCCAGATCGGTCGGGGCGAGTTTCTCGCCGTTGCTGAGGACGATGATCTCCTTCAACCTCCCGGTAATGCGGATATGACCGTTCTCGAAAACGGCTTTGTCGCCGGTGTGCAGCCAGCCGTCTTTGTCGATGGCCTTGGCGGTGGCCGCCTCATTGCGCCAATAGCCCTGCATGACACAGCTGCCGCGGACGAGGAGTTCGCTCTCTTCACCGATCTTCACCTCAATGCCGGGCAGAGGTTTGCCGACCCCCTCCGGCCGGTTGTCCTCCATTCTGTTGACACTGATTACCGGGCTGGTCTCGGTCAGTCCGTAGCCCTGGTAAAGAGGAAGACCAAGACCGATGAAGAGCTTCGATATTTCGGCGGACAGGGGGGCGCCGCCGGTAATAATGGTACGAAGCCGGCCGCCGAGTTTGTCGCGCACTTTTCTGGCGACGAGCATGTCGAGCAGCGGTTGGGCCATGAGGGTGACGGACCAAGGCGCCCGGCCCTGCCCGTATTGGAACGATTGCCAGCCGATCTCGACGGCATGACGGAAAAGAGCGGCAACCGGCTTTGGCCGGGTAGAGAGTTGGGTCATGATACCGCGGTAGATCCGTTCGAAAATGCGCGGAACGGCAACGAGTACCGTCGGCTTGACGGTTATCAGGTCCTCGGCCAGATCGGGGATGGACCGGGCAAAGGCCACGGTCGATCCTGCCATCATTGGCAGGTAATAGCCGCCCGTTCGTTCGAGCATATGGGAGAGCGGCAAAAAGGAGAGAAAAGTATCCTCCGGATAGATCTCCATACACTGCAGGCCGGCATAACAGTTCTCGAGGATGTTGCGGTGGCTGAGCATGACCCCTTTGGGCGGGCCGGTGGTCCCCGAGGTGTAGACGATGGTGGCAGTTTCGCTGACAGCCGGGGTATAGGCGGCCGTGTCCGCCGACGGTTGGGGAAGCCAGGCGGTTGCGTCCGTCACCCTGCTGTCGCCTGTATCGGTCCGGCTGGAATCAATGGTGATTATTTTTTGTAAACTGCCGAGCCTGTCGAGCGCCGGCGCGAGATGCTGGCGGTAGCTTGTTTCGGGACAAAGCAGGAGCCTGGCTTCGGTGTTGTCGAGGATATAGGCGATATTTTCCGGTCTGTCGTTGGCATAGAGGGGCACGACGATAAGCCCGAGGGAAAGCGCTGCCTGCTCAAAGGCAATCCACTCCGGGCGATTGGCGAGCATGATGGCAACTCTGTCGCCGCCCGCAAGGCCTTCCCCGGAGAATGCGGCTCGCCATCTGAGAACGATCCGGACCATGCTGCTCCAGGTAATTTCCTGCCATTGCCCGGTTGCCTTGTTGAAGTGCCGGTAGGCAACACCATCCGGGCTTTTCGCCGCCCTGGCGAGAAAAAGGCCGGCCAGGGACCTGCATGTATCGGGAGAAATGTAATCGGTAGCATATGTCATTGCGGTACCTCCATAATCAATAATACGCTGTGTCGGTGCCGGGTTGCAAATATTAAAAATTCGCCATTGACCCTGGGGAGATTGAATTGAGATTTCCGGGGCATTACTGTAGGGTAATGTCAGGGCAAGGGCTGGCGACTTCTTCCCTGTTAAGACGACGGAGCCGCGGGACAGGGAGCTGCGGCAGGTTCGCCGGAAAGTGACGCCGACCGATGAGAATGGAGAGGGTGAGATGACTGGGACAACTCAAACGATATTGATAACCGGTGCGACTTCCGGGTTTGGCAGGGCGAGTGCGGAACTGTTTGCCCGCAATGGCTGGCGGTTGATTGTAACCGGCAGGCGCAAGGACCGTTTGCGGGAATTGCGGGAGAAGCTCGGGGAGGAAAGTGTCCATGTCGCAGTATGCGACGTTCGCGACAGGCAGCAGACCAAAGATATAGTGGAGGGGTTGCCGGAGGAATTTCGGGAGATCGATATTCTGCTCAATAACGCCGGCTTGGCTCTTGGCCTCGGGCCCGCCCACGAGGCGGATCTCGATGAGTGGGAAACCATGGTGGACACCAATATCAAGGGTTTGCTGTACATGACCAGGCTGATTCTGCCGGGGATGGTGGCCAGAAAGAGGGGACATGTCATCAATATCGGATCGATTGCCGCATCGTGGCCGTACCCCGGAGGAAATGCCTATGGCGCGACCAAGGCCTTTGTCCAGCAGTTTTCCCGGAACCTTCGGGCCGATCTGCGCGGGACGGGGATTCGGGTGACCAACATCGAACCGGGACTGGCTGAAAGTGAGTTTTCGGTCGTCCGTTTTGGCGGAGACGCCGACAAGGCGGCAAAAGTCTATGAAGGGACAGAGCCGCTTACGCCGGCCGACATTGCCGAGATCGTCTACTGGACCGCCAGCCGTCCGGCCCACGTAAATATCAATTGTGTCGAGGTGATGCCGGTCTGCCAAAGCTGGGATAATCTGGCTGTCAGCCGTAATAAATAATAATTTTGCATAATATTTTTGCATGCTGAGCCGCGAGCGTCAGCATGCCGGAAAAAGGAAAAACGGGTGGGGAAATGAAACGACTCTGCGTGGTGTCGATTATGATTGCGTCCTGGATGGTGTCAACGCCTGCTTTTGCCGGGGATGAGTTGGCCTGGGAGAAAAAGCTGCCATTCAAAAACGCAACTATCCATTATTCGATCAAAGGTATTGAAGATGGCACGGAAACCCTCTACATCCGCGACAATGGCAAGGAGCGGGCGACGTATCGGGAGACGGTATCAAATATGATGGGCATGAAAATGACCAACAAAACCATCGTCTTCAAGACCCCCGAATACATCTATTCATATGATCTGGAGAAACAGCAGGGATTTAAAGGTGTCAACCCGCAGAAATATATGATTGAGGAGTACAACAGGCTGTCGGCAAAAGACAAGGAGAAGATCCGCGAAAATGCCAAGAAAATGGGTGCCGCGTATGCCGAGGGCATGGGCGGCGAGATCCAGCAAAATGCCGCGAAACTTCTTGGTTACGACTGTGATAAGGTGGAAATAATGGGTGGATCGTCAACCTATCTGATTCACGATACGGATGTTGCGCTGAAGACCGAGATGAATATGATGGGCATGAAGCTGACAATGGTCGCGGAGTCGGTTGATAAGGACAAGGTGGATGACAAGGTTTTCCAGCATCCGGCCGGAATAAGCGCAGAAGCCAACAGCCAGTCCGATGAGATGGCCCAAAATATGGCCAGACAGGCAATCGCCATGCTGAAAGATCCCGAGAATGTCAAAAACACGCCCATGATGCCGCAGATGGCTGTTCCCGGAGGACAACCCGAGATGTCGAAAGAGGATCAGGAGGAGATGATGCAGCAGATGGAACAGATGATGAAAGGAATGAAAGGAAAGGGCGCACAATAGGTTTTCAATAGGTTTCCAGCAGGATCAGGTCTGGTTGTCGAGCCGCGATTGCGGGGCGCATCCACTCACCGGGAGATGCCGGAAAAGAAAGATGTGGGGGTGGAAAAATCTGTTGACACGCCTCCCTCTGCGGTTTATATTGCCCGCCTACGCTGTTCCAGTAACAAAATACAACAGGTTTGTCTTTTTTAAAACCTGCTGAAAATACTTCTAATCCTCGGTAGCTCAGTCGGTAGAGCAGGTGGCTGTTAACCACCTTGTC
>CAYTVF010000110.1:0-13846 GCA_964441345.1 uncultured Desulfopila sp. | reverse complement strand
CGGCGGCCGCCAGCCAGGTGTCGCCACCCAGCCATTGAAAGGAAGTCACACCGATGATGGCGGAAAGAACATGGCCGCCGAGAAGGTTTCTCGGCTGGGCGAGGGGGCTGCGAATGGCGCCATAGATAAGTACGGCCGAAGCACCGAACGAGCCGATGATCATCATGAGGCCGGTCTGATCGAGCATTTTCGTGTGAATAAGGGCAACTGCCGCGATGCCCAGAAAACTGCCGATCCAGGACCAGAGGATTTCAATCGAACTTACCTGGGGAGGGCTTTGTCCGCCGCCCTTCATCTTTTGCAAATATTTCATGATTTCGGTCTCCCTCCGTAGACGTGAAAGGAGTGGGCCAGGTCGGTACGGGTGACGATACCGACGGGCCTGCCGTCCTTGTCGACAATCGGTAGCCGGTTGATCTGCCGGTCGGCAAAAAGTACAGCGATGGTGCCGATGGTCATCTCCGGGGAGCCGGTTATCGGCGGCCTGGTCATGATGTCGCCGACCGTCTTGTTGTGTAATCGGCCGATCATGCAGCCCTGGTTATTCAGGCAATGATTGGCGATCTGCATAAAGGACGGCTTGGCACCCACCCCCATCTCCTTGAGAAAGTCCTTTTCGGAGACGACGCCGACGATCCTTCCATCGCGGTCAACGACAGGGGCTCCCGAGATCTGCTTTTCGGCGAGCAGGGCGGCGGCCTGGACAAGATCCATCCCCTGATCGATAAACAACACCGCTTGGGTCATGATCTTGGCGGCAGTCAGGGTGTCGAACAGCCGTTTTATCGCCAAAGTATAGGCTGCTTGATAAATTTCCTTAAAATCGCCGGGGGTGATATCGATATAGCCCGGGATACCTTTCATGGCCTCGATCACATCCTCATCGGAAATCTCCGGGGGAGACCACTCTTCAGCCGGCTGTTCTTTCATGATTTTCCTCTCCTTTTGTCATGCCGCAGCCACGATCCGCACCACCGGCTCGTGGCTGCAAACAACGTCTATGAGCCGCCTTGCCGGCAGCAACCAAGGGGGCGAAATTCCCCCTTGGTTTGATGCAAGACGAATGTCGTGCTTCAATACCGGGAGTCGGCGTATCCCACCCAGCCGCCGGCTTCGACGAGAGCCCGGTCGAAACCGGATATTTCGAAGGTGAGGGTTTCTGCTTCGTTTGCCGAAGTGAATCGAAGCACCATTTTCTCCATATCGGTTGCAAGCGTTGTCTCTTTGCCGGCGAATTTTTTGAAGATCCGGTCGAGGTCGGCAGATGAAAGCTCCACCGCCATCATGCCGCAGTTGAACATATTCTGCTTGAAGATCCTGGCAAAGCTCTCGGCGAGGACGATATTGATGCCGTTGACCTCCAGTGCCCAGGGGGCGTGCTCCCGTGAGGATCCGCAGCCGAAATTGGCTCTTGTTACGATCACATTACTCTTTTTCACATCGCTGGGCTGATCAAACCCCTCCAGGGCCAGATCTTCCAGAAGATAAGGTTGCAGCGCTTCTTTGGTTATTTCGGTCAGGTACCTGGCCGGAATAATCTCATCCGTATTGATATCCGACCGGTCAAGAAAGAGTACTTTGCCGTTGAAATTTTTCATTATTTCCCCCCTGACTGGTAAAGATTCGAGTTGGTTATATGACCGGTAAGTGCGGTGGCCGCAGCGGTTGCGGGGCTCATGAGGTGTACCATTCCGCCTTTGCCCATGCGTCCGTTGAAATTGCGGTTGGTGGTGGAGGCGCAGACTTCTCCTTCCGCGAGTACGCCGTTGCTCATTCCGAGGCACGCTCCGCAGGTAGGGTTGGTCACGCAAAATCCGGCGTCCATGAAGATTTTGATTATTCCTTCGTCGAGGGCCTTGCCGAAAATCGCAGGCGAGGCCGGAGAAACAATGCCCCTGACCGAATCCTTGATCTTTTTGCCCTTCAGGATCTTTGCGGCGATTCGCAAATCCTCGATCCTGCCGTTCGTGCACGATCCGATATAGACCTGGTCGACCCGTTTATCCGTCATTTCGCTCACCGGACTGACCTGGTCGGGTTTGAAGCCGAATGTGGCCACGGGGACCAGCGTCGCGGCATCGATCTCCATGACCGTTGCGTAGGTTGCGTCGGGATCGGCGGTAAATTGGCGATAGCTTGCCAGGGCCTCTCCCTTGGATGAAAATTCGTCACGGATAAAATCCCACAGATAATTCACGGTGGTCATGTCCGGAGCACAGATGCCACAGGTTCCGCCGGCCTCGACGGCCATGTTGCACAGAGTCATGCGTGCCTCCATGGTCATGCTGTCAATGACATCTCCGGTAAACTCGATCACCTTGTTCGTTGCCCCGTTGACCCCGAGTTTGCCGATGATGGTGAGGATGACGTCCTTGGCGAAGACTCCCTCGGGAAGATCGCCTTTGATTTCGATTTTGATGGATTCGGGGTAGTGGAAGGCGCAAACCCCTTTCAGAATTCCCACCTCGAGATCCGTCGTTCCCACACCCGCCGCGAAAGCCCCGAAGGCGCCATGGGTACAGGTGTGGGAGTCGCCCATGATGATGGTGTATCCGGGGCGTACGAATCCTTTTTCCGGAAAGATTGCATGACACACCCCATTTCTTCCCACGTCAAAAAAATCTTTGATCTCGTTTCGCTTGGCCCAATCCCGCAAAATTTTGCCCTGCATGGCCGTTTTCGAATCTTTCGCCGGCGTGACATGGTCAATGACGGCCTTGATCTTGGTGGGATCAAAAACCCGATCCTTGCCTCTGGCCACGAGATCGTTGATGGCGACGGGCGTGGTTATCTCGTGGCAGAACACCGCATCGAGACGGATAACGTGGATGTCGCCAAAGGGGTTCTCAACCCGGTGGGCATCGAATATCTTCTCAGCAATAGTTCTTCCCATATTTTCCTCCTGATTCTGTTTTATAATGATACTAATGATAAGCCGATATGTTCGAGCAGCCGATGCAATAAACCGGTTGGTAACTGCGTCGGTCAGCCACGAAAGAGCTTTCTTGGCGGGGTAATCACCCAAATTGCCGTAAGTGTCTGATTCCCAGTATTTTTCAGCAGGTGCGGTATGTTGGACGGGAAGGATATACTGTCTCCCTTGTCCAGTTCATAGGTTTCATCTCCATATATCAGCTCAGCCCGTCCTTCGAGGATGATGCCGAATTCCCTTCCGGCATGGCCGTATTCCCGGTTCCCTTTTTCTCCGGTTTCTTCGATTTCAAGCAGAAATGCTTCAATAGCAGGAACCTCCGAAACCTCGTCGGTGAAGGACAGTTGGTGAATTGTCACTTTGTTACGCCGGATGCTCCCCCGTTCGGAGGCCTTGACAATAGATACCCGACGTTTTTGCCGGTAGTCGCTGAAAAGGTACTCGTAATCAATGTCCAGCACATCGGCAATGAGCAGGAGCGTGTCCACGGAAGGGGAGACCTTGTTCCGCTCTATCTGCGAAACGAGACTCTCGCTGACGCTGGCCCTCTTTGCGACATCTTTGAGGGTGTAACCCCTTCGTTCCCGTACGGCCCTGAGCTTCTCTCCGAACTTGTATTTCATATCTGTTTTCATCAATACTTCATCTCCTGAAGTAAATGTAAAAATATGACACGTTTTTTGTCAAGTGCTTTATCTGCACCACAAAAAAAATCTCTGGGCGGCTATTGTTTTCTTGTATGGTGGAAACAGGCATCGATCTAACGAGTTCCGATAAAATATGAATGAGTCGCTCGCAAGTCTTGGCTTATAAGGGAAAAATAGCAATGGGCGGAACACGATTTATAGTGGCAGGCAGCTTGATCGACGGCAGCGGTGCAGCTGTGCGCAGGAATGTCTTTCTGGCGGTGAAGAACGGCATCATTACCGCCATTGACTCCGCAACACGTTTTACCCGCAATGACGGGGAGGTAGTGGATGACTTCTCGCACTGCACTATTCTGCCGCCGCTGGTTGACTGCAGCGTCTCCCTGTCGCGGTCGCCATCCGTGGACAGCCGGGTGCGGCTTTTCACGGAAAACGCAGGCCTAACCGAAAAGGCGGCCTTGCTCGGGCAGCATATTCGCTACTGCCATGGCCACGGAGTGCTGGGAGTGGCCGAAAACGACGACATAACCGAATTGGTGGAACGCTGTCGGGAGGGGCTGGAGCTTACGAGAAAAATCGAAATCGACATTCGGGTATCCGGCCGTCCCGGCCGGAGCGGGCCGGCTTGTGCGCCCGGTACATCGGCGGGCGGCGATTTTCTCAGAATTGGCTATTCCGCCAATATCGATGACGAAGAAGGACCGTTTCCCCGACTTGATCATGGAGACCTGTGCCGCATGGTGCAGCACAGCGGCGGGAAAAAGACGGTGGTGGTGGCCAATGGCAGGCGGCAGGTGGGGGAGGCGCTTGCGGCGGGGTGCGAGGCCATCGAACAGGGGTACGGCATGGGCGAGGACAATCTCAGCAAAATGGCAGAGAAGGGTGTGCTGTGGATCCCCAGCGTATTGCGGGCCAAGAATGCGCTGGACAGTGCGGGCACCGGCGGGGATGTATGCTGCCGTTTCTCCCAGCGCTATGTGGCTCCGGGGAAGCCGGTGCCGGGTGCTGAGTCATATTGGAAAAAGATGCTTGCTCAGCAATTATCGCAATTGCGTTTTGCCGGAAAATCTGGAGTGACAACGGCTTTGGGGACAGGCGCCGGCAGTATTGGCATACTCCATGGCGAGTCGATGGTCGAGGAGATGAAACTGTTCATCAAGGCCGGCTACTCGCTTGCGGAGACCATCCGGTGCGCATCGGCAAATGGAGCCAGTTTTTTTGATATGAAGGAGCTTGGACCGCTCGCCGTAGGGCGGAAGGCAACGTTCCTCATTGCCCGGGGCACGGTGCAGCAGCTGCCCAGAAAACTCTCCTATCTGGAAGGCATCTATGTCGACGGTGCGCCGAGCATCGCATATCAGAAAAACCCTGTGAAGCCAGCGCGATAGGAGGCTGTCCGAGAATGCCCTTTTCCACCTCATCGTTAAACTCGAAAAAATTATCATCGGAATATTAACTATAGGCCTCCGGTAATTTTTTCGAGTTTGCCTCGATCTGAGAGAAAATTGCTATTCTCGGACAGCCCCCTAGCAGCGAGTTAAACCGCTCCCGGGAAATTTGCGTTCGACCTAAGCGGTTGACTCTGTACGCAATTCCATGGAGATAATTTCAGCAGGACACCTCGTTACACAAAGTCCACAGCCAAGACACGCGGCAGCATTGTATTCCATTTTTTCATCTCGAAAGACACGGGCGCCAAACACACATCTCTCGACGCATTCACCGCAATCGATACAATCTCCTGCAATCGTGACGGCAATATATTCCGAATGGACCATCAGATCCTTCCGTTCATACCGCTTAACTATCTGCAGATCGTGGCAACAACATGGGCAGCAACTGCATAATGCAAAGATTTCATGGTCAGGCATATAGAAACTGAGGTGGATTAGACCGCTTTCATTTGCCTTTTTTATAATTTTAGCCGCCTCTGATAAATCAACTCGACGAGCCTTGCCTTTTCCGACGAACGTATCGCCGACACCATTGAGCAGGAGGCAGACCTCCAGAGGGTTACCGCATCTTTTATAATGGGTCCGGCATTCACAATTTTGCACCGCCAGAGATTGCGCATTGCCCAGTATCTCCAGCACCTGCTCTGTCGGCAGCACCCATTGTTTTGCATGTAAAGATTCTGAGATGGGGATAACCTTTGAAGAATGGGAAATGAGTCCTTTGCTGAGCCATTCATCATACTTGCTGAGTCTTTTTTCTAGAAACGGGTCGATGTATTTCTCTTTATTCATTCGGTGCATCCTCCCCAAGGGTGACGGTATTGTCCAACAAGTGAGCTGGGTGGCGGGTGGAGCAAATCCACCGCTGGCGACAGGTTTATGATAAGGCCCTTCTATTTAATTTATCCCTTCTATTGCAGGCGATAGGCCAATGTCGTTCCGATCATGGCCAGACACTCCATATCCAGATAGGCGGCTGCATTTTTCTGAAAGAGAATCGTTGCCTGAGCCGGAAAATCCTCATCGGCATCGTTGAACAATAAAAAGATAGGAATGTTGGGAAGAGCCTGGAATTTCATGGCAAGCTGGCAGGATACCTCGGTATCGAAAAAGTGCCCTCCCAGATCCAGGCATTTTTTTTCCAGTTGCGGCAAGGCTCCTGAAAAGTGTCTGGCAATCTGTTGCTCCGCGGTATTTCGAAACCCGCCTGCATAGGGAGCCGCATCCCTGAAATCTTTGTAGGTTACCAGGCTGAAATCGTCCGATGGCTGATCGGGACAGAGGAGTAAATATTGACACAGGATCACCGATACGATGTGGGTGGCGGCATTGCCGTCTGCATCGACGATCCTGTCGGTTGTGACCGTATGGGTTCGGTTAAAAAATGGAATTCTCAATCCGTCATCCCTGACGGTAATACCCAATAACCCACCGATATCCCCTTTTGCCTCAATGAGTGCAACCTGGAGCAGGTAATCCTTGATGATTTTTGCAAAAACAGGTGCTTTTTCAGTCATTTTCAACCCTCCCTTGCATTTTTTTAGGAAAATGCGCCTCCATGCCTGATGGCCAGTTTTTCAAACATTCGGGTGATGCCGGTGCCGAGTGAATAAATCCCCTCGATGGTCAAATTATCTTCGGCGGAGTTGTCGAAATAGAGATTCAGGCTCGATTCCAGCCCCTCGTCCGGGTTCCAGTAACAGATCAGGATCGGAACCAGTGGAAGCGGATGAAGGACCAGGGCCACATCCGACTGATAGTGACCCGCAACCGGCTGGCCATTAAAAATTTCCACCAGATCGGCAAACAGGTCCGGATAACTATCCGCCACCTTTTTCATCGGCTTCTCGCAGGTTTGACCGAACAGCCGATACCAGTCCCTGCCGCTCGGCAATTCCCGCAACGGCACCCAGCGGCCTTCGACCGGTGTGCCTTTGCAGGCAAGGATGTAGTTGATAAGAGGGACCATAACCCAGGGAGTGGTATGAATCTCCGTCGCCACCTTGCCGGACGAATCTACCGCAACCTTCTTGCCCATGACTTTCAAGATCAATCTGGTCCCGTCATAATCGGCACCGATACGGGAGGCGGTCTCCTGCAGGTCTATTTTCATCAATTTCGCCTTCAGTTCGGCAAGTTGATTCTGCCAATCCTGTTCGACCGCCTTCAGTTTTTTAGTCCGGGGAGAATATTCGCGGGAAATTTCCGCCGGAACCTGCGGACATTCGGCTAACGTCCGATTACCATTGAAGACTTCGGCTGCGAAGACCATGCAGGTCTTTTCGCCGCATTTCCGGCAATTGCTTTTTTCAAGCAACTTTAAAACGTCCATCAGGGTCTTGAACTGGGCCATGTTTCACCTCTTCTTTATTTTTCGAATCCCTAACATTGCCGTTGAACTCAACCGGTTTATGGGGAATTATAGCGGAGTTGCAGGGGATTGAAATCGCCCAAATGGGGGATGAACTCCTTTTTTCTTCCCTGCAAAAGCCGAACGAGAGGATAAATGAAATGAACGGTGTTGATTTCCTGGAGAAAATGGACCTGACAAGATCCTACGATACCCTGACGCTTTTTACCGCCGGTCCCCTGGCAGACCACTCTGCCGAGATCTCCTGCGGCTCCTATGGCGCCAGGTTCCAGCTGGATGAAGACCTTTCCCCGCTTTTCCCCTATATCAATGCCGTGGCCGATCATTCCCGGTTCTATGAACGACCTGTTTACATTAAGTTTGTCTTCGAGAAACGTCTTTGCGCCTTTTATGCCAGGGAAGGCGCCTTCACGCCAATCGGCGATATGCCCCAGGCCTTGGACTTCTTACCAAAACTTTTCGATTTCATAGGGGATATCGCCAAAAGGAGCCCTGGTATCGTCCCCAGCCACAAAAAATTCAAACCGTCCTCCGCCCTGGATATCTATCGGCTGCTGCCCGGTTCCAACTGCCGCGCTTGCGGTTTTGCCACCTGTATGGCTTTTGCCGCGGCGCTCTCCCGCCAGTTTACATCGATCGTCAATTGCCCGCATATGACCAGGCCGCTGGAGGAGAAGGCGACTTTTCCCGTGTACGACCGGCACGGGAATGTGGTCGAAACGGTTTCCTTTGCTATCGATTCGGCTATTAATTCCAACTCCCTGCAGCAAAAAATAAATCTGAACGAGGCCCGGATACAGGATCTGCAGTCGCAGCTGGTATCGATTGAACAAGAGCGCTCCGCAAATATCGATGCGGCCAATTCCGCCCTGCCCGCTCCTCTCACCAGACGCGAGATCGAAGTGCTGCGCCTCATTGCCCGCGGCGCCACCAACAAAGAAATCTCGGTGGAGCTGCGGATCTCTCAACATACCGTCAAGAGCCATGTCATTCACATTTTTAATAAAATCGGCGTGAATGACCGTGCCCAGGCCTCCGCCTGGGGTGCCATGCATGGAGTGCTGTCAGGTCGATCTCCAAGTTAAGGCAAGAAACTCAGAACCAGTCATGCTGGAAAAAGCAACCTACCTGGTGGGTACGGCACAGACGGGCGGACTGTAGGCCGCCGATTCAACCTCCTGTCCTTCGCAATTCACCAAGGTGGGTATCCCGCCGGAGACATACTGCTTGTTACCCTGCGCGTCGGTGCTGACTACGAGCGGCGAGTAGGGCTTGATCTCGCCGATGAGGGCATTGCCGGCGTCATAAAATTTCACATTGAGCCACATCCGCCGGCCTTCCGGAAAACCGGAGATCAGTTTATGGCCGGTGTTGTTGACGATGCGCAGCGTGATGATGCCGGTATCTTCGGAAACCACGTGTTGGAGATTCTATCTCTATTGCAGAGGAAGCCATTGAGAATGGTTTCCTCTGCGAGTGACTGAGAAATCCACTGTTATCCTGCAAAGCAACAAATATGCCACCTCAAATCACGTCGGTCATCAGCAGGTGGATTTCCCCGGCATGGTCCCGGGCCAGGCCGATTGCCTCCCCTGGAGTTGCGGCGGGCAGGACATTGTATCCCTGGAGTTTCAGCATCGTCTGGGTCATGTCCAGAATCATCGGCTCGTCCTCCACCAGCAGGATTGTTTCGTGGCCCCGCGCGGCCGGCGGCGCCTCCTCGCTCTTCGTCGACCATTTGGTTTTGGCGCTGTGCCGGGGCAGGTAAATTTTGAAGGTGGTTCCCAGGCCCGGCTCACTGTAGACATTGATGAAGCCGTTGTTTTGCTTGACAATGCCGTAGACCGTGGCCAGTCCGAGTCCGGTGCCCTTGCCGATCTCCTGAAGATTGGCAAAAACCGGCTGTGCCGGATCCAACCGATCCAGACCGATCTCCGCATGGGCCAGAATTACCCCGAGCATATTATTGAAATCATGCCGGTATTGAACGGTGACGGTCTTTTCCGGATGTTCGACGGCTTCGTTCCAGGCGGCCAGGACCTCCGGCAGGTCGTCCGGATGGATGAGGGTATCGAGGGATCTTCCCGCCAATTCGGCAATCGGAAATCCGGTGATTCTCTCGGCCGCTGGACTGACGTACCTCTGGCTTTCGTCGGCATTGAGGATGACCAGGCTATCCGAGGAATTCTTGACAAGAAGGCGCAGTCGTTCCTCGCTCTCGCGGAGTGCATATATCGATTGTTTAATTTTGGCGTCCAGGCGGGCAATCAGGAGAGTCAGAAGAACGGAGGTGGTGATGATGAACAGCAGCCCTTTGGAAATGGCTAATTTGGTCATGAGCTCCGGACTGCTGACAAACCAGCCTAACGCCGTATCGGAAAAATAAATCCAGCAACCGCCGAAGAGGGCATAGATGATGACGATTTTACAGATTTCCCAATGTTTGTTCATCGGCGATAACAGTTTCCTTTGGCTTGCGGCGATTGATGAGTAACTCTCGGTCGGTGCAGCATAAGAGATTGAATGAATTTTGTAAACACGGGCGGGAGTCCTATTCGATGACGACAAGCGCCGCGGGACTTAGGACAAGCTCAATCGATGCTCCGGCCGCGGGCGGCGGCGGGTCGATCGGCAGGGTAAAGGTCAGGGGGCGGTTGCCGCTGTGCAGGGTAACCCGGAAGGTGCCGCCCTGGAAGACGCGATCGGTAACGGTGCCGGCTATGGTATGGGGAGCGGCTGTTCCGGTTGTCCGGGGCTTCAGGTGTGCTCCTTCGGGGCGCACCAGGAGCGTTGCATGGTCATTGGCCTGCCTGGGCCCATGAGCGACCACCATGCTGCCGAGTTCCGAATGAAAAATCCCCTGGCCGTCAAGGCGGCCGTCGATGAGGTTGGTGAAGCCGAGAAACCTGGCGACGGTGGTGTTGGCCGGGTGGCGGTAGAGATTTTCCGGGGTATCGAACTGCTGCAGCAACCCATTATGAAGAACCGCCACTTTGTCGGCGACGCTGAAGGCTTCGGCCTGGTCGTGGGTGACAAAGATCGCGGTCACCGCCAGTTTTTTGAGAATGGCGCGGATTTCCGCGGTCAGGCGGTCCCTGAGGGTGCGATCCAGAGAGCCGAGGGGTTCGTCGAGGAGCAGCAGTTGCGGTTCCGGGGCGAGGCTTCTAGCCAGCGCCACCCGTTGCCGTTCGCCGCCCGATAACTCATCGATGCTGCGGTGGGCAAGATCGGTCAATCCTACCATTTCGAGCACGGTCCCGACCCGCGCTGCCAGCTCCGCCGGAGCACATTTCTGCATCTCCAGGCCGAAGGCGACATTCTGCCCCACGTTTTTATGGGGGAAGAGGGCGTACTCCTGGAACATCATGCCGAAATTTCTTTTATGAGGCGGGATATCCCGGATATCCCGGCCACGGAAGCAAATGGTGCCCGTGTCTTGCCTCTCCAGTCCGGCCAAAAGCCGCAGCAGGGTGGTCTTGCCGGAGCCGGAGGGGCCGAGGAGGCAGAGGATTTCACCCTGTCTGAGCCCGAAGCTGATGTTGTGGAGCAGCGGCAACCCTTCGTAGCGGTTGGAGAGGTTCCGCACGTCCAGGATGTTTTCGCTTTTTTCTTCAATCATGGTCGCCCTTCCTTGTTCGGTGGATTCGGTAACCTTGTCCATCCGTCCAGGCGGCCGATCAACCAGAAAGCGGAGCAGGTGACGAGCATCAGAATGGAGCTCATGGCCATGGCCTGGCCGTAGTTTAAATCGCCCGGTTGCCCGAGGAACCGGAAGATGGCCACCGGCATGGTCGGGGTGTGCGGCCTGGTCACAAAGGAGGAGGCGCCGAATTCCCCCATGCTGATGGAGAAAGCAAAGACCGCTCCGACCAGAATGGCCCGGCTGACAATCGGCAGGTCGATCTGCCGCCAGACTTCCCAGGGCGAGGCGCCGAGCAAGGCGGCCGCTTCCCGCAGGGACTGGGGGATCTGCCGGAGACAGGGGAGGATGCAGCGGACCACGAAGGGGAAGGCGACCAGGGTGTGGGCGATGGGGACGAGGGCCAGCGAGTCGCGCAGGTTGAGCGGCGGCCTGTTGAGGGCGATGATAAAGCCGAAGCCGAGAGTTACCGCCGAGGTGGCAAGAGGCAGCATGATCACGGCGTCCCAGAAGGAGGTGCCCCTGGTGCGGGCCGAGGCCAGGAAGGTGGCGGCGGCGAGACCGAGGGCGACGGCCAGGACCATTGCCGCCAGGGCAAATCCGACGCTGTTGGCGACCGCCGCGATGGGTTCAACGAAAAAAACCGACCGGCTGCCGGTGGTGAAAAGCGCTCGGTAGTAGTCGAGGGTCAGGCCGTTGTCATCGCTCATCGAGCGCAGCACCAGGGCAAAAAGCGGGGTAACCAGCAGGATGGTCATGAAGAGAAGATTGAGGCCGATGAATGTTTTTTTCCCCACTGTTTCGGCTTTTTCCGCCGTACCGGTCGCGGTATCGCCGTAAAAGCCGACCCGCGTTTTCCGGCCAAGCCGCGCGTACAGCCACATCAGCAGGAAATTCACGGCAATCTGGATCAACGAGAGCGCCGCGGCCATCGGCAGGTTGAAGAGCTGCACCGACTGGCGGTAGATTTCCACCTCAAGCGTGGCCCTGCCCGGGCCGCCGAGAATGAGGACGACCCCGAAGCTGGTGAAACAGAAGATGAAGACGAGCAGGGCGGCGGAGCCGATTGCCGGCATGAGCTGCGGCAAGGTTATCCGGCAGAAGGTCTGGTGCGGGGAAGCCCCGAGCATCCGTGCCGCCGCGCTAAGATTTGCATCGAGCCCGGCCCAGTAGCCGCCGACGATTCTCAGCACCAGGGTGTAATTGTAGAAAACATGGGCGAGCAGGAAAAAGAACACCGTCTGATCGATCCGGATCGGCGGCACGGCCAGATCGAAGCCGGCTATCAGCCAGGTGTTGAGCAGGCCGCTTGAGCCGAGCAGGGAGCGGAAGGCGGCCGCCGTGACCACGGTCGGCAGGACGAACGGCACAGTCATCAGGGCCTGGAACAGGTTCTTGCCGAAAAACCGGTAGCGGGCAAAGACGTAGGCGCCCGGCAGGGCCAGCGCCAGGGTCAGGACGGTGGATAGGGCAGCCTGCCAGAGGGTGAACCAGAGAATCCGGCCGTAGACCGGCGAACTGACGAGGCGGCTGAGTCTTGCGGGATTCCAGGTGCCATCGGGCAGGAAGCTGAGCAGGCCGATCCTGACCAGCGGGTAAAAATAAAAAAGGGCGAGAAAAATGAGGGGCAGGGAGAACAGCAGCCAGCGGAGCAACGGTTTTGACCGATTCATTTGCTGTTCTCCTTTGCAGCAGGAAAAGCCAATGGCTGCTTAACGGAGGACCGCCGTCGTCCAGGCCTCGAGCCACTTGTCGCGGTTGGTGTCTATCGCGGCCGGGGAAACCTCGACCGGCTGCTCGGCGACCACCGCGTATTTGACAAATACCTCGGGCAGTCGGGCCGCCGAATTGGCTGGAAAGACAAACATCTGCAGCGGGATATCCTCCTGGACCCTTTCGCTTAACATGAAGTCGACAAGTTTTTGGGCCAGCTCCGGCTCCTTGGTGCCTTGCAGGATGCCGATGAATTCGATCTGGCGAAAGGCGGTGCCCGGGGCGACCACGGCGGCGGTCGGCGCCTCGGTCAGCGGGGTCTTCGAGTAGTGGACGACAGCCGGGGGGCTTGTCGCATAGCTGACCACGATCGGTCGATCGCCCTTGGCGGACGAGGTGAAGTGACCGTAATAGGCATCTTCCCAGCCGCCCGCGACCAGCACTTTGTTTTCGCGGAGTTTTTTCCAGAAATCGAGATAGCCGTCCGCCCCGAATCGGCCGATGGTCGCCAGCAGGAAGGCCATGCCGGGTGAGGAGGTCGCCGGATTTTCCACCACGGTTAGGCCCTGGTATTCGGGCTTGACCAGGTCGGCGAGGTCGGTCGGCGGGGTCAGCTTGTGTTTTACGAACCAGGCTTTATCGTAGTTGAGGCAGACATCGCCGTAATCCACGGGCAGCAGGCGATTCTCCTTATCCAGCTGAAGATGGGCAGGAATTTTAGCAAGAAGCGGAGAATCGTAGGGCACGAAGATGCCGGCACCGATGGCCCGCGATAAGAAGGTGTTATCGACCCCGAAGAAGACATCGGCCAGGGGATGGTCCTTGGCCAGGATGGCCTGGACCAGGGCGGCTCCCGCATCGCCTGATTTCAATAAACGGAGCTTGACGCCGTTTTCCCGTTCAAAGGCGGCGACCAGTTCGGTGCTGATGTTGAAGCTGTCGTGGGTCATCAGGGTCAGTGTTTTCTCGGCCCTGGCAACGGGTATCGAGAAAAGCAGCAGGAGACATCCGGTCAGTAAAACAAGCCGTTTCATATAAACCTCCTTGAGATTTTTTCCCCTCCCCTGGCGGGAGGGGGTAGGGGGAGGG